>JBFYNP010000036.1:0-22662 GCA_041304325.1 Candidatus Bathyarchaeota archaeon
AAATGAAGCAGGTTGCAGATGCAATTGAGACCGGTGCGAAAGCTTTTCTCAATCGACAGTATAAAACAATCATTATCGTGAGTATTATTGTTTCTATCCCAATATACTATTTTTACAATGATTTACGCGTTGTAGGAGGATTTTTCTCAGGTACAGCTCTAAGCCTCATCGGAGCCTACATAGGGATGCGGGTAGCCGTTAGAGCAAACGTACGCACAACATTTGCAGCAAACGTATCCGGCGCAAAAGCGTTCAAGATTGCCTTCCGTGGTGGGGGTGTAATGGGGCTGCTAGTTACTGGTCTAAGCCTGACGGGGGTTTCAGCTTTCATGTACCTCTATCATGACCCAAATCTCGTTATTGGATTCGGGTTCGGTGCTAGCCTTGCAGCCTTATTCGCTCAATTAGGAGGCGGAATATTTACAAAAGCTGCAGATATCGGAGCAGATCTTGTAGGCAAGATCGAGCAAAAGATCCCTGAGGACGACGCTAGAAATCCAGCGGTGATCGCGGATCTGGTTGGTGATAATGTTGGTGACTGTGCAGGGCGAGGAAGCGATCTATTCGAGTCTATCAGCGACGACTACATCACAGCGATGCTTCTCGGCTCAATACTGCTCGCACCCTTAGGTTTGAATGCTCTAGTCTATCCACTTCTTCTTGGAGCTGTAGGAATTATCTCTACAATTATCGGAATATTCGCGACTCGCCAATATGGAAAAATGAAGCCTTTAACAAGTTTTGGTATTGGACTAATTATTTCCTCAATGATCAGCATCATCGGAGCATACTTCGTAACCATAACTACCCTAGGGGATGTGCGCGTGTTCTACGCTGTGGTCTCAGGGCTCCTCGCGAGCCTAGCTGTGGGATTAGTGGTTCAGTATTACATAGGTATCAACAGCGGACCTGTTAGAAAAGTAGCTGAAAGCTGTGAGTACGGTTCTGCCTTAACAATAATCACGGGACTCGGTTATGCTCTACAGAGCCCTTTCATACCATATCTCAGTATTCTCGTGGTCACCCTCTTTAGTTGGTGGATTACAGGAGGTAGTCTTTATGGTCTCGTTGCAGCCAATATCGGTACTGACCTTGCAATAGGGATGGTGATGAGCAGCGACGCTTTCGGTCCAATAAGCGATAACGCTCAAGGGATTGCTGAGATGAGCGGAATAAAAACAGATATGGCGGCTTTAGAGGAACTTGATGCTGCAGGAAATACAACAAAGGCTTTCACAAAAGCTTTTGCGACCGCAAGCGGAACAGTAAGCACCCTGGTGATATTCGCAACTTACAGTGAGCTCGTGGGGATGAGTAAGGTAAGCCTCGGTTTTACAAGCCCCGTTATTCTAGTAGGACTTCTTGTCGGTGGAGTTTTCCCCTTCCTCTTCAGCAGCATGGCGATTCAAGCAACCGCAAAATCAGCGTTCAGAATTGTGGAGGAGGTCAGACGCCAATTCAAAGATAGCCCAGGAATTATGCTTGGAACCGAAAAACCAGATTACGCGAAGTGTGTTGACATCGCGACAAGCTTTGCTCTCAAGCAGATGGTGGCTCCAGGACTCTTAGCTGTACTCTCCCCCATACTCATCGGTTTGCTCCTTGGACCATATGCTCTTGGGACTATGCTTCTGGGTGGTTTATGTACATCAGCGCTCCTAGCTCCCTTTTTCAGCTTCGGAGGGGGTATTTGGGATAACGCAAAGAAGCATATTGAGATAGATTTCTGGAGAAAGGGAACTCCAGCTCATGATGCAGCGGTCACTGGGGATACCGTTGGAGATCCGCTTAAAGATGTTGCCGGGCCTAGCCTAAACATCTTCATGAAGCTTAGCAACATGACAGCGTTGATCATCGCGCCTCTACTATTGCTCTTACTTTAACCCAGTGAAATGCTCCCATCCGCCCGAGCCTACTAGCTTTTCTTCTCCATCATCGATGTATATGATCCGCTTCTCTTTAATCACGTTCCCAAGCACCTGTAGTGAACATCCACCGCGTTGAAGGGCAGCTTTAGCATCTTCAAGTTTATCAGGTTTAATTGTAAATACGAGCTCATACTCTTCTCCACCATAGAGAGCTACGGAAGCAGGGTCAAGATGATGTTCATTAGCAAAAATTGTGGCCTCTTGGGTTAGAGGAAGGTTTGTGACGCAGAAACCATTGCCACTACTACGCGAAAGGTCATGAAGGCTAACAGCTAAACCATCACTGCTGTCCATACAGCTGGTAGCTGCACCAGAGTCTGCAAGCTCGATACCGGCTTTAACACGTGGACGTGGCATGAAAACTGATTCAGTCAACCTATCACGTAGAGAAGTTGATGTAGTGAAATCGCTGAGGAGAATCTTAAAGGCACATGTCGTGTTCCCCCAAGCTCCGCTACTGCAGAGGATATCCCCGATTTTTGATGTCCCACGAAGAACAAGCCGTTTTTCTTCGGATATACCATACGCCATACCGCTAATGATTATGTCGCAAGCCTCATTGGTGTCTCCACCTATCATGTAGGCGTCGTTCTCCCTAACTCCTGACTCGAACCCCCGAGCGAGTTCCTCAACCCACTCAGCAGGTGTAGAATCGGGAACGCCAAGCGCCGCTAGAAAAGCTTTTGGAACACACCCTTTTGCACCGAGGTCACTAAAGTTCATCACAACGGCTTTCCGCCCTGCTTGGAAAGGAGTCATCCCTATAGGGACATCAGTTTTCCAAACGAGCATATCCGTCTTAAGGACAACACATCTACCGTCGCCAAGACTTATTGCGTTAACATCGTCCCAGTTTGGAACAGGCATATTAGGCATAAGAGTAAGGTGACGCATCATTCGAGAGATGAGCTCCCTCTCACCGATCTCAGCGACCGTAGGCATCATTATCATCTTAACTTACCTTGAGGATGATTTTAGCTTTTCAGCCAAGAAAAGGGATGCCCTTATTAGGCGTTTTCCATAATTACTCATTCCCGTGAAAGCTATGAAGATGCCCCTTGATGATATCAGAGTTCTAGACATGACCCACGTCTGGATGGGTCCTTGGTGCACAATGATGCTAGCAGAGATGGGTGCAGAGGTCATCCGTGTCGAACCCCCCTGGGGTGCTATTGACCGCTTAAGCGAAGGAATGACTTTTGGGGGAGCCTCCTTTACTTTCCATCACTTAAATTTGAATAAGAAAGGCCTAACCCTTAACTTGAAACACCCGGAGGGAAAACGCCTTTTCAAAGAGCTCCTTAAGAAAAGTGATGTGCTCGTCCAGAATATGAGCCCAGGATCTATGGAGAAACTGGGATTAGGCTACGATGAACTCAAGAAAATCAATCCAAAGATCATCTACGCAGCGATGAGCGGTTTCGGTCAATACGGTCCATACACTAGAAGAAATAGCTACGCACCAATCGCAGAGGCGATGAGCGGGCATACGAGACTCACAGGAGATGGGGTAGATCCTAATGGCCCACCAATAGAGATGGCTATGGCCTATGGAGACCTCGGCCCAGGTACACTGGCAGCTATGGCGATTATCGCCGCGTTAAGATATCGTGACCACACAGGCATAGGACAGATGATAGATGTTGCTCAGTTCGATTGCATGACCGCGCTCAACCCAGCTCTTACCGGATTTAACTTATCAGGAATGCTCCTACATGAGATGCGGAAAAAAAGCCGTGGTGGAAGCAACGTCGGAGGTATGTTCAAAACAAAGGATGGAGGTTACGTCTTCATGGGTGCCTGGAGTCCATCAGCAGTGGAAAACCTGAAAAAACTTCTAGGCTCCGATGAGCCAACAAAAGAAATGGCTTCTCAATATATTGGAGATCACAATAGAGACGAGATAGCGAAAATCCTAATCGACGCAGATATCGCTGCAGCCCCAGTATACCAGATCAATGAAACTGTAGTAGATCCTCATCTTAAAGCTCGAGATATGTGGGTTACTGTTGAACACCCCACCGCGGGAAAGATAACTGTCCCAAACTTCCCGGTAAAAATGAGCGAAACCCCAGGAAGGATAACCTCAGCGGCTCCACTTCTCAGTCAGAACACGAGAGAGATCCTCACCAATCTTCTAGGAGTTAAGGAAGAGGAGTTGACTAAGTTGATGGAAGAGCAGGCTATCGGAGACGCGTAGATCCTAACCATATTTCTTAAAAAGAGGCTTAATGCACAATAGTTGGAGCGCCCCGGTAGCTCAGCCCGGTAGAGCGGCAGCCTCGTAAGTTGTAGGCCGCGGGTCCGAGTCCCGCTCGGGGCTCCAACACTCAAGTATTAAAATCATAAAAATTTTTGCTGTTACATTTTGTCCTTTTTTAATAATTAAAAAAATTACCATAATAAATGAGAACAAATAATTCTTCATCCATCATTCTCACCAGTTAGTTATGTATCCATAAAAAGCTCTGTTGATTTAGGAAAATCTAGTTATCTTTAAGGTGACTTAAGATTAGGAGAGATAGAAACAGGACGAAAAATTGGGAATTGGATAAAACTCTGGATAAAATTAGGATCATTGAAACTATTCTGGACGATTTACATACCCTTGACTTTGATATGGAGCCAGACTTTGGATAAAGCTTGAACAAGGTTAGCTATGATATTGTCAATGTCTTTATGTCATACCATCCGACCATCCCTCACACATATTGGAGGAGAAGGACCTCGGCTACAAAAATATCTGGAATTCTCCTTCGGGGATCCCAGCTGTAGAGATTATGCTTTCACTTCTCCTCACTGAGGTCAATAAGGAAACCCTTAGTATCGCAAGACTAGTAGAAGCTACTGCAAAAATCCCGCTCAAGATTCTTGACATTTACCCCAAGAAAGGATTCATACAGATAGGCGCGCGCCTCTTTGACATTTAAAAAGGAGTGGATGATAAGAGATGAAAACCTCCATAGAAAAACCAAATGGACTCCTTATGAAGGGTGGAAAACAATAGGGGAACCTGTTCTAACCTTCATCAGAGGTATTATCATGTATGATGAAGTAATAATAGGTAAACCCGGACAAGGAAAACCATTGCACATAATGAAGAGTAACAAATACATAATCAAATAATCTAACTATCAACCAAGAGGCTATAATTGATCTCAGGATTTCCTTTCATTGTATTGCTAACATAGCAATGTAGAATATTTTTCATGATTCCGCTCTTTTGCTCGTCAGTAAGCACCGCTTTAACCTTGACTTCAACATCAAAGGCTATTGCTCTGCTTGGATTCTGTCCATTTGTTTCTTTGATCTCGACTGTTAGACCTTCATCAGGGATTTTATGTTTTCTCAGGTATAGAGCTGCATAGACCTCAATGCATAATCCTAGACTGGCAACCATGAGCTTACCTGGACTAGGTCCCTCGGCGGGAGTGGTCTCATCGATCTTCCCTGTAATGATGGTGAAACCATCAACCTCGGCCTTCAGCTTCATCCCCTTGACTCTAGAAATGGTTATGCTCATACTTCAGAGAGGTAGCTAAGGTGCTTAATAAGGTTCAACATCGTCAATAATTAGAAACCCATTTAACCGAAACACACTCGTGAGTCTAATCTATGGGCATTGGTGGTGTCGGTGACATTGAACCCGTCTGGCAGTATATAGCGAGAGCCTCAGCGGCGATAAGTATGGGGCAGCTTGACGAGGCGGAGCTCTATGCCAAGAAGGCCCTCAGTACTGAGCCTAGTTTAGCAGAGGCGTATATTCTATTATGTGATGTTCTTGAGAAGAAGGGAAAGAGAGGTGAAGCAAACCTCTATTATCAGCAGGCAATTACAAGCCAGCCTTTCAACATCACTTTAACCGGAGCCTACGCTTATTTCCTCTTCAGAAATGGTCAAGTTGACGATGCGGAAGTTATGATCCGAAAAACTCTTGCAATCGCACCGGATCATGCCGCTTATAGAACATTCTACGCTGTTGTTCTCCAGCAGAAAGGGGACTTGGATAAAGCAGAAGAGAATGTCCGGACTGCTGTCGCAATGGATCCAAAATCGAGTGATGCCCACTCAACCTACGGTGTCATTCTTTGGAAGAAAGGACGTCACGACGAAGCTATCAAGCACATTACCCGTGCTATAGAGTTGAAGCCAAATGATGCTAGTATACAACTTAATTATGCACTTGTTCTAGAGAGCGTAGGTAAACTTGAGGAGGCGGCGGTTCACTACCAGAAAGCACTTGAGATACGCCCCAATTGGCCTGAAGTGAAAGAAAGGTATGAGAAGTTAAAAACTCTAAAAGACGACCCTAAATTTATATTAAAACAAACAAAAATTCTCAAGGATCAAGGAAAAATCGGTGAAGCAGAGATCATATACAAAAAAATCCTTGAATCCAACCCAAATCTAAACGAGGTGCATAACGATTACGGGGTCTTCCTCTGGGAGACAAAAAGGATTGCCGAAGCTGAACCCCAACTCGTGAAAGCAGTTGAACTCGACCCCAACTGGGTTACAGCTCAATACAACTTAGCCCTTTTTTACACTAGCCAAGGAAGATTTGCTGATTCTGAACCCTTCTTCAGTCGAACAATAGAGTTATACCCCAATTTCCCGGATGCCCACTTCTGGTATGCGAACATCCTCTTTAAGCTAAATAAGAGCATGAAAGCGGAGGAGCATTACAAGAAAGCTCTTGAGCAAAAACCCGGATTCAAAAAAGCTCATGAAAACTATGGACACCTTCTAAGAACTTTAGGCAGGATGTCAGAGTCAGAAGAACATTTCAAGAAATCCAAAACATAGACAAGTTAAAACAACTAAAGAAATGTACTAATTGTTGATTAATGTCTACGAATCTTCCTTCCATTGCTTAAGACGTTCAATATTTTTAATTATCACAAATATATGAAAAATATGCTGATTTAGAGAAAGATTTTCTCTCCTTTAACATTGTCTAAGAAGATTTATTCTACCTCGATGAAGCTTTTATAGAGTATTTATGAAGGTTCTAGGAATTGTCGGTGGCCCCAACCCTGCAGGTAACACCGGGCTGCTGGTAAAAGCAGTGCTGGAAGGAGCACAATCATCAGGACATGTGACGACGCTATTCAACCTCGCAGAGCTTGATATAGGGCACCTCACATCAAAAGATGAAAAAATCACTTACCCGAAAGATGATATGGAGAAGCTATACCCTCACATCGAGTCGATGGGTGCCCTCGTTATCGGGAGCCCCATATACTATGAGGCTTGGGACAGTCGAGCCATTACTTTCCTCAACAGGCTCTACATTTATGGAGAAGTGCGAAAAGTAAGATTCCCGAAGGGAGCAAAAGTTGTTAACTGCATCACATATGGGTGGGATAAGATAGGTGCCTACGATAAAATACATGACTGGGCTGAGGAAATGGAGAAATATTTAGGATTAAAACCAGTAGGAAGGCTTAGTGCAGAAGGAACGGGTAGCAAACCAGTGTCCAGACGAAATGACCTTCTCGAAGAAGCTCGAAATATTGGCAGTAATCTCTAATCTATTCGGTTCTAGAGAGTCTTAACACGGTAGTTTATCTTTGGGCTACTTTTCAATGTGTTTCCGACATAACATCGTTGGATTTCCATAGATAGTTCCTGAACTTGGAAATCAGTTAAAGGGGCTCCTACCTTTATCTCGATGTTGAACTGGGAGGCTCTACTTGGGACCTTCTCATTTACAGCCTCAACTAAGAGAATGAGTTCAGTAACCTGAATGTTGTTTCTCTTTAAGTATAATGCTGCGTGAAAAGCGGAGCAGAGACCAAGGCTTGCCGTAAGAAGCTTGCCAGGACTCATACCAGCCGGTTGGGTTTGTGCATCAATCCTACCAGATCTGATTTCGAATCCGTCGGCTTCAGCCTTGAATTCAGTGCCTTCAATTTGAGTAATTTTAACGCTCATAGTCTTTCTACCGGGAACATTGTAGGGTAAGTTAAGTATCTTCGCCCATTCGGTTAGGTGAAACATATAAACATCTTCCCATCTGATTCTATGTACGCCTCGGTAGCTCAGCCTGGCTAGAGCGGCAGCCTTGTAAGCTGTAGGTCACGGGATCAAATCCCGTCCGGGGCTCCATCCACTACATCTAAATGCGCAACCAAACATACTAAAAAAATAGGATTATTCACGCCGTTTAAAATTTAGATCTTTTAATTAATTCAATTAATCACTTGCTATTTAGGGGTATGATGAAAATACTCTGATCTGTGAAAGTAATTCTTTTTAGAAAACTAAAAGAGTTTCAGTTGTTTGCTCTTTTTAGGTTGTTTTATCTTTAATGTCTCTTTTTTCGCTGCGGGTTTAATAGATGTTTCAAGAATTGGGTCAGGTTTTATGGGCTTTTGATTACTATCTTTTTTTAATTTATTTGTAGGCTTGGATTGTTCAATCTCAATTGGTTTTAATTTCGTAGTCTTTGGTTTTGCCTCAGTCTTTACCTTCTTGATTGGAGTCTTCTTTGTTTTCGATGCTTTCGATAAAGCCTTTACAGTTTTCACACTAGCATTTGGTTTCTTTTTTGATTTAGTATTTGATTTTATGATTTTCTTGTTCGTCACCGCTTTCATCGAAGGACTCTTCACGAGCTTGGACTTCGTTTCTTTTTCAGTTTTAGGTACTGCAATCAGGTCGACGCGTTCGGGATGGCTCATTAAGATGTGTTTTTTAAGACCAACTTCACTGTTCAAAACCCGGTTACAGACGGGGCAGGGAAGATTAACGGCGAGAAACTCAACTTCCTTTCCAAGGTACTCACGCCGATACCTCGATGCAAGTTTCTCCGCCTCTTCATAACTAACTCTTCCCTCAGTTTTTATCTGGATGTTGATGGTTACGGTGAAACTGTTATTGTGGTCGATATCATGAGTTAGACCGATCTCCCTTACAGCGCCTTTGAGCTTATTTTCTTGGGCGGTCACAGATTCACCTCTTTCTAATTGATCTGAGCCTTAAAGTGGGCGTGAGGGTTTAAAAGCATGCCCGTATCCATGGATGGTCACGTAAACAAAAATTAAATTGCGACAATTCAAAATAATATGAATTATATGTTTAACGTTTATAGGTACCATATTTCTGAACTGCTCGCCCTACAGCGTTATAGTTTTCTATGGGCATGTTCTGGAAAACGGTACAACCTGGGCCAATCATAAAACCTCCTCCTTCTGCGCATTCTTCTATTGTCTTCTTGACCGCGGTTTCAACCTGCTTTGGCGTTCCACTGCGGAGGAGCTTCTCGTGGTCTAACCCTCCACATATACAGAATTTATCTCCATAGATCTCTTTACCTTTTTTTATGGGTGTCCAGGAGTGGCTTGCCCAATTTATTGATGTAACAGGGTACTTCTTGAACCAGCCCTCCTCCATTAGCTTCTCCGGGTTTCCCTCGGGGGTACTACAGATATGCATCAGTTTTATAGGCGCTTTTACGGAATCAAGGATCTTTTTATCGTAACCAAGTGCATATTGCTCTAGCTGTTTCTTGTCAAGCTCCCTCCAAATACGGCCTCCGCCTCCGATCCCAAGGAAGATGCCTGAAGCTCCGGCTTCGATGCAAGCCTTTGCGAAGTCGATCGTTGTCTCAGTAATAGTCTCGAGTCCTTTCTTTAGAGCGTCAGGGTTCTCCTTCATGTCTTTTAGGACCTGTTTAGGTGTACTGATCCCGTTCATGGCTTGGATTATGGGGCTTGGGATTGTGTAGATGTAGGGCATTCTGCGAAGGTCGTGTGCCAATATCTCGTTGCAGCGGATGAACTCGCGGAGTTCTTTCCGGGGATCTAAGACCCAGAGCTTCTCCCAATCCGCTGTTTCTTTTACTGCAACTTCCTTTGTAAGAGCCTCCTCCTCGTTGTTGATGAACTCGAATCTGCTTCCCCACTGCATTGCCATGAATCGGTAATATGGTGTGACTTTGAGCATATCCATTGAATAATCGAGTTCTCGGAGGAGGGCGAGATGGGCTTTCGCTGCTTCTTCGCCATCGCGTGTGGTTTTCTCCCAACTGTATCCGTTTAGCCACTTGCAAGCAGGGAAGTGCCCCCATAGTGCCCAGGGGACGCGGTCAGGGGTCTTCCTATTCATAACAGCTAAGATTCGGTCGAATCTCTCGGATTCCAAAGTATATCAGTGTTAAGTTACATCCTTGCAGAGTTATACGGTTTGTGGGTTGAGTCAAATCTTCGTAATCCAAATGCGATCTTATCTCAAAGTTGTTGATCTAATCGTGAAAAACTCCGCAAACATCTATAAGTCATGGATTAATCCTGATCATAGTTTCTGGTGAGTGTTATGAAGTATCGCAAGTTCGGGAAAACCAGGTTTGAGGTCTCTGCGCTCGGATTTGGAGCTATGAGACTGCCTATACTTGATGGAGATTCTGCAAAGATCAATGAGCCGCTATCAATCCGTATGATCCGCTATGCTATAGATAACGGGGTCAATTATGTTGACTCTGCTTACGGATATCACCGGGGTAATAGTGAGGTCCTCGTCGGCAAAGCGCTCTTGGACGGATACCGTGAGAGAACAAAGGTCGCGACAAAGATGCCAACCTGGATGATTAACAGTAAGGAAGATATGGAAAGATGCTTTAACGAACAGCTACAACGTCTTCAAACGGACCACATTGATTTCTACCTTTTACACGGCCTTGGTAAGGAGCGGTGGCCTAAAATCAAAGACATCGGTGTATTTGACTGGGCTGAGAAAAAGATTGCTGAAGGGAAGATAAAATACCTCGGTTTTAGCTTCCACGATGAGCTCCCCCTCTTCAAAGAAATTGTGGATAGTTATAATTGGACCTTCTGCCAAATCCAATACAATTACATGGATGAGAAATTTCAAGCAGGAACAGAGGGATTAAAGTATGCAGCTAGTAAAGGCCTCGCGGTTATCGTTATGGAGCCAATAGCCGGTGGTCGTTTAGCGATTAAGCCATCAGTGGTAATCCAAGAATTCTGGGAGACTGCAAAGATCAAGAGAAGCCCAGCAGAATGGGCTCTCCAGTGGGTTTGGAACCACCCTGAGGTAGCAGTTGTCCTGAGTGGAATGAGTACTTATCAGCAGGTTATAGAAAACATCGCGTCAGCAGAGCGAAGCAGTATCAGTCATCTTACCGAAGATGAACTTCTCCTTATCGGAAAGGTTGCGTCTAAGTACCGTGAGCTTGGTCCAATTGGTTGCACCGGATGCAGATACTGCATGCCATGCCCCAACGGAGTAGCTATTCCTGAAATATTTAGCCTCACCAACGAGTACTGGGCAGGAGATAGAAATGCCTCAATTAAGCAGAAGTATAAAGAAACCTTAAAACCAGAGCAGTACGCGAAAAACTGTATAAAATGTGGTATCTGTGAAGAAGCATGCCCCCAACATTTACCAATAAGAGAACTACTTCGCAGCTCGGGCCAAACCTTCGAGTCTGAACGCTAGTCAATTCAAACCACTTTTTAGGAAGCCACGTCTCACCTAGATATTACGGGGCTTCAGAGTTGGATTTCGATTATGAAAGATACAAACCGATGCCAGTGAGCTATGAGCTGCGTCTTGCTGTTTTAAAAAAAATACAAAAGGGTGATGACCCTTTGCCGGATATCGAAGGTAGAGAAGAAACAAAGAGAGATGTGCTACGATCGGTGCTCAGCGGTAGCTCACCTTATCTAGTCAGCAGAGAGGGAACAGGAAAAACTCGTCTCGCAGAGAGTCTAGCAATGCTTCTCCCGCCAGTGCCAAAAATAAAAGATTGCCCCTATAACTGTGATCCAAAATGGTCTGAAGAATGGAAATGCCCCTCATGTAGAAGCGAAAAGGAACCCGAGTGGGAACTAATTTCAGGAGTCGAGAGATATAGTCGAATTCAAGGAAACGAATACACGAATGAAGCTAAGATTCTCGGTGTTAAAGATATCCAAGCGATAGTTCAGGGGGGTAGCCCAACTGATCCAAAAGCTTTCATCGGTACCGGTGTTCTCCGTGGGAATAGAGGGGTTGTCTGCGTCGATGAACTCCCTGCAATCCCAACTAAAGTACAGGTACTGTTTCACCCGATGCTCCAAGAGGGAAAAATCATTCTGGAGGAGTATAACTGGGTTCGCCCAATCGATATATTCTTCGTTGCGACCGGAAATCCAACAGGTTTCAGTCACGTTAATCGCGTGCCTGAACCTTTGTTGGATAGACTAGAGCTAATCACAATGAGACTTCCAGAAGAGGACATAGAGAGGAAGATCATGCTTAAAGAGGGCTTTAGAATCCACGATGATTTTTATATCGAAAAACGGAGAAAGAAGCTTAATGAGCCTTTCTACGCTCAACCCTCCGATCTTAAAAGACGCAGTTTCGCACCATGGTGGATCGTTGACACAGTATCAAAAGCGGTAAGATACACACGTAACTGCCCTAACATCGATCGCGGCGCCAGTATCCGGGGCAGCATAAGGAGCCTTGATCATGCATTAAGCTCCGCTGAACTTAACAAAAAGTTAGTCCTAGGCCTCGCAGACGTCTCTGAAGGATTAAAACTCTCACTAAGAGGAAGGATAAGACTGAGAGCGGATCTCATTGGTTTCGACGATAGCCCAACCACCTTCATGTTAAAGAACGATGAAGTGGTTGAAGATATTCTATGGTACGCTACGCGAGATGTCGGAACTTCGATACTTAAGGCATTAGAGGACGAATTTGAACCCCTTCAACTCGCAAAAGAGATAGGAAAAGTAGTTCTCCAGAAAAACTTGTTACCAGCGCTTGACTCTAACCCAGCTGCGTTCAAAGCGGTTAGATTCATGGAGGAGCAACAACCGTGGGAGAGCCTCAGTCTCCTTAGTGACTTTGGAGATCTTATTCGAGATGCGCCTAATTCAGTCGATGAGGAGGTTTTAAAGGCATATAGACTTAGCGCTCTTGAACTCCTAGCTCATACATTAAACGCATCTAATGAAGAGGAATTAATCCCGCTTGGAGAAGCTCTCTATACACCTAAAAGGATGAAGTAGCTTTGCTGGAACCTCGCCAGAACCCGTGTAGCGACTTTAATGACGGAACATTAGAGCTGCTTCGGGATGCAGCCCGAGTTCAGATGGGGCGGGGCCTTGACCAAGACTCGGCTCTCATGGAGAAAGTCAAAGAGAAAGCGGAGGAAAGATTCACTGCTGCGCAGAAAAAACGTGAGGAACTCCAAGAGAAACTTGACTCGATGAAGGCGGAGGATATGCTACGTTCCGTGGAGAAGCTTCTAGAAGGAGAAAAACCAGATGAAATACTGAAAAATGTAAAAATCTCCACTAACTTGGAGGGGATCCAAGAAGAGATTGATTCACTTAGCGAAGAGACTCACGGAGTTACTAGTGAGGATTGGGACTCGGCAATTCGAGATCTAGAGAAAAAAGGCTTCATTGATAGCAAAAGTTATGGAGTAGCCTTAACCTCGAAAGGTGCTGAACTTCTTGGCAGAGGCTTTCTAAGCAGGATCCTCATTAACTTAGCGCGGAAAGGGCTGGGTGCTCACCGTGTTGAAGATGCTGGGTATGGTCCTTGGAAAGCATCTACATTTCGTGCCTTCGAGCCAGGAGACCCTTATGATAGGATCAGTATAGAGACTAGCCTCCTTGCTACTTTGGAGAGGAAAGGAATATTCAATGATATGCGTGTAGCGGATCTCAGAGTCTATGAGCCGCGTTATGCAACAGAGGTCCACTTCGGGGTTCTGGTAGATCAAAGTGCTTCTATGAAAAAGAAAGGAAAGATGGAAGCAGCTGTTGAGACAGCTTTGGCTCTTTATGAGCTAATGCGAATCGAGTTTCCAGAGGATAAATTGCGAATTTATGCTTTCAGTGAATCGGTTAAGCAGGTACAGCCATGGGAGCTCATAAGAATGACAGTACCACAGCAGTTCACCGATATCCGAGCCCCTCTACGTACATTTCGCCTATCAGTATCCAATGAACCTGGAAATAAACAGGCTCACCTGATCACCGACTCGGCACCTAACTACCTTGATGGAGAATTCGTGGGATTCTCTAAGGCAATGGATGCTGTCCTTGAAGAGGCTCGATTATTCAGACTAAACGATATAATTCTCAATGTTATCATGCTGGACGATGATCCGGAGCTTCGTGAAATGGCGGAGAAGATTGCGCGAATGAACCTGGGTCGTGTCTTCTTCACAGACCCAAAAAGCCTCGGTGAAGCTCTAGTAATGGATTATCTTTCTTCTAAGAGAGATCTGCTTTCCACCTAAAACTTCAACGAGTTAAGGGAACGACCTCAATTTCTGGGTTAAGCCATCCTTTTAATGAAGAATCTCATTTTTATTGACTATAAAGAATGAGGTCTAGATCAACTCATTAAAAAAGGAGTTAAACTCATTTAATAAATATTTATAATAAAATTGAAAAAGAAAGAGGTAGAAAGACCTTCCTGAATTGAATAGTTTACTTTCTTCGATCCACCGCCTCCTATATTGAACACGTCAATTATTTTTTAAGAACTTTATGGAGCAAAGTTAAGACTTAGGTTGAAACCTTTCAAACTCTACGTCCTCGCCTATACTATATAGAAAAACGGTAGCGACTGTTGGTCCAACAAACTTGAACCGGCTTCCGATCCTTCGAATAACTCCCTGATAGTTATTCATCTTATCCTGAGCATTAAGCCACAACATGAAACTCCCGTTCTCCTGTTGAAACCGCTCAAACTCTCTAGCGTTATGAATAGTAGCTAGGATCTTGTTTCTGTTATGAATGATCCCAGGGGCTTCCATAAGTCTACCAATATCCTCAGCACCATAGCTAGCGATTCTAGGAATATCGAATCCCTGGAAAGCGATCCTAGTAGAAGACCATTTGTTGGCGATTGTAGCCCAATTTAACCCCGCTTGGAAAACGCATCGTGTAAGATTCTCAAAGACAGCTGAATCTGATGGAGGTTTCGACGTCCTATAAAACCAACTAGTCCAGACAGATTCATCCATGGTTAACATGAATAACTAGGTTGCTAGTTTTATATAACTAACGCTTAACGTATGCTCTCTGAATAAGGACATCCTGAATCGGCCAATCTTCAAAAACATTACCGCCGATCTTCTTCGATCCTGTTGCCACCTCAGCTATACTTTCAACAATTTCCCAACCCTGAACAACTTTACCAAAAACCGCGTATCCGTAGCTGCTTTTTGAAGGATCGAGGTCAGCATGATCTATAACGTTAAAATAGAATTGACTAGTTGCGCTATCTGGATTGACTGAACGCGCCATCGCAATAGTCCCTTTGAGGTTCTTCAACCCCGTGGTTTCGAGTTTAATAGGAGGATTAGTTGGCTTCTGAGTTCCATCAGCCGTGAAGCCGCCGCCTTGAACTACAATAAAGTCTGCTAACTTGACAACACGATGAAATACTGTTCCGTTGAAGAATTTTGCCTCAACATATTTAATAAAGTTAGTAACAGTCACCGGTGCCTTATCCTGGTAAAGTTCAATCTCGATGATGCCTTTCGATGTCTCAAAGACTACAAGCCTAGGCTCGGGGGTAATAAAGAAACCCGAGAAAGCGACAACACTTGAGATCATAAAGATAGCTATGAAAACTAAAGCTAAACCACTCTTTTTTGTGAGCTTCATATTACAGGCTGATGCTTTCCCACCTGAAAAGCATTATTCAACAAAAGGTTTAGGAGATTACACCAAGTAGGTCTGCCTTCGTTATTATACCTACCAAGACTCCCTTACGCTGCACAAGAACAGCTGCATAAAATTTAAGGAGACTTGAAAGAAGACTAACCGGGGCATCCTCAGCCACAAGAGGGAAAGGCTCATCCATTATTTCAGCAATCAACCGAACCGAAGTTTCACCCTTTGCAATAAGCATGTGATCTAGAATTGTTCCTTCGCTAATCGCCCCGACCGGCATCTCACCATCGAGTATAGGAAGCTGACTGAAACCAGTCTGCTTCATTATTCCTATCACATCTTGAACAGTAGATGTTTTCTGAGCACTGATTACATTTCGAGTCATTAAGAGAGATGCAGCGACCTGTTTTTTCTGCTCAAGCCGGTCAAGCGCTTCGAATATTGCTTTAACTTTAATATAGCTTGGCTCAATATTTCCAGCCTCCAGTTTAGCTATATAGGATTGACTAACACCAGCAAGCCCCGCCAACTGGATTTGAGTTAACCCCAATTTTCTTCTCCTATCAGGAATTATCTCGAGAGCTGGGAGCATGCTTAGGACTAAAACTCGAGAGCTAGATATATTCTTCGGTGAATATTTATAGAAGATTTGGAATAAGAACAGGTTAATAGAAAAACCTACTTACAATAATATTCTGAAAGGAATTCCAATATCAAAAACTCATATATAGAGGAATACTCACAATACCCCAGTTACCTATCGAAGGGTATCCTCATGAACATAAAACTAAAAACATTCTACATACCGAGAATCGCAGGTGGTTTCCTTCAGTTAAAGGTGGAGAAAAGGTGATACCAACTCTTCAGTAAAGAGACGCAGGCCTACCCTGTGACTTATGAGCTTTTGCCTCCACGCGGCCTTGAAATTAAAAGCATCGAAGCAATCAAACATCTAGCTAACCGCCTAGAAGCAGTCACAGTGACTGATAACCCCATGGCAACACTCAGGGCTTCATCGATAGCTTATGGTCAGATCGCTACCACGTCACTCAAAATTGAAGTCATACCTAACCTGAGCTGCCGCGACAGGAACCTACTAGCACTTCAGTCAGACGTGCTTGGAGCACATCTACTAGGTCACAGAGGCATCTTCATAATAACTGGAGATGCCCCCAAAGATCGAGAGAACTTCAAAGGAGTATGGGAAGTTAACAGCATAGACCTATGTAGGGTAGTTAAGGGATTAAGCAAGGGACAGGCTGTTGTCCGCGGCGTATCCACAGATCTTACAGATTTAGTCGGCTTTTCGGTGGGAGGAGCCATCGTTTTTGAACGGTCAGCTGAGCTCACAACTTACCGTAAAAAGGTTGAGGCTGGGTTCGACTACTTCATCACCCAGATAACCTACGACTCTGAACAGATAATTAGATTCTTCGAAGAAGCAGAAAATGATGGAAATCCTGTAAGGAAGCATGTTCAGATTGGAATATGCCCAGCAGCAACTTTGAAGAAATTTAGCAGCGTATCACGAATGCCAGGTATCCAAATTCCTGAGAAAGTAAAGCATCGACTTGAGAGCGCCAAGGACTACCGTGGCGAGATGATTTCAACTCTTCTAGATCTCACAGATGATGTTAAAACAAAACTCAATGGATACAGCTTAGGTTTCCATATTATGCCGATGGGAAGTAATGAGATGGGATTAAAACTAGTTGAGGAATTAACATGATAATTGGACGATGTGTAGCCGGAGTACAACCCCGAACCCAGGAGCTGATCGCAAAAACTCGCTCCTACGATAGAGGAAAAGTTGCAGAACAGGAGCTAGAATCAGCGTATACTGAAGCAACAAAAACCGTAATTAAGAGCCAAATAGACGCCGAACTCACTCAAATAAACAGTGGAATGCTTAAGAGGCAAGATCTTCTTCGGCCGTTCAGCGTTGGACTCGTCGGATGTGCAGTCGGCCCAATGATTAGGTGGTTTAACAACAACACATTCTACAAAGCACCTCTCATTAACGGGAATCTTCAGTGGCAAGAATCTGTAACTCTGAAAGAAGCTTACATTTCTGAACTGCCCCTACTAGCATGGAAAGCTGTGCTACCTGCGCCGTACACATTTATGGCACTCAGCCACGATAGTTATTACAATAACGCTGAGAAACTTATGTTTGCTTTCGCTGAAGTTCTTAACCAAGAAGCAAGAGAACTGGAAAAAAAGGGTTTCACTTACATCCAGTTCAGCGACCCTGCCTTGGTTTATGTCGCAACAAAACCTCAAAACCTCTCAGCGGCTGCTAAGGCATTAGAGGTCGCTACCGCAGGACTCAAGGCAACGACTTGCCTTCAGACCTTCTTCGGAGACGCATCCCCTGTGCTTAAGACTGCTGAAAGCTGGGCAGTAGATGATATCGGCGTCGACCTCTACGAGACTGATTTGAGATCAGTGAAAACAGATCACAATAAAGGGCTAGTCCTCGGCATCGTTGACTCACGTAACAGCGTTGTTGAAGATCCAGTTTATCTTTCAACCATCGTCAAACAAATCCAAGAAACAGAGAGACCAAAGAGACTTAACTTGAGCACAAATTGCGATATGGATTTTTTAACCTTTGATAAAGCCGAGGCAAAAATGCGTGTCCTTACCCAAATCGCTGACAAATTAGGAGGAAAATGATATGACGAAAAAGCTATTTCAGACATACGAGATCGGCAGCTTAGCAAAACAGAATTGGAGACTTAAGGGATTCAGTGGAGGTAAACTCTCAGATTCAGACATCACCGAGGCAGAAGTTTGGGGGAAGAAACTTGGGATTAAATATGAACCACTTATCAAACTATTAAAGAATAATACACCCCAACAAAAACAAGAGTTCGTCAAATGGAGCGTCCTATACGCAATTCGGATGTTTGAGAGACTAGGAATAGACTGGGTATACACTGGTGAACAGTGGCGTGAGGAGATGTACGCTCACGTCATCAAAAATCTTGGTGGATTCGAGTTTACAGGCTGGATTAAGAGCTTTGATTACAGGTACTTCCGAAAGGCAGCGGTAGTTGACAAAATTCACTACAAAGATCCATTCTATATCGATGAGTTTAACTACGTGAAAAACATCGCCAAAAACGAGTTAAAGATCCCGATTACCGGGCCATATACACTCATGGATTGGAGCTTCAACGAGTTCTATGATAAGAAAAACCATGAAATAAGGGATTTAAAGAAGCGTAAATCAACTTCAAGGAGAGAGTTCATCCTTGATGTTGTTGATGAAGCCCTTCGCCCCGAGTTCAAGAAGTTAATCAACAATGGCGCAAAATGGATTCAGATAGATGAACCAGCTATAACAACACATCCCTCAGTTGAGGAGATGGAGATGTTCGTTGAAGCTTGGAATAGGTTAGTTAAGGGCTTCGATTGTATATTTAGTCTTCATAACTGCTTCAGCGACTACAAACTACTCGCAAAGTACGCGCCTGAACTGAAAAACTGTAGTCAGCTATCATTAGAGTTCGCAAATCGGGATACGAAGAATTTAGGTGAAAATAGACCTGCTTATGATGATCTAAAAGATTTCGAGGAATATGGTTACAAAGGAGACTATGCTCCAGGGTTCGTAAGCGTACACACAGATGAGGTAGCTAATGCAGAGGTACAGCGGGATAGAATACTATACGTCGCGAGTCTCGTTGGGAAAGAACGGGTTTGGGTAACACCTGATTGTGGTCTCCGTACTCGAACCTGGGAGAAATCATTTGAGAAGCTACATGAGATGGTAAAGGGAGCAGAGCTTGCTCGGTTAGCTACCTAAATCTAAAAAAATTCTCAACTTCCAGAAATATCTAGACCGAAAAAACTACTGGTTGGTTATGTAACAATCTAAGTCTTTGGCAAAGTTTTGATGCGTTCAAATAATTTAGCAGTATACCCGTTCAGATGTCTCTTTACGAGAACCGTTGTCGCGTTGTCTATTTGGTACTGAGGGATGACCCTATATCTAGCAGGGCGAACAAGCCGGAGCCCTTCAAGGCTAATTGATCCGTTTTCACGATAGCTACAATGAAACTTATACTTGTTATATTCTAGAAGCCCAACGCGATCTGGAAGGTTACTGGGGGCTACCAGACGCATAGGTGTGAGAAGATAGTTATAGTTACAGGCTGCACAAAGAAACCCGTTTCGGAAATCACTAGTACTCACTTTAACTTCAACTCCTCTGAGTACATTCCCAATGTATTGGATTCCCAATCTCTCCTCTATAACTCTCTCCCCTACGCCACAGGCATCGACGATGAAGTGGTTATCCAACTCATGAATCCTCTTTTGACCCAAGACGGTAATTGGGACCTCTGAGCCAACAACAAAGCAGTCTAGTTGTAGCAACCAAGCCTGCGCAACGTCTTTAAGGTAACTGTGGAGAGGCGTCTCACCCATAAGCGGTGCCTATTAACATGAGCTTAATAAAGGATCAGACGCGGATAAGGGAGACACCGGTGAAAACGTGTTGAGTATTAAATGTAGCCGTTCCACATGTCCTCAAAGATTTGAACAGCATCAACTTTGCTTATACTTCTAGGATTATTGAGTAGACTACGTGTGATGCGCATTGTTTCGTCAGCGATACGAGGTATATCCTCCTTCGGTACACCGAGTTCTCCGAGGCTTCGTGGAATTCCTAGATCCTCATTGAGCCTAACGACCGCTTCAACAGCAAGGTCAGCGGCTTCGCGTGAATTTAATCCTCCAGTATCCTCTCCGAGAACCTGAGCCACATCCGCTATTCTTTCAGGAATCGCCAAAGCATTATACTTCATTATGTAGGGCAAAGCCATCGCACAACTAAATCCGTGAGGTAACTGCTTCATCACTGCAAATCCATAGGCCATTGCGTGACCACCGCAGACGCTCGAGTTAGCGATCGAGAGACCTCCGAGCATGCTCGCCATCGACATGCTATATCTAGCTTCTCTGTTGTTACCCTGACAAAAAGCGAGACGAAGATTCTCTGCAATGAGCTCCATCGATTGGAGACAGTAGGCATCAGCGTATACATTGGCGCGGATCGACATGTAAGCTTCGATGGCGTGGCTGAGAGCATCCAGTCCAGTGTTTGCTGTCACTTTCTGGGGAAGACTTATTGTTAATTCAGGATCAACTATTGCAATATCTGGCATACCATAAGGGTGAGTAAAACCCATCTTCATGTCCTGATGTGTTACTACGAGGGTTGCTGTAGCCTCAGATCCTGTACCGGAAGTAGTTGGAACCGCTATCAGTGGCAGACCTTTTCTCTGAAGTTGAGAACCTGATAGATAATTAGCTAGCTCACCCGGATTTTTATTCATCAAACTAGCAACTTTAGCCATATCGAGACTGCTTCCGCCTCCCACGCCGATTATAAGATCATAATCTTTAGCTCGTGCAACTCCGGTTAGCATATCAGCGACGCGGAGAGTTGGTTCGGGTTCGACTCCGTTCCAAGTATCGGTTTCGAAACCCGAATCGAGTAAGGGTTTTCTAACCTTATCTACTAAACCAATCTTCTCAACTGTCGAGTCAGTAACTATAAGTACACGTTGCCCCCCGAGCAGTTTTGCCTCTTCCGAAATTTTATCAACAGCACCATACCCAAATAGCGTTTTCCGTGGAGCAAGGAAGGTTCTCAAAATACTTGTATCCAGCAACTCTCAGACACCAAGAGTAAATCAGAGGGATGATTTATTTTACATTTGCTTGCTTCGGGAGTTCTCAATCTTCTCGAGAGCTGAAGCTATGATTAGAGGAAAAAGACTAGTGATTTCCCCAAAAATTGTTGCAGTCATCTCTAAATTTTCACCATGAAGCTTACCCCAACTCACTGATTCACGTAGTGGTGCTCCACTAAGACTTCCATCCGCCACAGGTGCTGAGCTTATTTGGATAGCTGCATCCAATCCCTCGCGAAGAGTGTGCATATACTGAGTGTGATGCTTCGGAGTTCCTCCTCCAAGCAGTATAGCCCCACTCTTCTTAGCGTTAAACACAATATCACCAAAAAGGTCAAAGTCCTTAAGCGGATTCAAACTCAACGGTTTCTCTCGAGAATACATCCACATAGGGATACCTAACATGCAGTCAACAAACCCTGGACTGAAAATTGGTACATTTTTCTCCGCTGCGACATGAAGAATACTATTCTCATCCTCAACCCTTAACCCAACTTCGCGTAGTAATCCATGGATTGACGAATTCACACGTTTCTCCTCAGGGATCTCGTCAAGGATCCTATAGAAGTAGGTCTCTAAGTCGATGAAGGTCTGGTTTTTGAAGTAGATATCGTAAGCACGGTTGATACCCTCCTCGTAAAGAGCTTCATCATCGGCATCCTCCTTTCCTACATAATGGTGGTGACCCATTGCCTCAATGAGGTCACCAACAATGTTAGCGCCATTAGTTACAACTGCGTCAATGTATCCCCAACGGATAAGGTCCGAAAATATGTTTCTAAGCCCACCATGGCAAAGGGGACCAGTTAAGGTAATAAAAGTCGTGTAATCAGGGTCACTAAAAATCTCTGCAACTATATTGGCTGATCGTCCGACTCTACCGCCTTGAATAACTCCCGCCTTCGCCATCGCATCCGTCAGTTCAGCGACAGTCATTCCGGCACGGAGATGCATCTGTTCGACGCGCTTCAACTCAGCTCGCCGAACTCTTGACACGGTTGATTTTGTATCGACCCATTATCACCCAATACTCAACCTCTTTACCGTTAGCCAGCTTTTCCACAATCTCTGGATCCGTAGACATAGGAATATCGATTATTTCGAAGGTATCGAGGTCCATGATCTGAATGCCATTCGGGGTAACTGACACTATCTGTGCGCTTCTCTTATCGACGATTGGCACCTGAATGGTCGTACCGGCCTGACCGAGGTAACTCTTCTTCTTACCATCGAAGAGACTTATTCCACTGGCACGGATCTTTGCGCTTCCATGTTTTCCGGGTTTACTGTGCTCGACATCGACAATCTGGCAGGGCTCATTGTCAATAAGACAATAGCTACCAACCTTTAAATCGCCAGCTTTTGCCATTT
>JBFYNP010000037.1:0-3933 GCA_041304325.1 Candidatus Bathyarchaeota archaeon
GTTTCAGGTGCGAGTGTAACATCAACCGCTCAGCCTGGTGGGCAATCTGTGCTCAGTGGAACCACCGGAGCTGATGGAACAGCCAAATTCAGCAAGGTCCGAGCGCACATAATTAAGAAATTCTTAAATATCCCTACTCTAATCAACCAAACGGAAACGCCTATGGCCGAAGCATACGTCTGCAAAGTCACTTCAGTGGGCCAGATAACCCTCCCTAAAGAGGTAAGAGAAAAACTAGGCGTCGGTGAAGACGACTACATCATCGTAGAAAAAATCGGTGAAACCTACTTCATAAAGAAGCTTCAAGGCGAGAAGCAACTGCTCGCAAACGTCAGGGCGAAGGTGAAGAAGAGCGGAGTAACTCGGTCACGCCTTAAGGAGATCGTTGAGGAGGAAACTCAGGTTGTCTGGGAAAAAACCTCTAAACGCCTTCGTTGACGCCAACATCATCATCAGCGGCCTGTTCTTTGAAGGCAACGAGGCAACCCTCCTTGAGCTTGGACGAGTAGACGCCATAACTCTCCTCACAAACAACTACGTCTTAACTGAGGTGCGGATGGTGCTAAGAAGAGCCGTGTTCTCTCTGACTGATGATGAGTATACGGGTTTGATAAGATACCTGCATGAATGCCTCACAGCGATCGAGGATCCCCCGAATGAAGAGATCCTTTCACATTCAAGCCTCCTCGCAGACAAGAAGGATATACCGGTAGCTTTGGGTGCGATGAACTCCGGGTCTGATTACCTCGTCACAGGCGACAAGGAGCTCCTGGATAAGTTGAAGCCGCTGGCTATTACGACGTCTACCCTGCTTAAGCTGGTTCTAAGTGACCTGAAGTGAAACGAATACGCGCTCGCGGCAATTCTCGGTACGCCCAGATATCTAGTTGTAATGTGGTATGCGCCGCGCGCTGCACCCAAAAAAGCGTCTGAGATCAACCTAAGGTGGAGGGTGAACGTCAACCTGCAACTTGAAACCCCGAGGAGGAGCGAGGCATAATGAACGACATCACGCTCGCGCGCACGAAAGGTTTGAAACGCCGTCTATAGAGAGGGAATTAAATCCAGGAATTATGGTGCCGACCCGCGCGCGTAGGGAAGGAAATCAGCCACCCAAATACAACCGAACCTCACATTAGGTGGATAAGGGCTTATTTTGGTTCAGAGGGTGGCACATTCGCAATCGATCTCGGATCATTTGAGTTCAACGCCCATAGGGAAAGGGGTGCAGGTCCGAATAAAGGACCTGTTTACACCCATAATGAGGTGAGTTTTTCCTTTAAGAGGTCAATCAGGTACGATAAACGCCGCATCATACTGTAACATACATGGATTGTGAGAATCGTCTAAGAAAATCGAAGTACAGTACTGACATACTCCCAGGGCTTAAAAGTGGTTCATGAGGAATTCACGGGCACCCCTATGATTAGCTAAAACCTCAACAAACTTTTTCGTAGCCTGGACTATCTGTGCATCAAACATTCTGGTGACGACAAGTGAAAACACGAAAACGAAAACACCGATGAGTATTCCAGCAACGACATCTATCGACCCAAAGAAGAGAATGATAAGACCCGTGACCACTGCACTCATCAACCCCATTATACCGGATCTTATGATGAAGTAGAGCCTCTGTAGCCACGTTGAGAGCAACAGTACCTTAATTATAGCCTTTTTTCCGATCTCTTTTTTGTCCTCAGTTGCCACGCTCTCCACTTGTTTTAACACTTGTTTTGTGTAGTTAACGTCGGATAAACGTAGTATCATTTTTGCATATTTAGCGTCGGATAGATCTGTGGAGGTTGCGCTTTCAAGTTCTTTTAGAATTCGCTGTGATATCTCCTCTATCTCGGGATCTACAGCACTAACAAAGGGTGTCGTTTTTGTTTCAAGAGTCAAATCGAATCACCTGAATGGTGTTGTACGCGAGTACATGTGGGAATCCGGATGACATCAATATCAATAACATTCAAATACTTTTTTGTGAAAGAATCTTAATAAATCTTAACCTGCTAACCTCCCCCAAATCCGCCCCCGAAACATAACTCAAACCCATTGTAAATTACTTTCAAATCTTAATCTATTTTTTTTTAATAACTTTCTTGTGCGTAGCTTTGTATCTAAATTATATTACACGTTAATCCCCATCCAGTTAAACAGAAACACAGAACCTCAAACATCCAATCAAGCGTCAACCCTCCCAGAAGGAGAACTAATACTCGACATAACAAAATACGAGGTTCGCGTGTGGAATTATTTATTGCGCCCGCGGTTTGAGAGTTATGGCTTTCGATACATCACCTACAATTGCTACTAGATCACCCGCTGATATCGCTCCTGTATCATAGCTGAACGTGCATCTCCCATCAGGCCCCGCTGTGACCATCGATGAAGCCATCAACCTTAATTCAACAGATGCGACCCCTGGAGCAGCCTTACCATAGATCCTCCCCTTGTACACCCCGGACGGAACCCCTCCCTGGGAAATCGAGGCTACACCGCCGCTCGCTTCAACGCTCTTGGTTATCCAGATAAACACTTTGACGGCTACTTTCAGGGTCAATACACCAACCGCCTCGACTTTAAAGCTGTTCGGTGTCTGAGGTATACTGACTCTGTTTAGGGGAAGATCGTATTCACCGTTTACGACGGAGAGGTTCTTAGTGTATACTATGATGAGGGGTAGTTTCTCCCCTGGGGATGCTTGTATTCTGAGGGTAACTGTGTCTCCCTGGATGGGTTCAGCGGGCTCCACCTCTATCCTTGTGATGCTAGGCATTTTGGCTACATCCAACAGCTACGTGCGCTTCGATGATGTTCTTGTGTGCTCCATGAAAACCTGCCCCGATCTTTAAATCTGAACTACTTTCTTTATCGACTTTTAAAATACGAAATGATTGGTGAGGATATCGCCGACATTAAAAGTTCTCCCTTTAATCTTTAATTCGCGTAAGGCTGAGTAAGATAACACCGAGACCAATCCCCGCAAGGACACCGATCCCCATAGTTAGGTAAGGCTCCTTATGAACAAAGTCATTTACTATCTTTTGCTGCACGACCACGATCTTGCTTAACTCATCGATCTGTTTTCGGACCTGCTCATCAGCATTATCATACATCTTACCGGCGCTTTTCATAGTTTCATCAACTTTTTCAGATGCATGAACGCGAGCGTCATCATACATCTTACCGGCGCTTTTCATAGTTTCATCAACTTTGTAAGACATTTAAAATCCCTGATAAAACTTAAACACCGCAGCATATAAACTGGAACAGAAAAAAAGGATCTGCAAATATTTTTGGTTATCTTAACGATACAAGGCAAACGGTATGATAAATGTTTTCACGTGAGGTCTGAATGTGCACTGGGTCGCCTAGGCCTGTCGCGCGCTTGGTCCAAGCAAGACCCTTAAAGCAAACTGGGCTAAACCCGAGCGGCTACCCGAATGTTCCCCTAAACCCCGCGCGCGCGATTCAAGTACACTCTCAACTCTTCTTCAGAAACCTACCATCTACCACCTCTCTTAACGGTAGACAGAGTGCTTCGCCGTTCTAAACATTAGAACTAGTGTACTAAACTATGGGATTATACCCATCAACCATAACTTATCAGGTGAAGAAAGATGAGTAAGATAGCGGTATTATCAGCGATCATCCTAGCGCTGATAATTGTGCCAACAAGCATCTTCGCGCTGCAGAACCCGAAGAACCTCACCTAGACAAAGACCCCGGAGGAGATAGCAGTCAACTACATCAAGAACTCACCCACATTCAAATTCGACGGTATCACCTCAAGCGTAGTCGTCGAAGACATCTACCTCAATAAAAGCAACCCTCCCCAATACGTAGTAACGCTGAGCTTCCAGTGCCTACACAGCGGATACGGCAACAGAGCTGGCAAAGTACTACCGCAGGTTATAACCCCCCATACCG
>JBFYNP010000038.1:0-5258 GCA_041304325.1 Candidatus Bathyarchaeota archaeon
TCCGATCTTCCAAAAATTTCTCCGGGGGTCATTTTCGACAAAGCAAATTGTACTCGCGTAAAAAACGATGTAGACTTTAAGAAGTCATCGAAAGATGTCTTCTTTTTTTTTGTTTCAAGTCCTTAGGTGAGGACCAATGGTCAATCTTAAAAAGTTCGGGGATTGGCCCGACTCTCCTTTCAAGAGCCCTGTACAGGGGTATTTGTAAGATCGGTTATTGGTCCTCACTAAAGTATTTGAAAAGTATGTGAAAAGGAGGAAGAATGGCTGGAAGAAGGAGTAAGACACCGGCCCCAGCCACTACAGTATCTGGTCGAGAAGAGCAGTTAGTCGACCTAGCCGTGGCTATGGCCGAAGAACAATTAAGAAAAGGAACTGCCTCGGCCCAGGTACTGACTCATTTTTTGAGACTAGGCACTGTCAGAGCTCAATTAGAGGCTGAAAAGATCAAACATGAAAACCTGCTATTACAAGCCAAGACAGACGCCATTCTTTCTTCGCAAAGGATGGAAGAATTGTATTCTAAAGCCTTATCAGCAATGAAAAAGTATCAAGGTGTAGATGATTCAGAGGAAGATTTTTAATGAAAAAGTCATATAAAGAATTGTCTAAGTTAAAAACATTTGAAGAACGCTGGATGTATTTACGATTGTTGGGAGTCGTTGGCGAGGAGACCTTTGGTGTTGCTCGATATTTAAACCAAGATTTCTATCGTTCAGTAACTTGGAAAAAAATTCGCGATCTAATAATTATTCGAGATTTTGGATGTGATTTAGGAATCGAAGGGCGAGAAATTTATGGTAAACCAACGATTCATCATATAAATCCACTAAGCCTGCAGGATATTGAAACTTTTTCAAAAGCAATATTGGATCTAGACAACTTAATTCTTTGCTCGTACGAAACTCATCAAAGCATCCATTATGGTAAAGACTCTCCTTTACCAGATATATTAACAGAAAGAAAGCCCTTTGATCATATTCCATGGAGGTGAGACTTGTTAACAACTATAAAATCTTTGCTGGGAATACAAACCGCTTTTACTGGTTTTGATGTGGCCATATTATCATTTATAAATTCGGCTATTTTTTCTTTGTCTCAATTAGGTCTTTCTGCAGCAACTGGCTTTATAGCTACATCTGAGACGACTTGGTCAGATTTAATTGGTGAATCTGACAATTTAGAAATCATAAAAGCATATATTTATTTCAAAACTAAGTTGGCATTTGATCCTCCAGGCGTTTCATTTCTTGTATCGGCTATAGAAAGGCAAATTCAGGAGTATGAAGATAGGTTGATGATAGAATTAGATCCTGTAATTAGCGAGGAGGACTAATGGAATTAAAACATTTTGGTATCAAAGGAATGAAGTGGGGCGTTCGTCGAAAACGAGGTTCTGATGGCCTTGTAGTGAGTAAAGACCATGCTGAATCTAGAGCACTTCTGAAAAAACCTGTAAGAGAACTTTCGAACGATGATATACAAAAAGTCAATCGTCGTTTGAATCTCGAGAGTGAGTTAAAAAGGCTAGATCCATCTAATTCAAGTTTGGCCAAGCGATATTTGGATACGTTCTTGGCAAAATACGGAAAACAAGTTATAGGTGCAGCTGCCGGCAGCGCTGCTGCGCTTACAATAGCTGTAGTTAAAAAACAGATTGGGCATAGAGGTGAGAATATGGACTATGTTGATGGTGATACTATTGTGCACTATGGCGTCATGGGAATGAAGTGGGGAGTCCGTAAAAATCGAGGAGACGCCGCTTCAGCAAGAGCCGATCAAGGGCGAGTTCGTAAACTTATTGGCGAACGTGGAGGCGTAGCTGCGACTCTGGGTCGTATAGCCGATAAAAAAGAAAGACGAGCAGCAGAGTTGGAATCGGATATCAAAACTATAAACGCGCATAATGCCAAAATTAAGGCTTTGAAAAAGCGTTTTAAAAAAGAAGATCTTTCACGATTTCACGAAATTACAAAAGGTATGCAGAAACGAGAATTAGAAGCATATGCAAAAATTGACGCCCAGTTAAAAAAGGATTTGGAGCATCACGACAAACAAAGCGTTAGCCGATTGGATAAGGCTCTTGGAAGATCTTTTCTTAAAGCTAATGCCAAGATAGATAGATCCCGTGTCGTTGGTGATATTGAAAAGGAGTATCTTGCGACTCGTAAAGAAAAGAAGGAAGCTCAGCGAAAAGCAGAAGAAAGGTTGGATACAGAGATGGCAAATCGTTGGTCTAAACGTTATGATGCAGAAGTTAAAGGACGTAATCTTTTAGAGAGTTTTAGAGCGTATCAAAAAATGGATCGTGAAATTTCTATGGAGACTGCGGAGCGACTTCTCGAAATACGAATTGAGCATGCCTCTGGCTATTAGATAGGAGGATAATTTATGGCTCTATCTAATACAGCAACCCCAAAGTACTATGGGCTTTTTAGGGATAAGGTTAGAGCCGGGCAAATTCCTGTAAATGCTGAGATTGCGCTTGAGATGAATCGAATCGACGCTTTGATTAGAAATCCTGGAGTATATTACGATGAAGATGCCATAGAAGGATTCATCGCCTTTTGTGAAGCAGAGACAACTTTAACAGACGGCGCCGATCTCTGGATGCTAGATACCTTTAAACTTTGGGCCGAGCAGATCTTTGGATGGTACTATTTTGTCGAGAGATCCGTGTTTGAGCCAAGAGAAGGGGGCGAAGGACGTTTCATAAGAAAAAAAGTAAAAAGACGATTGGTAAATAAACAATATCTGATCGTGGCAAGAGGGGCTGCGAAATCTATGTATGCTTCGCTTCTTCAACAATATTTTCTTACTGTTGATACCAGTACAACGCATCAGATCACGACGGCTCCAACAATGAAGCAGGCGGAAGAAGTTCTTTCACCTGCGCGAACAGCCATCACAAGAGCTCGAGGGCCTTTGTATGAGTTTCTAACACAGGGCAGTATACACAATACAACTGGATCGAGGGCCTTACGTCAACAATTGGCCTCGACTAAAAAAGGTATTGAGAACTTTTTGACAAACTCTATCTTAGAAATTCGTCCGATGACAATCGATAAATTGCAGGGACTTCGTTGTAAAGTAGCCACAGTTGATGAGTGGTTATCGGGCGACATTCGAGAGGACGTTGTTGGTGCAATAGAGCAGGGCGCATCTAAGTTGGATAACTACTTAATTGTTGCCGTAAGTTCAGAAGGAACGATTCGGAATTCATCTGGGGATGAAATCAAAATGGAGTTACTTCAGATTTTAAAAGGAGAGTATTATAATCCACATGTGTCCATATGGTACTATAGATTGGATGATGTATCTGAAGTAGGAAATCCTAATATGTGGTTAAAAGCAAATCCGAATTTAGGCGTAACCGTTTCTTATGAGGCATATCAGCGAGATGTTGAAAGAGCCGAAAAAGTTCCTTCTACAAAGAATGATATTCTTGCTAAAAGATTTGGGATTCCAATGGAGGGTTACACATATTACTTTACGTATGAGGAAACTCTCCCGCATAGACGAAGAGACTTTTGGCAACTACCTTGTTCGCTTGGTGCAGACCTTTCTCAAGGCGACGACTTCTGCGCATTTACTTTTTTGTTCCCTTTAAGAGATGGCAGTTTTGGAGTTAAGACGAGATGCTATATTTCAGCATTAACTTTACAGAAATTGCCATTAGCTATGAGGGCTAAATACGACGATTTTTTAAATGAATCAAGTTTACAAGTATTAGACGGATCTATCCTAGATATGATGGAAGTGTATAGTGACCTCGACAGGTTTATTATAGAGGCATCTTATGATATACGTTGCATAGGATATGATCCATATAATGCAAAGGCTTTCATTGAACGTTGGGAACAAGAAAATAGTTCTTATGGAATAGTTAAGGTCATTCAAGGGGCGAGAACGGAGTCGGTTCCCTTGGGCGAACTAAAAACTTTGGCCGAAGAGCGGCTTTTGATTTTTGATCAAGAACTGATGTCTTTCGCAATGGGTAATGCTATTACCATGCAGGATACTAATGGTAATAGAAAACTGCTAAAACGGCGCTATGACCAAAAAATAGATCCAGTCGCGGCTCTAATGGATGCGTTCGTCGCCTGGAAAGAAAATATAGACGCATTTGAATAGGAGGTAAGTAGTGCCAGATAATATATTGACGCGTTTTAAGAATGCTTGGAATGTCTTTGTTGGCAGTGAAAGAGCAGACATAGCCGTAACAGGCTCGGGCGGCTATTCTCATCGTCCGGACATGTTAAGATTTTCATATGATACAATGAGTAGCATTGTATCGCCCTTATATACACGCATTGGTATTGATACTGCGTCAATCCGTTACGTTCATGCAAAAGTTGATAAAAATGGAAATTTTCAAAAGGTAATACCGACGGGTCTGAATAATTGTCTAACGGTAGAGGCCAATATAGATCAATCAGCTCGAGCTTTTATTCAGGACGTTGCTATGTCTCTGTGTGATGAAGGTGTTGTCGCTATAGTTCCAGTTGACGTTACACTCAATCCGTATAGCACTAGCGCTTATGATATTCATACAATGAGAGCTGGAAAAATAACGGAGTGGTATCCGAGTCATATTAGAGTAAGCTTATATGACGACAGAGATGGAAATTTTAAAGACTTAATCCTTCCTAAAACTAACGTGGCAATCGTCGTCAATCCTTTATATTCAGTAATGAACGAGCCTTCGTCTACGTTAAAAAGACTTATTGAAAAACTAGGTTTGCTTGATGCTATTGATAGACAGTCTGGGCAAGGAAAATTGGACTTGATTATCCAGCTTCCGTATGTTATAAGATCAGAATTGCAGGAACAGCAAGCGGAAAAGCGTAGAAATTCGATAGTAGAGCAATTACGTGATTCTCAGTACGGAATTGCTTATACAAGCGCTACAGAAAAAGTAACGCAGCTTAATAGACCAGTTGAGAACAATCTTATGGACCAGGTTGAATTCTTAACCAAGATGTTGTATAGCCAGTTGGGATTAACAGAAGGCGTATTTGATGGTACAGCAGAGCCCGGCGAAATGCTGAACTATTATAACCGAACGATTGAGCCCATGTCATCTGCAATAGCAGATGCAATGAGTCGAGTTTTCCTTACGAAAACTGCGAGAACTCAAGGACAAGTAGTTATGCCTATTCGTTCGGCCTTCCGATATGTCCCACCGGATCAAATTCCTGATTTTACAGACAAGATGACAAGAAATGAAGTCATGTCATCTAACGAAGTTCGATCTG
>JBFYNP010000039.1:0-3311 GCA_041304325.1 Candidatus Bathyarchaeota archaeon
ATTTATGGGTTAATGTGAAATGGAAGGGTATCCAGGGACCAATTGGACCTATCTTCTGGTAGACTTCAGATGGAAGCAGCCTTGTGACCCACCAAGCACCTAGACTTGAGAGATTACAGATCACTGTAGGTTGCTCCTCTTTGAGGAGCTCGGACGTGTTTTTGATATCCATTAGGTCAATTTTGCGGAAGCTAAAATCGGGGTACAAGCCGAAATTATGGGCGACGTGGAGACACTCATCTACTTCGTATCTTCCTTTTACCTCGTTAAAATCTGCGCAGACTATTCGGATTTTATCTGTCATGCTGCTGGTAAGGTACATCATATCGTGAGCTACACTTCCAGCAGATCCGATAAGCAGAATCTTTCTCATCATGTTAATCAGTATAGTTAGCGGTGTAATACGAATATACGGTTTGGCTATTCAATAAAAAAATTGAACTCTGTAGATGCATATTGGCCACAGTTGAAATATTCTCTAAGATACGCGTGTTTTAAAGTTCTACATTGCCAACGACTCTTCCAGTAATATCCGTAGCAAGTTTACCCTTAGAAAGGTCGAGAAGCACCATACGATTCCCCCAAGGGTCCTCTAATACAGCGCATCTACCAACCTGAATATCAAACGCAGGCACAACCACAGTGAAGCCAGCATCCATTAGATATTTGACGGAGGAATCCACCGAATCGACGAGAAGATCAGTCTCCTGCTCCTTCCTACTGGTTTGAATAACGATTTCGGCATCTGAATCGGGCATCAGAAACCCAGCTGAGTCGTCGGTCCTCCAACTCATTTTTTGCCCTAGAACGTCGCGATAGAGCTTTATCCCCTGTTCGAGGTTAGAGACGTAGAACTGAACGCAGTCAACCTTCTTAATCACTGGCGATCTCATAAGTTGTACACCTTAGCTAAGTTGCATGAATAATATGAATGTTTAAGCGTATACGAATAGCTGGGATTTTAAAAAAACAGGTACTCATACGCAAGTCTAAAATCGTTGAGTGGGATCTAAACGGGGAAATGAAATTCGGGTATTTTATCAGGAGTGGCTGGAGCTATGAGGGAATGCTTGAACTCGCAAAACATGCCGAGGATATAGGGCTCGAAGGAGCTTACCTTAACGACCATGTTCTCGGCCTCTTCAACGAGTCGAAAAACCCGTTCCTTGAAGCTATGACCACTATGGCTGCGATAGGTGTCCAGACGAAGCGGATCAGAATCGGACACATCGTTATCTTCAATGGCTTAAGAAACCCAGCGTACCTAGCTAAGACCCTAACTACACTTGATCATTTGACGAAGGGACGATTAGATGTGCTCATAGGTGCGGGATGGAATCCTATTGAGTATGAAGGCTACGACTTGAGCGGCGATGGGAAAGGTATGCCTTCAGCGGGTGAACGGGTTAACCGCCTCATCGAAGCCGTGGATATCCTCCGAGGCATGTTCAAAGCAAATGAATTCACTTACAATGGTCGGTACAATAAGCTCAAATCAGCTTACAATTACCCGCTGCCGGTGCAGACAGATATACCGGTCATAATAGGTGCATCGAAACCCTATCTCATCCGTTTAGCTGCACGTCATGCTGACGGAGTCAATATTCGCGGTAACCTTGAAACTCTGAGCGCAGCGAGAGATATCATATTAAAGGAACTGAGGAAACAGGGAAAAAACACTGAAAAGTTCCATTTTAGCAGCTTTGAGCAGATGATCTTCGTCTGCAAGAATCAGGAAGAGTATGATTCTGTGGCTAAACAGCAGGCTGGTTACTGGAAGCAGACACCTGAGTATGTTAAGGAGTATAACATGATTGGAACTCCTGAGGTGCTGGCTGAGAAGATTAGGCGCGCTAAGCAGCTTGGTGTAGAGCAGATGATTATCTGGTGTCGACCAGCTAAGGATGTCGCCGAAGCAAAGTTGAGGTTGACCGAGTTCCGGGATAAGGTAATACCTGAGATCTAGGTTAAGCGTGTTAGAACAAGAAAAACGCGTATGAGAACCTAGAGATGAAACTACTTTTTCTCGGATTAGAGAATTCATTACTCATTACCGTTTGTGCTGTTTTCATCTTGTAATATTCAATCTTATCTAGGTAGGATCAATTGCACGCATATTCTAAATCCATTTTCGAGAAAGTGTTCAGTGTGCGCGTACCACGTGCATCTGAGGAATGTGACTGAAATGAAATATATCTGGCATTGGAAATGGATAGGCGATCCCTTCGATAAAGAAGGTGAATATAATAAAATTTCAGCTAAGTGGGAGAAAGCGTTGAAGGAACATCCTAACGATTTCCCTAAACTAAGCCCGGGGATGCATACTGGAAGGGGAGTAGGAATGAGGCTTGTTGAAGGAAGTGAAGAGCAGTTAGCTAACTTGGTGGCTATCTGGGCTCCCGTTGAGGAATGGAGTCTAGAAGTTTACTTCGAAGCTTTGGAAACGTCAGCTTTCGGAAAAGCCTGGCGCAGGTGGAATTCATAGATCGAGTAATCAGGGAGTATGTAAAATGTATGTTCTTGAAGTATACACCGCGAAACCTGATAAAACCGATGATGTAGTAAAAGTAATGAAAAAGATGATAGGACTGATAAAGAAGAATCCTGAAAAATTTAAGAAACTAAAAAGCTATTCAGGTATGCAGCAATACATCGGTACGTGGGGTGGATTTTACGAAGCCTGGGAGGTGGAAAACTTCGCTGACTTTGAGAAGATTATGGAGATCTTTATGACGGACCCTGAGTTTAAGGTGATTCCGGAAGAGTTCTACAAGTACATCGTTCCAGGTTCATGGCGTATAGAGCTTGTTAATGAGGTCGAATACTATAAACCATAAAATCTTCCTTTTTTCTTTTCTATTATTTAGAATAAAGTAGATGATCATACTTCTAAAAATGGGATTTTTCATAAATTTACGAATAACTGCGTAGCAGCTCTAAGCTATGCAAATAGTAAAATCAATCCTATCTAGGTAGCATTCACTACACGCAGATTCTAAATCCGTGTATACTTCAACTTTTGTTCAGGGTTCAACCAAAAGCTGAACCTCAGCTCCAAAGTGGGGAGCTTTACAAATACCAGTAAAACGGGAGCGATGAGTAAACATGATTGTTGTATGGTATCTAGATTGGTTCGGAACAAAGGAAGGCTTTGAAAAGTTAAGCGCTGACTGGAAAAAAGTCTGTAAAGAGGTACCTGGTATCAAATCCACGAAACTTTACCAATCCCATCAGGCGAGGTATCACTACGCCTGGATCACAGAGTGTGACAGCTATGATTCAATATCTAAGGCATCGGTGAAGATGCCTGA
>JBFYNP010000040.1:0-10445 GCA_041304325.1 Candidatus Bathyarchaeota archaeon
ACTCATATTCACCGCTCAGGGATTCTTATATTATCCAGACACACCTACAAGATAAACAGACACCCTCCAGAAGGGCAGTTCAACATAAGAAGCCTGTATTCAAAGATTTTTTCTGAGCATATGAGACTCTCCACACGCGTGCAGATGGGGAAAACACCTAACAAAAAACACCAGTGCGCTGCGTGCTACTTTATGACGATCTTATTGACTTCCTTGAGGTTACTCAGGTTCCAGATCTTCACCAAATTGTTTGAGATTGTGTACAGGTAGTCGTCTATGTAGAGGCTTCGTGTGACCATGTTGCCGCTCTCCATATAGTAGCCGCTTTTAAGCAGCTCTTCATCCTGTAGGTGGGTCACTCTTCCCCTTAGGCTGATCTCCTCTGCGTTGACGGTGAAGACGTAAGCTCCCTGGTAGATGTAGTCTCCGTATGCGTCGTCTGGAGGGTTGCTCCCGTAGGTAGCTGGATTGATCTTCGCCTCCAGTATGGGTATTACCAGCAGGCTCCTTGCCTTGTCGAACATGAAGGCTTTGTGGTCGTATAGTGCCGGTGAGTCTGTTCCTCTGTCACCCACCTCTATCTTCGCTACCTCAACCGGCTTAGAAACATCGGTGACGTCGAACATGCTTATCTTTAATCCCTGATACCACGCAAAGTCACCGCCCTCCACCTCCTTCGCCTCCTTCCCTAACCCTATCACATGGTTCTCATCATAGGGGTGCAGGTAGTTGCTGAATCCAGGTATCTTCAGCTTCCCCAGCACAGATGGATTCGACGGATCCTTCAGATCTATGACGAAGAGGGGATCAACGTTCTTGAAGGTGACTATGTAGCACCTGTTACCCATGAATCTAGCTGAGTATATGTCCTCCCGAGGGGCTAACCCCTCGAGTCTACCAACTATACTCATCTTCTTGTCGAGGACGTAGACTGCGCTGGACTGGTTGGTTGACATGCCTCTGAATCCCCACCAGACGCGCCCTGTGGTGGTTGCTACTCGGAAGTAGTCGTTGCTCTCATCCATGCTAAACTGGTTGAGCACATAGCCCGGAACCGTGGCCTCAGCTACGGGGGTTATGATTCCATTGTAGAGGCGTATCTTCTGAATAGTCGTGTTGGCCCACTTCTGTATGCTCAGGTAAAGATTCTGCTGGCTAACGTAGACTGTGCTGGTTGCACCCAGCAGCAGGGTCTCGCTCTGAGTCGGGATATCCGGGTATAAGGTATTCAGGCTCATGATGGTTGTGTACGAGTACCAGGGCTCTGTGGAGTTCCAGTAGTAGAGCACATCGGTGGGGGAAACCTGGTAAGTGGCCTTACCCTCCTGAATCACAGGGGTCTGAGGTTTACCGTCTATGATCTCTGCGCCTTTCTGGACTATTATGTAGACGTAGTCGCCTATGAGTCGGCTAGTTACGTAGCTTCCCTCCGCCTTCGTCTCCCTCTCCAGCACCGGTTTCGCAATATTTGAAAGGTCGTAGACCCTGACGTTGGTGGTCTGTATCTGGGGCTGAGGAGGCATGATGCTCGGCATCTTGATTACGGGCTCCAGGAATGTGTTGTAATTGTTTGAGAACACCACCAGCTTTTCTCCCGTGATGTAGAGTTCGCTGATCTGCTCGCCCAGCTCTATCCTCACAACTATTCCCGCTTCCTCAGGCGGGTAGGCTTTAGCGATTATGACGGCTGTGTCCTTAGCCATGTAGATGTACTTGCCGTCGGTCTTCACCGTGTCTGCCTCGTCTACTCCCTCAACCTGGATGTTCGTGGACGAGTACTCAGCTACGGCCTTAGCCCCCGATACTTGGAATCTAACCATATCATTGAACCCCAACGCATACATCGGGTAGCCTGCACGGTTCTCCAGGAAAGATACCAAGTCTTTGGTTGACCCGAACCTCTTCATCGAACCGAAATCATCCTTAAGATCCGGTACAGATGACTGTATCTCCATAAGAGATACCGAGCCAATTATCAGGGAACCACATACGATGCCGATTAAAACCATCGACAACATCTTCAACGTATGATACACCATAACCATCTGTACAATAATCTGCGCGGAGGGTCTTAATACTAGGGTTTAGATCAGCAAACCATAAGTGTTCGAGAGAATCGAACACCCCCTCCTGCTACATACGCATGAATGCTTCTCAGCGAACGCCTAATGAGAGAAGAATAAACGCTAATTTCGAATTCCCTCGAGATAAGCCTTAAACCCTCACCGCGCATGCGGGAGTTCTTAACATAATTCGCTCGCGCGAGGCTTGGATCAGGGATAATATCACATGTGAGCAAGCGGGCCCTATCTTTCCCTCATAAAAAGCAGATAATGGTTAACTATCGTCGGAGACCCCTCAGCCTGATAGGTGTGGAGACTCCAACCCTCCTTCTGATATCCTTCGATCACTTCTCCTATCTTCTTGTGATGATCAACCTGTACACACATCCACTCTTTCAACACACGTTTCACCAATATAGAGGACCAAAGTTACACCAGATAAAAATAGCGCCCGCAACGTGTGAGAAATGTTCGTTTGTATGAGATATTATAGTGAAGAAAGCGCGTGCACCATACCGCGCGAGAACAATGTCGAAGAAAGGTGCATGTACGCCTCAGAACACTGATTTATACCCCAGCTTTTTTCTAAAAGCACGCACCTCCTTCATAGTTAGCGTTCAAACAGTGGATGAAATAAAAGCGACACTCAAAGCTTTCCTAGATGCCTTCTCAAAACTGGATCTCGAAACAATGATAGACTGCTTCACAGACGACTCAACCGCGTTCTTCCCCTCAGAACATCAAATAGAGCGTCTAGAAGGAAAAACCTCCATAAAAAACGCTTTCGCTAACGTCATAGCCAAAGTTAAAAGATCCGGCGCTGAGAACCTGAAACTAGAAACCGAAGACGTGATAGCTCAAAGGTTTGGAGATATAACCCTCGTGACCTTCCAAATATTCGATACCCAAACATCGCGACGCACTCTCGTCATGAAACGCGGCCTAGAAGGCTGGCGAGTCATCCACATGCATGCTTCAAACGCACCTCCGAAACCTACCCAAAGGGAGATAAAACCTTGAAAAATGAGGATTTCGCCTTCATCCTCATCGACATCCAAAAAGACTTCTGGAGACCATACGAGACACATCCTCAATTCATCTCCTTCCCACCCAACATTCACAACCTCCTCAAAGCAGCACGCGAGAGAGGGATCACCGTCATTCACACTCAAGCCATCTTCAAACAGGATCGAGGAGACTGGATGCTCTTCTACAGACCTCAGGGACGCGGTGACGTGCCATGCATAGAGGGAACCGAGGGTGCTGAATTCGAGAAATTCTCCGAGCCCAAAATGAATGAACAAGTAATCAGGAAGCAGACCTTCGACGGTTTCGTCGACACGAATCTAGCCAACATATTAAAAGAAAAGGAGATCAAAGTCGCGCTCATCGGAGGGCTGGAGACCTCAGTCTGCGTACTATTCACAGCAGTGTCGACTTACCTTAAGCGGATCGTTCCCATAGTGATTTCTGACGCCTGCGCTGATGACCCGCAGCGACATTGGTCGATACTTAAAATGTATGACAAATTATGTTTTCTAACAACGACAACAGCTGAAGTCCTCAACGACTGGGATACGGTAATAATGAAAGCTGAACCCTTCATTTTCCACGTGAAATGACGGTGACGATTATTTATGCGTGATGAGGAAGGAAAATGACAACCAGATACCTGTCAACCCATAATGACAGGAGAATCAGTTCAGGTTAAGAACATGCCTCGAGTGCGCGCGTCGCCAGAAAAGTAAATGTTGTAAGTGATGTTCTTTTCAGGCATTTACTATAGAAAGGATCTTGAGGTTTTATAACTTCTTTCGCGTGCGCGAGGGTTACACTTTTTATCAAGCGCACCCGAAACCATCAAATAATATAATAAAAAAAATAATTATTAATATAGCAAACCACTATGAAGACATAGAATGGATACCGTCTTCGAGTACCGAAACTACAAACCTGGAGACGAAACAGGGATAATTGTTCTCTTGAAGAAATGTTTCCCAAAATGGTCTAAAATGCCAGTTAAATACTGGATGTGGAAGTACCTCGAATCCCCTCTCGGAGTATATGTTTACGTCGCATTAGACGGCGCTAAAATAGTAGGCGTTATATGCGATATTCCTCTACGCCTAAAGCTAGGCGACCAAATAGTACACAGCATCTACAGCGACGATACCGCTACCGACCCCGATTACCGGGGTCGAGGCATATACGCGAAGCTGTACAACCTATCAAGATCCTCTAAAAGCAACCTCGGAACCTACTTCAACTACTGGAAGACGGAAAACCCCATCATCTCAAAATCAGGCTCAAAACAAGGTGACACACTTTTCCCGTTCAAACTATGCCAAATGATAAAAATCAAGAACACCGAAAAATACCTGAAAAACAGTGGCAGAGACACCCCCCTAAACAAACTAGGGCTAACACTATTAAAAAGCTCAAACACGTTAACCAACCTAACCACAACAAACAGCAAAAAAGATCAGGACTACACAGTAACCGATATCCCGGAATTCAACGAAAAAATAGATATATTCTGGAACAAAATAAAGAACGACTACAACTTTATCCTAGAGAAAAAAAGAGACTACCTAAACTGGCGATACCACACCCAGAAACCAAAAGAGTACCACACAATACAAGCAACAAAAGGCGAAGAGGTCCTCGGATACTGTGTTCTACGATACCGTAGCGACGAGGAAACCAGCGAAGGCTCCATCATGGATCTATTAGCTTTAACAAATAGAATCGACATAGCTGAGAACCTGATCGATGAAGCCTTAACCCGCTTCGAGGCCTACGGCGCCAACTCCGTATACATTACTACGATTCGTGGACACCCTTACCAGAAACTATTAGCGAGAAGAGGATTCATCGATGTTTCAAGAGCCAGTAACAACACACTCTACTACAATCCACTAAACATAAGTGGCTTTGACTCAAAAACTTTCACCGAGTATAACCCAAAAACGATTTACTTCAACCTATACTAGTATAAGGCGCGTCGGAGCACATAGAGGTATGCATCTTCTCGGGCACTTTGCTTTAGGCTACTTTTCAGCCTTAGCTGTAAGCCTGGTGACCGGGGAGAAGATCTCGATTCTCACGGTATTCCTCGTATCAATACTGCCTGATCTAGATTTCCTGTTTAGAAAGATCCTTATCCACAGGGGGCCAACCCACAGCATCGTAGTAGCTACACTAGTTTTCACACCGATAATTTTAGTGTTCAAGCAAGGTTTACCGTATCTTGCTGCACTATTATCTCATTCAATGATAGGTGACTACATTTATCCACCTGTTCAACTGCTTTGGCCCTTAACAAAGAAATGGTTCACCATAAATAAATCTCTCAGGATGAAGGAATCAACGTTGAGACTTGTCGAAGTATCGATATTCGTCTTAGCATCGATAACCATCCTTCTCCTATCACGCGGCTGATACCTGCAACGCACAGGATGTTTAGCCTGTGCGCACTGAATAATCTGAAATGACTAGTAACGCATCAATGCTTGAACGTTATTATACGGTTTCAGCGTAACCAAAATAAACTTGATTAGGTTTAATGTTCTTCAGAAACTTGATCTCCGATTCACCCGACATTTTAGTATACTTATCAGTATAACTAAAGTTAATGTAAGGACTTGAACGTGAATCAACGAAACCATACCTCTTAGAGAGAATTTGATATGGATGACCCTTAATTATCTGATAATAAACTGTATTCACGCCACGTTCATCGAAGAAGCTGCAAGCATGCTCTAAAAGATGGAAAGCTACGTCGCTTCGCGTCTTAAGGGTAAGTAAATCTTCGATAAAACCTTCACTATAACCTCCTTCTTCTTTTACCATTAAAACCATAAAACCCAATATCTCTTCATCCTTAACCGCCTGAAAAATTTGGTAATCCCCTTTCCCAGAACTACTAAACCTCCAGTTAAGGTACGGCTTCTTCTTCTCCAGTATAAATTTATAATCATCCTTTATATTATCCCAGAAAGAATCAATTTTTTCATCAAATTTCGAAACTTCGATGATTTCGTATTCCCCAATTTTATCTACACTTGGTGACAGCTTATTCGTGATATGATTCAATGTTTTTAGACCACTATAACCCAAATTCACTAGCCAACCATTATCCACAGGCCTCATCTTCAGGTGAAGGCTAACATCGTTGATCCTAACCATACGAGTAACTTTTAACGGGAAATCTTCACGTTTTCTCTCTTTCCAGCTTTGAATAACTTTTGGGTTTAAAGTAGTCGAATAAGTATATTTCTCGTTAAACTCATGATTATTATCTTTATAGTCTCTCATCTGAGCCCAGATATGCAATCCTCTATACTTTTCATCTACAGCTAAGTCGTCACCCCAACTAATCGCTGAGATCTCTGAATCGAATTTTCCTCTTAATATTACTGAGTGATTACATCCAACGATCTTGTCATCAACGAGTGCTACTGTAATGATCGATTTTTGTGGAGCATCAAAATACTTCCATCTCCAGAAGCTTAAAGGATCTTTACGAGCACCCCATTTTGGAAATGTTTTCTGTAAAAGCTCAATTATTTTTTCTTCGTCTCCCTCTTGATAAAAACGAAAATAAATATTAGCCTTATCAGCCAAATAATATCACTTGCAGATAGTAATACTCTGTTAAACTATAAATATTAAATGATTTCACTATCGCGTGCCAGCCTGTATAGAAATTAATATAGAACATACACCGCGTGCGTCCCGTAGATGAAAACCCGATGCTTCACTTACCGCAGCCTCACACATATAATCATACACGCGCGCGTGGTTGCGAGACGGAGAGACAGTGGATCTTGAAGGACTTAAGCTTGAGGTGATTCATACGCCTGGCCACATGAGTAACCATATCCGCCTTCTCGACAAAGGTTCTAGGTACCTTTGAACGGGAGATCACTTCTACACGGGAGGAATAATCACCTGCCCGGGGGAAACCATAACGAGTTCATTGAAAGCTGCCGAAGCCTAGTGGGGCTAATGCTGGATTATGATACGCTGCTTCCAGCCCATAACGAGCCACTCGCCGATAAAGAGGGTTTGAAGGAGCTGCTCAAAGCCTCTGAAGAGATCAAAGCTGGAACCTAAGAACTATATCGCGCACGCAGGTTATACCGAAAAAAGTAAAACACTTCTATCCATAGACGTGTGACGCAAACGAGCGAGTTCTATCAGAAGATGTGTAGATTGCTCTGCTTTCTCCTTACCGTTTCAATGTATACGCTTAGTTCTCCTTCAGATATAAACCACCTCCATCCCCGCCTGAAAACTGAAAGAATGCCTCGACTCACATTCTAACACCATAATTCCTCGTTCATGCGATCTCACAATTAGTGAAACCTAAACTGGCATCACGATAATACTAATAATATGTAAAAAAAAGGGAACCATTATAAGACTAAGACCTTAGATCAGTTGAGATGAAGGAAAACGAAGGGAAGCTAGCGTTAGGCTTCGCCTTACTAAGCGGAATCAGCTACCAGCAGATCGACGCAGAAATCCTACTAAACATATTCTCAACCCTAACCTTCACTCAAGCAATAATCCTGGCTATTCAAGGCTCAGTTTTCATCGCCTCAATAAAATTTAAAAACTGGCATGACAAGATACCGGTTTATTTATTCAAATGTGAAAAACATGGTTACCAGCTAAGCTATCCCCAGGGCTATAATATGAATCTTGTATGCCCAAAATGCCTAAACCTTGACGCAAATAATCACAAAAACAATTCAATAAACGACTCTTAGAACAAGGTTCTCCCACAAACGAGTAATAACACAATACGCATGCACAACCGGTTCAACGAGTAGCACTCCCCAAATCCAATTAAAAGCAACCATCAAGCTCCTTTCAAATACAATAAAAAAACTCACACTCATACACGGTTTTCTGACACTTATCACCCCTCCACCTTGATTATAATCATTCAACAATTCTCTAGAAATCAGGAGCGGCGATGCATAGAGTTGAATGAATTAATCCAGATTCGCCCTTACTCGCAAATATTTTACTTCAACCTAAAGAAAGAGTCAGCAAAAAACAGTAAACGCCACAAACTAGAGATATACTACGATATCCTGAACACACTCTATACCGAAGAGCGCGCGTTTGAGTTACTAGTTGGGGGAACATTATTCTTCGCAATAAACATCATCGTTCTCCCAATTAGCGGTATTCTAAACAGGTTGATATTCAAACATTAGACGAGATTGTAAGTGCCGCTGGGCCTCCAGCAAAGGTATCAAAGTGGATACTCTCGATGATAAAGCATCTTGTGAGATAGTAATCAAAATTTATAAGAACAATATTATTTATAACGCACAATGATTAAATACATAATATAAGAGGTTTTATGGGGAGTTTATGAAGAGGAATAATAAAAATAAACGTCAAACGGGTTAATTATGTATAAAAATAAAATTATATCAATTATAATCCCCGCTTACAGAGAAGAAGAGCTTATTGGAAAAACCATCGAGTTAGTTCCAAATTATGCAGATAAAGTATATGTAATTGATGATGGCTCACCTGATCGTACCTACGAAGTAGCATTAAAGTACGCCGAGAAAGATCCAAGAATCGTAATCATCAAACATCCTGTTAACAAAGGGGTAGGGGCAGGGATAGTTACAGGATATAAAAAGAGTCTAGAGGATGGAATAGATATCGCAGTCATTATGGCTGGAGATAATCAAATGGATCCTGTTCACATACCCTCATTACTTGACCCAATAATTGATAATAAAGCAGATTATACTAAAGGAAACAGATTAACTTCATTAAAATACATGAAAGGTATGAGCTTGTTTCGAAGATTCGGCAACTTCATTTTAACTCTTTTAACTAAACTTAGTTCTGGCTACTGGAAGATAATGGATCCCCAAAACGGATTTACAGCCATTAACTGTAAAATACTACCGAAAATTAATATAGATAAAATCTACCCCTCATATGGATATTGTAATGACCTGCTAGCAAAACTCAATGTCTACAATTTCCGAGTTATGGACATCGAAATACCTGCTCGTTATGGAAACGAGAAATCCAAGATTAGATATGGTAGATATATTTTTAATGTCTCAAAATTGCTTTTAAATAACTTTATTTGGAGAATAAAAGAAAAGTATGTCATAATTAATCCAAGTCCTATAGCCTTTTTATATTATTTCGGAGTTTTTCTAACAACATCAGGCATAGTATTAGTTTTTCTTACAGGATTCTTTAAAATTTTTCAAAGAAACCAGATCATCAGCGGGGAATTAATATCATTTGGAATAATCGTTACAGGGATTACATCATTTATTAGTGCAGTCTTTTTTGATAATAAAAATAATTCACGAGCACTCATGCGCTGAAGCCTCCACCCTCAACACATTCATCTATTGCCTTCTTAACGGCAGTCTCTACTTGATCAGAGGTTCCACCACGGAGAAGCTTATTTTGTTCTAACTCGTCACCAATACAAAAATTATCGCCATAGATCTCTTTCCCTTTTTTGACAGAGGCCCATTGGTGGCTTGCCCGAGGGCGTAGAAAACGAACTCAAATTAAAACTAATTTATTGGTTTGAGAGGGGAAAACTCCAAAACGTAAAGAGAAAATACTAATCATTTTTTAGAGAGTCGTAATAAAAGAAATCTTCTCTGATATTCCAGCTCATCTACCTTATTTTTAAGGATTTTAATCTGCTCTTCGGGAGATATCTCTATCAATCTTGCATCATCCGTGGCAGCATACAACCCGGTTTCAATACGTTTAACGTATCCCTTTCTTTTCAATGCCATAAGCACACTAGCCACTTGATGATAAGTTAAATCGCTATTATTAGTAATCACACGAATATTCATTGGTTTGTTATTTTTAAGTAATATTTGAATGATGGCGTTTTGTTTTGGAGCGGATGACATCATTTTAATTAGCCTTTTATTCGCTATTATCGTGGAGCCAAGAGAAAATAAGCTTAACGTGTGTGCGAGGTTTATCAATGAGAGTGATTTTGGGAGAGAAGCTTTTCCATGTTTATGTATGATTATCCGGTTTATGGGATATAACATAAATGATGAAGCAGGAGCGCGTGCGATGAACGCAGGATAACTTAACTCTAACCTATATTATGAGGAATACTTGGTCTGAGGAACAGTTGAAACAGCTGTAAAAACAGGGGTAATCCTGAAACCAATATTAGCTGTACCAGACATGAAACTATCGGGATTTACGCTACTTAACAGAGACCCAACCTTATCCCAGCTTCCATCATTACCATAATCGGTATCCATCTTCCAGTAGCTGAACACGTAACCCGTTTTAGGTGTGACGCTAAAGCTTACTCTGGTGCCTGTGGCGAGTGTGTGG
>JBFYNP010000041.1:0-22994 GCA_041304325.1 Candidatus Bathyarchaeota archaeon
ATAAGAATGACTGCTCTCCAAACTATGCGAGATTTAACCACGAGAACCCGAGGGCATACTCATCAAATATCAGTGATCATTGTGGATCGATCAAATCTTCTTGTTGATTCATTACAGTACACTATGGAGTGCGCTGGATTCAACGTTGAGACAGCTAGAAGCGGAGAGGAGGCAATTTGTAAGACGGAGATAAAACACTTTGACCTCGCAATAATTGATAATAATTTGCTAGATTTGACCGGGAAAGAGCTGACCCTGATGCTTAAAGAGCACACACCAGGGATTAATGTAATGATTTTAAATGGTTCGACTGAAGCTGAAGAAAAGGTAGCTAATAATTATAATTTGAAAGCGACCGATCAAGGGGATTTAGCGAAGATCAGTCGTTTGATATTCGATAACCGGTAGAAGCCTCTATCTAAGTTTTGTAAGCCTTCCTTCAATCATTGCTTTTGGTAAGGCTCCAAGGGTTTTGTCAACGAGTTTTCCATCTTTAAAGTAGAGAATAGTGGGTATGCTCATTATCCCATACTTCATTGGAACCTTTCGGTTCTCGTCGACATTAAGCTTCCCGAAAATTATATCCGGGTTATCGATAGCTAACTGCTCGATTATTGGGGTAAGCATATTACATGGACCACACCATGCCGCCCAGCAGTCAATAATACATGCCTTATTTTTCGATACAAAATCATCGAAGCTGGTATCGGTGACGGGAACGGTCTTGTGCAAACTCATTGGGATTCAAGATTTGACTTGGAGGCGATGGATATAAAGTTAAGGCATTACAGAGTCATGAAAAAATATGTGGTCAGCAGGTTGTGAGGTATCTATCGATCTCCCAGCTTGTGATTCGAGGTCGACTTGTAACCCAATCTGTGCCTGTAAACTTGTTGTAGCTTTCCCACTCAGCGCGCTTTGATTTTACCAGTCTCTCTGCCATATAGGAACCGAGGGCGCCGGTGACAACCGAGTCTTTCTCGAAGACATCAATGGCTTCACCAAGGTTTTCAGGTAGCATCTCCATATCTTTTTTGTGATATATGTTATCCGTATGAGGTTCAGGTGGATCGAGTTTTCTCTTCACCCCATCCATTCCAGATTTTAGAAGAACTGTTGCGACAAGATATGGATTACTGCTTGGATCCGGATGACGGTACTCGATCCTGCTCACCTTAGCTTTCTCTCCAGGATAGAGAGGAACACGCACCAAAGCTGTCCGATTACCTAAACCCCATCCGATATAAACTGGAGCCTCCCAGTGAGGCACAAGACGCTTATAACTATTGACAAGCGGAGCAACCACCATACTCATAGAGCGAGAGTGGGCTAGAATACCGGCAATGAAGTGATAAGCCATAGGGGTAAGCCCTGTTTCACTCTTATTATCTCCGAAAAGGTTTCGACCGGTCTTTAAATCACTTATACTTTGATGAACATGAGAACCTGAACCATTCATCCCCCAAAAAGGCTTAGGCATGAAGGTGGCTTTAACCCCGTGCTTGTTTGCGATAGTCTTTACCACGAGTTTATACAAGATTGCGTTATCAGCTGTTTGAAGCGCATCTGCATATCTAAAATTAATCTCTTGTTGACCCTGGGCAACCTCATGATGAATCTTATCTAGTTGAAACCCAGCTGCTTCAAGATTCATAATCGTCTCTAGCTTAATATCCTCTGTAGGGTCGTTTGGAGGAAGGTAGAAGTATCCACCTAAGCCGTAGGGTGTGATTCCCCCGTTCTCCTTGGTAACGTAAAAGAACTCGAGTTCTGGGCCTGTATTGAATCCCATGCCTTTCTTCTCTAAATCCTCAAGAGTACTACGAAGGAGACCACGACAGTCTCCTGGGAACGCTGAACCATCTGGATTGCTAATGTAGCAGAACATTAATGCGAGGCCAGGGGTTTCCCACATTGGAACTAGAAAGGTGGAGGGATCAGGGTGGATAGTTATATCACTATTCTCAATGTTTACTAGCCCCATGCTGGAGCCATCAACTCCTATACCCTCCTTTAATGCTTTAGGAACCTCGTACTCAGGAATTAAGACTGCACGAGGCATGCCATCCAAATCAATGAGGATGAGACGGACATACTTTATGTCGTGTTCTTTAATCTTCATCATAATCTGGTCGACTGCGTCGGGATGGGTTAAACTTGTTGGAGACATTATAACTTTCAAAAAGCTGGTAGATGTATTTAAACCATATCTCTAATCATGTATACAAATGTATAGTTATTTTGGGTTATAATTATTTTACTTTTCACGGTTAATTATGATGGCGCCTAGAATAATAGCTAAACCTCCAAGTAAAGTCATTGAAGATGGTACAATCCCAAAGAGGACTGCTTCACCTGTGAACGCTGCGACGGGTTCAAGGTAGAGCCAGACAGACGCTTTCACAGTTTCAAGTTTACTTAAAGCATAGTTCCAGAGCAAGTATCCCATGCTACTGCAAACTACCGCGAGATAAAAAACACAAAGCCACTGACTCTGCGTTAAAATGAGGACATCATTCCAGTTACCTATGAAACTTAAAGGGAGAAGCATGAGGGTACCAAGGATCGTAGTATATGCGGTCACAATCGAGGGCTTACCTATCCTTTGAATCAACCTACGACTCATAGTACTATATATTGCAAAGGAAATAGCGTTCCCTAGAAGACAAACGACACCAAAGAAAAAGAAAAAGTCAACGGAACCAAAGATAAGTTTCGGAAGTGCGATAAAAATGACTCCGACTAAGCCAAGGAGGAGCCCCACACTTTTCATCGCGCGCGCGAGCTGCAACGAAACTCAAACCCCAGATCACTGCAACGATAACGGCGGCAGTTGTTCCAGAATTGATTCGAGTTAAAATATACACCTCATAATGTTATGAACATTATGCTATACATATATGAATTTATTGAATAATTTAATATACATCCGTACATTAATCTACTTCAGATGAAATCATGTTTCAACTAGATGAAATTGACCGGAAATTATTGAAAGAACTCCTCATGAACAGCAATCGTAGTCAACGCGAGCTAGCTAAAACGATTGGTGTTAGCACCGCTACGGTGATCAATCATATTCAACGTTTAGAATCTGCTGGAGTCATAAAAGACTACACAGTAATGCTTGACTATGAGCGGCTCGGATACGAACTCACAGCAATTGTTGAAATGACGGTTTCACGCGGTAAGCTTATAGAAGTCGAAAAAGCGGTCAGTAAGCTACCGTACGTCTGTGCAGTATATGACATCACAGGCGAGATTGACGCCATCATTATAGCGAAGTTCCGTAATAGGCAAGAGCTCAGTGAATTCCCTAAGGCTCTCCTCGGGATGCCGGACATTCAACGAACTAACACACATGTTGTTCTCAACACAATAAAAGAAGACTTCAGGATGTCGGAAAATTTAAAGTAGTCTCAAATAGCTGTCCTAAAAAGTATAATTTCAAAACAGGCACAAGGAAGTTCTGCAAGTTTTTTATGTTTCAATTTTTCGTAGCGCTTTCCCAGGGAGTTTCCCCGTGTGTTTTCCCTTGTCGATAACGAATACCCCATTAACAATAACATAGGGTATACCTGATGCGAATTTATGGGGCTCTGTGAAAGTAGCTTCATCTTTAACAGTTTCAGGATTAAAGATTGTGATGCATGCCTTGAAGCCCTCTCTAAGGAGACCAAGATCCTTTAGACCTAAGCGCTGAGCTGGTGCAGAGGTCATTTTACGTATTGCCTCTTGTAGGGGGATTATCTTCAAATCGCGACTGTAGTGACCGAGAACACGGGGGAATGTACCATAATAGCGAGGGTGTGGTTTGCCTTTTCCTAAGATGCCGTTTGGGCTAATAGCTGATCCGTCGCTTCCAACCATTCCGTAAGAGCTCTGCATGACGCGTGCGATATCTTCCTCTCCTATGCCGAACATTACAGTTGGTACCTGGGTTTCCTCCGCGAGCAGCAGGTCGAGGGCAGCGTCGCCGGGTGTTTTTTTCTCGAGTTCCGCGATTTCCGTGATCCGTTTTCCGTTGTATTCCGGATGCTTTTTAGCAAATATGATCATGATGTTCGCCCACTCTCTATCGAGTTGAAGATCGGCAAGCATCTTTTTTCGAGTTGCTTTATCCTTGAGTCGCTCAAGAAGCTTGGTTGCTCCACCTTCATGTGCCCAGTGTGGAAGGACTGCTCCGAGTCCAGTGCTTGAAGCAGTATAGGGATACTGGTCAAATGCGACATCTACACCACGGCTTCGGGCGTCCTCAACCATCTTTAAAGTGGTTGTTGTCAAACCCCATGCAGACTTGCCTGATGCCTTGAAATGGGCGATCTGTACTGGAGTCCCACTCCTCTCACCAATCTCGATTGCCTCATTTACAGCTTGGAGTAGAGTCTCTTTCTCCTCACCACGGATGTGGCTAGCGTATACGCCTCCATGTTTTGCAACAATTTTTGCTAGATCTACTATTTCGTTAGTGTCACCGTAAACACTCGGGGGGTAGATTAGACCAGTGCTCATTCCGAATGCTCCATACTTCATGGAGTCGTCAACAAGCTTTCGCATCTTTCGTTGCTCTGTGTCCGTAGGTTTACGATCCTCGTATCCCAACACACATTGCCTCACAGTTCCGTGACCCACCCAGCTTGCTACGTTAAAGCTTACACCCTGCTTATCGACTCTATCCAAGTAATCCTTCATAGTAATCCAGTCGTATATGAAACTCTCAGGAACAGTTGAGCGCGCATATTTCTCTCGATACGCTTTAACAGTCGCGTTCATTGGCGCAGCCGAGTTACCGCAGTTTCCAACGACCTCCAAGGTCACACCCTGGTAGATCTTACTTTCCACACGAGGATCGATAAGGAGAGGTACATCAGAGTGGCTATGAATATCGATGAAACCGGGGGTAATAATATGCCCTTTAGCGTTTACCTTTCGCTCTGCCTGAGCGTTTTTCAGCGAACCGATAGATACGATCCTGTCGCCAACAACTCCAACATTAGCTTTGAACCACGGGTTACCTGACCCGTCTAGAACATATCCATTCTCGATTAGAACATCATACTTCAAAGACACACCTGAAGAAATTAGGCACAAAGCCCCTAAAGAATTATGGGTTAAATAGCCCCTATAGACTCAAGTGCGATCTGATAATTCTCATAGATAGCTTTTGCAGCAGTCTCGATATTAGTCTGCTCCTCCTCAGTGAGCTTGTCCCAAATGCTGAGTCCAATCTGTTTTCCAAGAATCGTAGGAACACTGCAATAAACAGCTTCAGGCAGATTTTGAAATCTGTGTGGGTGTGCGAAACTGACGAGTTTCTTTTTATCATTTAGAATGGCACTGGCCAGATCTCGGAATCCTGCTGCTGGACCAAATTCTGTGGCACCAATAATATCAACTAGTTGTTTAGACACACCACGAACGTATTGCACTACATTTTCACGGTCAAGCTTCTTTTTGGTGACTTTCAGGTACTCATCGATGGGGGTATTCTCCACAGTTGTTGTGCTCCAAAGAGGATAAGCAGCTGATCCATGCTCACCGCCAATAAATCCCTGTATTTTACTCACCGGCATACCAAGATCCATGCTAAGTTTCGAACGAAACCGGAGTGTGTCGGGATAGTCTCCCGTCCCTATTACGAACTCTGCTTTACTGATTTTTTTAAAGAGCATTGCCATAGCATCGACAGGATTACTTACCACCATGTACTTAGCACCAGGGTTATTACTAGTCATAGCCTCAGCGACTTTTTTGATGGTAACAGCGTTTTGCGTAGCTAAATCTCGTCGGTCCTGCTGAACCCCAGTAGTCCGTGGCTTACCCGGACACACAATTATTAGATCTGCGTTATGAGGTCCCTCATCGATATCATAGGTATTGATCTTAACGTCACTATTCAGGCTAGCAATTGCATGTTTTAGCTCCTCACCAAATGCCCATGCTAGACCGGGTTTAATGTCAATTAAACTAAGCTCATCCATAAGCCCCGCTGTGAGAAGGCTGTATGCTGTTGGCCTGCCTATCCTCCCATTTCCGACAACTGCGACATGAACCATTAATTTCACTAGCTCCTCCAATCAGTAATAGTAAGCGATATAAAAATTAAGTTAAATTTAGGACCCTTTTTTAGTAATAAAAGCCGTATTTTTAGTAGCATAAAAATATTACAAAATTATGATAAAATTGTGAAATAATTAGTAGCCGGGGAATCGACCCTTCTTCTCGAGTTCTAGGAGAGCCTCCCACTCATTTTGAACATCTTTTTGCAGCATCTCCATCTGTGACTCGGTGAGATGACGGAACCGTTGCTGTGGCTTCATATATTCTGCAAGAGGTTTTAGTTCCTTAGGTTTGTTGTTTAGCTTGAAGCTTCCATCTTCGATTTCCATCAGAGGCCAGGATCCAGTTTGGACAGCGAGACGACCAATCTCTACGGTTTTGGACTCAGGGAAATACCAACCGGTCGCACAAGGCTGGTGAATATGAATAAAGGCGAGACCTTTCCCAGCACGGGTGATTTCTGCCGCCTTCTTAATTTTGCGCTCAAGATCTGGTAGGAACGCCAGACTAGCAGTTGCGATATATGGTATTTTATGGGCCGCCATTATCATCTCCAAATTTTTACGGCGCACCTGTTTGCCAGCGCTTTTTAATCCAGCGGGGGTTGTTGTTGTAGCTGCGAACATCGGAGTAGAACCACTCCGTTGTATACCTGTGTTCATGTACGCTTCGTTATCGTAGCAGATCCAGATCATCGACTCACCTCGCTCAGCAGCACCGCTAAGGCTTTGGAGTCCAATATCAGCTGTGCCTCCGTCTCCTGCGAAGCTTGTAACGTAGACTTTGTCAGCCTTTCCCTTCTTTCTTAAAGCCCGATAAACACCAGTCTCATATGCCGCAGCTGCTGCGAAGTTAGCGAGAATCCAAGGAACTTTAACGACGTTTCCGTAGTTGACACCACTACAGCTGGGAGGATTAACCACTATAGTGTCTTTCCCGAGGGTTTTCAGGACATGCCGGACGATTATACTCGCCCCACATCCTGCACAACCATCGCTTCCAGGCATGATTGGCTCTGGCCACTCGATATCAACTGGTTTGCTTAAGCCAGATAGTCTATGCTCTATAAAATCGACTTCACGCTCTACGCGTCCAGTTCTAGCTACCTGGAGAACTTTCTTTCCCATCTGGTACATATCTTCAATTGGGATATCTTCTCCTCCCATACCTGTAACGAATCCTTGGATAGGTATTCGTGCCTCCGAGTTGTATAGAGCGCTCTTTGTATCCTCAAAGGCACCTCCACCTCGGGTGCCATGTTGCATCATGCGGTCAACAACTCCTATGGCTTTAACATTAGAGGCTACTTTACGGAGTTCGATGTCGGGGAAGGGACGCATGAAACGGAGTTTCACTAACCCGATCTTCTCACCCTCTTTCCGGAGCATATCGATGGCACGTCGAGCAGCGGTGGTCATACTTCCCATTGTTATCAATAGTGCCTCAGCACCATCTGTTCGGTACTCCTCGATCAGGCCGCCGTAGCTTCGACCAAAGGTCTCCCCAAAGCTCTTGTCAACTTCATCGATCACCTTTCGGCTGTCGTGAAGTACTTCCTCGTAGATACGTCTAAAAGTTGTATGAAGGGCTGGAGGAAGGGCGGGAAATGGCATAGATGTACTAACTGTCGGGTCCGCGGGGTAAGGCGCCTTATAAGCGGGAAGCCACTTGTCGACGATATCCTGATCGGGCAACCAAACCCGCTCCTGGCTGTAACTTAGGAAGAAACCGTCAATGTTAATCATTGCCGGTAGTAAGACACGGTAATCCTCCATTACTTTGTATAGTTGAAGAGTCATGTCCAGGATCTCTTGGTTTGACTCCGCAAAGTTAACTAGCCAACCGAGGTTAAGCTCAGGCATGACATCGCTATAGTCAACGCCCAGACTCCAATACCATCCTAGCGTCCGGTTTGCAACTCCTAGGAGAATCGGTGTACGGTAAGCGGGGGCTTGAGCCACTATCTCGTGCATATATGCGAGACCTTGACTGCTCGTACTTGTGAAAGTTCGAGCGCCAGCGAGGCTAGCACCTACGGCCATAGCCATACAACTATGTTCTCCCTCTGCGTGGATATACTCGGCATCCAATTGTCCGTTAGCTACGAATTCCGCAAGGTACTCGGCGATTGTCGTCTGGGGAGTAATTGGGTAAGAGGGTATAACCTCAACCCGTGCAAGCTTCACGCCATACGCTAATGCTTTGTTACCCTGCATAACATCGAATTCAGGCATTACTTCTTACCCTCCTCTTTTTTCATTTTTATCGCCTTTGAGGGGCATTCATTGGCGCAAACACCACAACCTTTACAGAACCTATAATCGATCTGTGGTTTCTCTTTTTCCTTCGAAGTGATTGCTGCCTCAGGGCAGTATGTAATACATAACCTACAATTAACACAAAGTTGATAGTCAATTTCAGGGGTATCAACACGCCAGTTAGCGACGTACTGACCACCTCTGGCTCCAGAACTAACGACCATCATTCCCTTTATCTTACTCTTATCTTGACTCATTTCACTCATCTCTATAGGACCTTAATATCGACGGCGTCATAACCCATTTTTACAGCGCCTATGTTAGTTGCAGCAAGCTTTGGAGAGAATCTTTTTTCGATAGCTTTGTCGATCGACTCAATTTTAAGGATCCCAGTCGTTTTAACGAAAGCCCCGAGCATGACAGTGTTGGGGATTGGTCGACCAATAACTCTTTGAGCGATCCCAGTCGCATCAAGTACTGCTATAGTGCCAACTTTTGCCTTGAAAAGCTTCGCGGCATCTGTAGCAGATTTTGCGGTGTTATATATAATTATTCCTCCATCAAGTAGGCCTGTGGTTACATCCATCACTTCCGGCATCGGTGGATCAAAGATCATCAGGTATTTCGGGTGGTAGATCATGCTTCGTGTTGCTTCGGATTCGTCACCGATCTGTGCGAACGCGAGCACTGGTGCACCACGTCTTTGAGAGCCGTACAGGGGGAACGCCCTGCAGAACCTACCCTCATAGGACGCGGCTATAGCGATAAGCTCCCCAGCAGCGACCACACCTTGGCCACCTTGGCCGTGGAGCCTAATCTCCTCAACCATTCAGTATCACCATGAACATAGAGCTTGGATTTGGGACGCTGATAAAACCGTTATAAGTTGTCTCGCCATCCAGACTCACAAATGTAGTTAAGTTATGGAGTATAAGCGTTTTTTATGTGGTAATTACTGAATGTATAATACAGTTCCGGGAATAAAGAGAAATATAGCCTAAACGGAAGCTTTCTTGACACATCTTGAAGCCCGATAAATATTACTCCAAGCTGGGGGCTAGTTTTGAGCCTGGGGTCCTCACAACAGTGGTTCTTGGCGCCTTCGAACTAGCGAAGCAAGGTAAAAAGATCATTAGCCTTACCGGAGGAAGTTATGACGTCCCAAGTCTCCCGGTAAAACAGGTGAAGGAGATATTCACTGATGCACCTACCTCAGCATACAATGAGATGCTCCAATATGGCTCTACAAGTGGAATGAGTCAACTCCGAAACGAGTTAACCAAGTTTATGGGCGAACACAACATAAAAACGGATCCTGGACGTATCATAGTAACTACTGGAAGCCAGGAAGCTATCGACCTTGTCACCCGAGTATTCGTCAATAAAGGAGACAACATCATCGTCGGTGCTCCAACATACCTACAAGCGTTATCAGCCTTCAAGACAGTTTACCCTAAATTCATTGATATCCCCATCGACCCAAATGGAATGGACACACAAAAGTTAGAGAAGAAGCTACGCATACTCAAAGCACGAAATAAACAAGTCAAAATGCTATACTTAATTCCAAGTTTCCAAAACCCAGACAGTAGTATGATGACAATGGAGCGTCGTAAACACGTAATTGAACTTGCAGAATCATATGACTTTCTAATATTCGAAGATAACCCTTACGGCTACATTAGTTTTGAAGGACCTATGCCAACACCCCTTGCAGGCCTCGATAAATCCGGACGCGTCATCTACACGAGTACTTTCAGTAAGATAGTTAGTCCTGGAATGAGGATCGGATGGCTAACAGCTCACCCCGACTTTTGCACTAAACTGATTGAGGCAAAAGGTAACATCAGTATATGTAACGACGGTATCAGCCAATACGCTGCCGCTGAATTGTTCCGTCGAGGGGATGTCACCAAACAGATCCCTCTAGTGACAAAAGTTTACAGGAAAAAACGAGATGTCATGCTTGAGACTATGGAAACTACCTTCCCCAAAAAAGCGAAGTGGGAAACTCCGAAAGGGGGTCTCTTTATTTGGGTAAAGTTCCCAAAGACCTTAAACACAGATACTCACCTTGCGGAGGCGATGAGGAGAGGGGTGGGATACATTCCAGGTAGCGTTTTTTTCACAAAACCTGAATACAGCCACATCCGGCTCAACTATAGCCTCCCGAGCGAACCTGAAATAGTCGAGGGTATAGGCATCCTTGGCAGAATATTCAAAGAGAAACTAGGATGACTTCTTTCCCAATGCTCTTTCAGCTAATATTTACAAGTTTTTTGATCGCTATAATAGTTAGGGTATGACACTGAAATCTTCTTTCATGGTATTTAAAACGAAATGAGTTTTAGTTCTAACTACATTGGGAAGTGTTAGTAAATTCTTGGTAAAATCACTTAGCTCTTTTCTAGTGCGGAATTTGGCAATGATCATAATATCCGAATCTCCTGTAATATTGTAAACCCCACAAGCAGACTTTATTTTAGAGATCTCCTCGCCAACATTGATCATCTTCCCTTCCGAGACAATAACCTCGGTAACGGCTGTGATCTCGAAGCCAAGCTTCTCAAAGTCAAGTAACGCTGAGTAACGTTTGATGACACCAGAATCTTCCATTTCTTTTATTCTAGAGGCAACGGTTCCAGAAGAAACGCCTATTTTGCGCGCAACCTCACGGATCGATTGACGTGAATCTCTAAGATACTCTTCAAGCACTTTTAATGACGTTCCATCAGACAAATTCATTAATCCTCGAACATTTGACTAGTTAACAATATGAATACAAACTCAATTGATAAATTTTCCCATGATAAACACTTTAAAAATGGTGATATGACTAAACAATTGCAAGAAAAGCGTGTGATTTTCAAATTAATAGAAAATTGATCAATATTCAACGGGTATCTTCTGCATCAATTGGAAGAGCCGTAAGAAAGCTTTACTATACCGCATTATGGTATTCATATTTCCTTTAAACTGGAGCTGACGGGACATGATAGCGTTGTCGGCTGCAATCTCGTTCTTATTGACCTGACTCCAGATACCATAAGTACCCTCGAGAGTGAAATCGGTTTTTTCTCCAGCACCGAGCTCCCTGACCTCCTCCATTTTACCACCATTAAACTTTGCATATATGACGGGGAGATCAGCGTTATCGACGACCTTAAAAGTAAAGCTAGCAACAAACATTTTCGCTTTAATACCGAACTCGTTGTCGGTTGCAGCAATCTTCTGAACTTCCTTCCAGTAATCCAGACTGAGGTATTTCAATTCAATTCACCTTGACTTGTGAATTATTGGATCTCTGAGATTTTAAATAGATTGCTATCGGATACCGTGGCGTTATATTTAAGCAAAAAATAGATCATCAGATTTCTCAGTTTTATTTCGGCGGTTTTTTATCAGCATAAGGAAATTTATATATGGTGTGAACTATGCGGAATCTCTTAAAAGAAAAATTAAAAAGAGGTAAGGCTGTGACCGGAGCCTTCGTAGGACTTGGCCACCCTGACGTAACTGAGATGTTGAGTAGGATAGGTTTCGATTGGCTTCTAATCGATGGGGAACATGGCCCCTTAGGGGTAGAGACTATGCAGATAATGATGCAGTCGATGAGTAAGGAGTGCACACCGATTGTAAGACCCCAGTGGAACGATCTAGTAATCATTAAACGTGTCTTGGATATTGGCGCACATGGAGTACTGGTGCCTTGGGTTAATAGTAAAGAGGAAGCAGAGTCTGCAGTAGCTGCATGTAAGTATCCACCGGACGGTATAAGGGGGTGGGGTCCACGTAGAGCAAGTCTCTTCGATCCCGACTACCGTGCAACAGCTAATGATGAGATCCTAATTACTGTTCAGATAGAGACTCAAAAAGCGGTGGATAATCTTGAGGAGATCACCGCGGTTGAGGGTGTTGACGCCTTATTCATCGGACCGTATGATCTAAGTAATAATATGGGTTTTGGTATACCTCCTCAATGGAGTAACCCTAGATATATTGGGGCTATAGAGGCAGTTTTAGATGTGTGTGAAGACTATGGGAAAGCTCCAGGGATATATGCCTCAATGGACAACATTCAATGGGCAATAGATAAGGGATTTACCTATAACACAGTAGGTGAAGCAGATGGATTCCTGAAGTATGGAGCCACTAAAGCCCTTGAAAATATCCGATCCAAGTGACTAAAGTGAATACTATCTAAATTGACTGAACTTCAATTTTAAGGAACCCAAGAAAATCTGTACCAAACTTATATAGGTTCGACTGCACTTTTACCTGAATCACCTGTGAGATGATCGTATGAATACAAGCGAATCTCTAAACGCTATTTTCAACCCAAAGAGTGTCGCGGTCATCGGTGCAACCGCCGATACGAGTAAATGGGGTTACATGTTCGTCAACGCGATAAAAGTGGGCGGATACAAAGGGCAGGTATATCCAGTTAATCCAAAAGCAGCAGAGATCGGTAACATACTTGACTTCCCGGTTTTTCCAAACCTTGCCTCAATCCCCGGCCCAGTTGACTGCGCCATCGTGCTCGTACCCTCCAAGATTGTACCAAGCGTCTTTACCGAGATGGTCGATAAAAAAGTGAAAGGCGCAATAGTCATAACCAGCGGTTTCGGTGAGACAGGCGAGGAAGGGCTTAAACTTATCGCTGATGTGAAAAACCGTGCAGCCGGAAATTTTCGGTTCGTAGGCCCCAACTGTATGGGAATAAGCAGCAGTGAAAGTAAGCTCAGTGCACTTATGGTCCCTGTCGTCAGTGAGAAAGGAGAAGTCGCTTTCGTAAGTCAAAGCGGCGGCTACGGCCTGCAACTCCTCCTTCGAGCCAACGCAATGGGGGTAGGTATTAGCAGGTTCGTATCCAGTGGAAACGAAACCGATCTCAAGGGCTGGGAATACTGCAAATATTTCGCTGAAGACGCAGAAACCAAAGTCATCTGCATGTACATTGAAGGGCTGAAAGAAGGCCGAAAATGGTACGAATCCGCAAAAGAGATTACCCCAAAGAAACCCATCGTTGTAATCAAAGTCGGCGTAACTGAGGCTGGCGGTAAAGCAGCGGCCAGTCACACTGGGTCGATTGCTGGTAGCGATAAAGTCTATGACGCTGCGTTCAAGCAAGCAGGAGTTATCCGTGCACAGGATGCTGTCGAGATGTTTGATTTCGTTAAAGGTTTACTCTTCTGTCCTCTCCCGAAGGGCCCCAATATCGGTATTGTCAGCAATAGCGGAGGTGTTGCCGTCGAGACTGCAGATAGACTCGTAAGTAATAATCTAAACATTCCGACACTTAGCCCTGAGGCACAAGAAGAGCTAAGATCCGTTGTACCGGCTTTCGGCAATACAAAGAACCCCGTTGATATGACAGCAAACCTAAATATCTGGAACCTTGGAAATGCAGCGGAGATCGTTCTAAAACAACCTGAGATAGATGGTCTAATAACTATCGGCCTCGGTACCGCAATGATCAAAGCAATGTTCCCGGATGTAGACCAGGAGACAGTCACAGGGCTCATAAAAACTATTGATAACAACCTGGTAAAATCCTATAAAAAATTCGATAAGCCAGTCATCGTTATAGAGCCGAGTGCAGATGCTGAACCTGAATCTGCAAAGATAATCGAATCCCAAAGAATTCCGGTCTACACGACTCCTGAGAGGGCTGCTGACGTGATGGGTGTTCTTTACCGTAGAAAGCAGTACCTCGATAAGATCGGGGTTTAACCACTTTTTCTAAATTAGCTAAAAAACCTAACCCAACATACAGTTGTGATTGGTTTCCAGACTTTTTCATTAGTTTTGTGTAGTAGATGATTGGATTCAATTGTTGATAAAAGTCGCGTGCGCCCCAAAAAAGAGTAAACGAGAAAACTTCGCGCTATAGATACGCGGTTTCTCTCATCCGGTCTTTTATCGCACATAACGTATTTTCCGTGTAACTCTTTTGGATGAATTCTGTATAGAATTACTTCATAGTAACATATATATCTAGTGACGATTATTATATATCACTAACAATAGCGACGTGATTTATTGGAAAAAGATAATAGTTTTGGACAAACTGAGCCAACAGAATTCAAGCAGAAAATAGAATTTCAGCATCTTATCATACAGCAGATTCAGAGGTGCTTACAGAGCTCTTATGAGGGGGATGAAGGCAAATTCGCTAACGCAGTGGAAGGCCTAGTCTCACTTCTCCCAGAAGAAAACCGTAAACATATAGAAGATATTAAAGACGAATACACTGAAACCGTAGAAGAACCCGTTTATCAGTTCTCCTGCGGCCATCGGATGGGCAGTGTCGAGCACCCAGTTTACAGGAATTATTCAACAGATTGGAATTATAACCCTAATGATAATGGCGGCAAACCTATTTTAGTAAGCCCAAAAATCGAAATAGTTGAGAAAACCAATTATGATAAACTGAACAAGCTAGTGTTAAAAGAGCTTGAGCTTATTGGCGTTACATGGAAGACTGAGCCACATGACAGAGTTGAGAAGCGGATAAAGAAACCAAACACCCCACTAATAACACTAAACGACGGCTCCCAGATAAGGACCTTGATAAAGCAAGGACTGAGCCCAGACGCACCTCCCTCACTGAAACCTGATGAAGAAAGCATAGACCACGAAGACTCAGAGGATGAAGATGATGGGTGAATTCGTTGAGCCACCTGAAAACTATGAAGGCGCAAACATGTGGATGGATTGGCACGGTTTTAAAGTGGAAGTAGGAGGAGGATACGGCCCACATCTACTCAACGAAATTCAAGCGAAGCGAAACAACATAGAAGCATGCATAATTGTTGTAACTGGTTCAGGAGGTAAAGGGAAAACATACTTCTGTTTAAGGCTCGCCGAGATACTTGACAAAAAGTTCGATATAGAGCTGCAGGTTCCCTTCGGTGCAGATGAGCTTCTCAACCTAATATCATCGGATAGCCCACTTGGAATGGGCAGAGTCATCATCATCGATGAAAGTCAATTCTCCATGAGCAGCCGCGACTGGTACACCAATATTCAGAAGGTTCTGATGAAACAGTTAGAGGCGATCCGCTCAAAAGGGTACATAATTTTCATTGTAGCGTTAAGCGAGTCTACTCTGGATAATATCGCTAGAAGCTACGTTATTACACACAAGATTCACTTGTTTAAACGTGGACACGCGAAGGTTTACCGTTACTCGTTAGGCCCGTTCTCAGTGAAGCCTTACCCCACCAAGATTTCAGGTGACTGCGAATTGGCTCTCCCAGGGGCGGAGTACTGTGAAGGCTCATCCTGTCTAAAATGTCCTTACAGCGGATTAAGCAAGATTCTGTGGAGCAGAAGGAGTCTGTGGGAGGAGAAAAACGACGTTATTTGCCAGACAATCAGAGCAAAGTATGAGCGGAAAAAGAAGCTTTTCCTTGAAACAATGGTTGATGAAGCTACTGTTAAGAGAACCGGGGTTAAAAATGAAGCTGTAAAGAATAAGCCTACGGTAGATGACGCTGTAGCTACTCTGAAAGACAACTTTAGTGAACTCAAGTTATCGAATCAGGGTAATGTCGGTAGGGCGTCAGCTGAGATGCTTCTGAGAAGACGTTTTCCTAGTATCAGTGAAAGACTTGTAATTAGGGCTGTGGGGGTTTTGAGCCAGGATGCGCAGTTCTGTTCAAAGTTGAGTTTGAAGAAGTGACGGCTTCATTTCATTGATAGGGTGAAAACAGTTTTTTCTTTTTCGTGTACCGTAACTTGCATAGATGATTATTGGTGGGTTTGTTAGTTTTCCATTTCTCGTAGAAACACCGTGTAGATGGGTATGTTGTTTGTACCAGTTATCTCTATGTGAAGTATGGTGTGGAAACATCATTAGAGAGAAAAGAGTTGCGCGGTTTCCTTGTTATATTATTGTATGGTGACTAATGGTTACGGTGCTATCGCGAAACTTCGCATCTGTGTACATGCTATTGTTGACAGCTATTTTGCACGCAACCTTAGCGCGAAATTCAATAATGATTACAAGGAACTTATCTTCATAATAAGAGCCTCGTCACCTATCCTACCAACCGCAAGAAGTCCGTCGCTAAGACAGGACGACCACGAGACTGTCGGAACGAGAAGTGAATGCGATGAGTTTAAACGGAGTGCCTGTGGACGCTGTGATTTTAGCTCCGAGCCGAGGCGAGGAGCCAGTAGAATGCCTTTGCAAGTGAGTCGCCATAAGACTCACGAATATTAAGTTAATTCCTCTTCCATCGGGGGGGTTACTAAGTAATCCTCATCAACCTAGAGGTATAAGATTCGGTATGATTTCTGTACGCCGCCTGTTACTCTTGCAGATTTTAATCGAGACGAAGGATGGCGCATCGGAGCTCAATTATCTTCGGAATGGATTGAGGTTAACTGATGAGGTTTTTAACAACCTCATCTTAGAGTTGACAGAGTCTAAAACTATCACTCTCTCTGATAATACGATTATGCTCACACTCTCACAGCGTCTTGATGTCGCTGTCAAAGCTCTCGAGTCCGGAGCAGATATCGAGGTTGTGAGTCGGTCTCTAACCTGGCTTGAGTTTGAGGAGTTTTGTGCACGAGTATTTGAGGAGAATGGGTTCACGGTTCGCCGTCGTTTTAGGTTCTCTGCGGAGGGTCGCCGTTGGGAGATTGACTTGTTCGCATCCAAAAAACCTTGGATGATTCTTGCTGAGTGTAAACACTGGATTCGGGGAATGAATAATTCAGCAACTAGTGGAGTAATTGAAAAACATTTGACGAAGTCAAATGTACTCGCTGAACACATAGCAGAAATTTCAGGTAAAGTGGGGGTGAACGGTTGGGGTGTATCTACAATCATCCCTATTGCACTTACTCTTTCAGCCACACCCCTCGACATGTATGGTAGGGTTCCGTGTGTCAGTATCCTTGCACTTCCCAGCTTCCTAAGCGATTTTAACGGGTATCTTGCTTACCTCGCTACTTTTAAGGTAAGTATTTAGCTTGAAAGAAGAGTTGCAGTCGAGCATAGAAGAGAAAAAAATATCCAACACAAATCGAGAGTTAACAACATTTGTTAACTCTAACGCGCGAGAAATATTGTTGAAATTTTTATCTTGTGTAGACAAGTTCACCGTCTACGATTACCTTTTCCACTCTAGTCCTGATATCCAGAGGGTCACCTGCTAGGATCCTAATATCAGCATCCTTACCTTTCTCCAAGCTTCCCACTCGGTCACCGACACCGATTATCTCTGCAGCACTTATAGTAAGTGCTTTCAGCGCCTCCTCAGTTGGAAGTCCTTCCTTTACGGCGATTGCTGCGGGTACGGTAATATATTGGATGGTTTGACTTACTGCGTCAGTTTGGAAAGCCCATTTTACTCCAGCTTTCCAGAGATCGATCGCCGTGTTTACACTACTTTCCCGCATTTCCCATTTTGCACCACCCATCATTGAGGGCCCAAATGTCGCGGGTATGCCTTTCTTTGCTATGAACTCTGCGATTCTGTGTCCCTCCGTCGCGTGCTCCCAACTCATTGTAAGGTTGTACTCCTCGCAGATCCGTACAGCTATGGCTACATCGTCTGCGCGGTGTGCGTGAACACGGAGAGGCATCTCATGTTTTAAGACGGGGATAAGTGCTTCGAATTTTGGGTTGTATTCAGGGAGTTTGCTAGAGTCTCCATTTGCTTTTTCTTTTTTGTCAATATATAGGCGAGTACGTTCAAAATGCTCACGCATCATCGCAGCCTCACCCATCCGAGTAGATGGCGCTTTCTTCTGTTCTATCCCGTAGAACCTCTTCGGGTTTTCGCCGAGAGCGCACTTCATGCCACTCGGATCCTTGATGACCATTTCGGTTATAGTTACTTTGGGAACGGTTTTTATGACACACCCTGTGCCGCCTATCACGTTAGCACTACCAGGAAGCACTTGACAAGTCGTGATACCCGTCTTTAATGCAGCTGCGAGCCCCTTCTCGTCAGCGTTCGCTTTGATTCCGTCAATCGCGCGCATCTGAGGTGTAACCGGGTCAGTCCCTTCGTTATAATCTGCGCCTGCAGGACCCGCAAGCTCCTCACCGATACCTATGTGGCAGTGAGAGTCAACGAGTCCAGGCATAATGACTTTCCGGTTCGCGTTGATTATCTTAACATCAGCAGGTATTTTGACATCTGTTCCGATGGCCTTAATCTTTCCTTTATCGATAAGGATGATGCCTCCGTCAATGACTCCCTTTGTGATAGTGAGTATTTTACCACCTTTAATCGCAAGCAACTTTCTTCACTCAAGATTATTTCTGTTAAAGTATAAGAGGTTTAGCAAGGATAACCTCAAAAATTTAGTTAATGGAAAAGATGTGTTTCAACAACGATCACGAACCTAATCTTAAAGTTACAATTTGTTTAATGAATTTTATTGGAGTAATCAGGAGGATGGTTTTGCTTCCGCATATTAACTAAATAGTGATAAAAAATGTTAATTGAGTTTAATGAATTTGGATAGTTCTAAGGCCTCTTTGGTGAGACCTAGATTATCCATCGTCATTTTAGTTGGTATGCCATTTTCGTCCCACCCTCTCTTTTGGTAATAGCTTGTAAGTAAGGCGTCATACTTCTGGGTGTCTAGGTGTTTGCCTTTGAGGCTACCTTTGGTAAGAGGATCTTTGAACCAGCGCGTTGGGGGATAATCCATTTTACGTGTCCATTTACCGTTGAATTCACGGACCCAGTAAGCGCGGATGAGTGAGTATATGCGGTCGCCGAGCTTCCACATGTCGTCCAGAGTATATTGGATACCGGTCGCTGCCTCGATATATTTGGGGAACCAGTCGTTCTCGAACCCGAGTTCTATCCATGGGAAGCGGCAGGCAACTAGACTCTCGTACATTCCACCCCGAATGCGTTGGAATTCGATAACTTTGTCAGCCTTAGCTGGGCCGTATTCTTCCCGTGTGCCGCTACTTATCTCCCAGCTGATGACCCATGCATCTTTGTGATGTGCGCCAATAGGGCTGGTGCCGAAACTTAGGCTCATTCCTGGGCATAGATGACAGTCGTATGCAGAGCATTCAAGTCCTTTGACGTGCATGGCAAAATCAGGGGAGCCGTGTCCGATCTTTTCGGCTGCGATCTTCGTTCCAAGACCTAATGTTGCTCCAATTCCACGCATATACGCCATATCATCTAATAATTTCATCGCGCCTTCAAAGTCACCGAATTTTAATGGAGAGTCTATGAGCTTCTTTTCAGCACACTCCATGGCGAAGCCGATAGCAGAACCAGCGCTGATGGTATCTAGCCCCAGCATATCGCATTTCCGGTTAAGTGTACCGACTTGTTTGAGGTCTCCTACACCGATATTACTGCCTAGCATTACGACGTTCTCGTAATCGAGTTCAGACTCTTCTCCGTTAGTGTCGAGTATAACGTTTCCACAGATCATGTTGCAGTTGGGGCACCCTCTTTGTTTGATGGTCTGGGCATGCATGGTGTTGCCATCGATCTCTTTACTGCATTCGAATATGCCTTCACTGAAGTTACGGGTTGGAAGGGTACTGGCTGCTTGACACCACTCTACAGTTGCCATAGTGCCTTGCTCTTTCCAATGCTTGTAGTTATCTCGCTTTAGGATGCTAGCAAAGCCTTCTCTACTTAACTTTTTTAGAGTTTCAGGGTCAAAAGCCGGGAGTTCCTTTGTTCCGTAAGCAACTATTGCTTTGAGTTTCTTTGAACCCATAACAGCACCCATCCCAGGGCGCCCTCCAGACCGGCCTTCCTGACTCATTATTGTGGCAAACCGGGTTAGATTTTCACCTGATTGACCTATACTTAGGACCCCAACGGAAGCTCCATGTTTTTTCTTTAATTGTTTCTCGGTCTCATAGCTATCTTGCCCCCAGTAATCTGCGGCAGAAAGAATCTTGACATCATCATCGTTGATCCAAATGTAACTGGGTTTCTCAGCTTTCCCGGTAACAATTATCGCATCGTAGCCAGCTTTTCTAATTGCAGGTCCAGCGTTCGAACCGAGATTACCATCTCCATAGCCACCTGTAAGAGGACTTTTTGCAGCAACTACAAGCTTTCCACTGTTAGGTACTGCGAACCCACTATAAGGTCCACCCGCAAATATGAGCATATTTTCCGGTCCGAGAGGATCAGCCCCAGGCTTGAGTTCGTCCCATAGAAGCTTAACTGCAAATCCACGGCCTCCCATCCATTTATGGGCGAGTTCCTCCGAGTATTCTTGTACAGCTATCTTCTCTTTGGTTAGATCGACGCGTAAGAACCGTCCTGTCCATCCCTTCAAGAATAATGCACCTATATTCATTGAATTCTTAGGGTGGATAAGGATTACATTTAGATATTAAAATTCTAACTAGACTATGAGAATTCATATAGCGCGCTAGCCCCCAGCGGTGGGTTGGAGGATCACGATTTCGTCTTCATTCTTTAACTTCGTTGCAAGACCATCTATAAGCTCGATATTTTTTCCATTGAGAAGTACAGCTAGATCAGTCGCACCGATTCTGAACTCTCCGAGGTAGCCGTTTCTCTGTCCCGAGGATTTTGAAAGTTTTTCGAGTAGAACACCGACGGTGACTCCGTCTTCGAGATCTGAACTATGCTTCTTACCTATCTCATCAGAGATTTCTCCAAAGACCCTAACGTTAATCCTCATTGATCTATAATTTGATTCGATAAAAATAAGGATTGAGAGTAGAATTTACGCTCGGAGCTTTTTCATTTGGGACTCGGCGTCAGCGAGGTCAAGTTTCTTCAGTGTGTCTTTTGTTGGTATACCGCGGGGGTCCCAGCCAAGGTTCTGGAAGTAAACCTGTAACTTTTGGTCTACAAGTTGTTTGTTTGTAGTTTTTCCCTTATATGGTCCGCTAGGGAGTGGTTCATAGAAGCGAGGTGGGTTGTCATCATCTTTGAGTGGTTCCCAAGAGACATCTGGCCCTCCTAGAAGAAGCAAGATCTTTTGTAGTGTGATGATCCTTGGACCTGTCTCACGGCGCCAACTCTCCACAGTAATGGGGAACCCAGTCACAGCTTTAGCGAAGTCCATCTGAACATTCACTGGGGCTCCACAAAAGTTGCAGAAAACAGCGGAATCAGTAAATGGTGCACCGGTCATATCAGTATATCCATCGCTAGCGATGCTTGTGTGATCTCCCCCCTGGACAGATGCGGCATACGACATGTCATGGGTATAGTCCATGTCGCTCCGTGTGCCGTGAGCGCCTATCTCAATACCCTTAACGTGAACCACGTATTTTAGCAACTCTTCAGGCTTCATATTTTTCAACTGCGCGATTTTTATTGCTGCTCTATAAGTGCCTTCAGCGAGGATATCACCGATCTTTTCTCTCTTAGCGATGAGCCATGCCAGCTTATCCATTGCATCAGCATCTCCCCATATAGGTTTGAATCCGAATTCAGACTCTTTTAGTATACCGCGTTGGTATAGTTCAGAAGCGAACCCCATTGTATTCGCGCCGTTGATTCCGCTATGGCCAAGCTTGTCTATGAGAGTCGATATGTGGATGTTGTCCGCAGGATCAAATATGCCTAGGTTGGTCCCACAATAGGCTTGAAGTTCATAGTCGGGCATATCAGTGATATCACCTTTCCATTTTCCCGATTTTACGCAGCTGACCTTCATGCAGTTCGTTGTACAGTTGTGGTCAGCCCACTTCTTTTTTACCCAGAACCGAGTCTCAAACATTGGCCCTCCCATGCTTTTCTCATCGTGCCACTCCTCCTGCCAGTTTCGAATAGGTTCGCTACTAGTTCCAGCGCCTGTTCCATAACCTCCATAGCCGGTGCCTTGGCGACGCATACCTGTTCTACCAATAAGCATCTGGTGCACGCTCTTCCAGAGAAGTTTAACTGTTTCAGGAGCATCGGGCTTTGGGATCATTCCACGGCCTTTTGCTACAATGGCCTTAAGGTTCTTTGATCCCATTACAGCTCCGTATCCACCATAGCCGCAGGCGTGGCAGAGCTTACTCATTACCGCAGCGTTTCGTACCAAATTTTCTCCAGCTGGGCCAATGTAAATATTCCCAGATTCTTTCCAAAGTCCAATGTTCGGTTTATGTTTAGCTAGGTCAGCTCCGACTTCTTTATTGAGTGCAATGATAGTGTCCTCACCGGTCATACCCCAGAGGTGCTTTGCTGGCTTGATCTCAGCAAAGCCATCGGTGACCATAATATAAACCGGTTCAGGGCTCTTTCCAGAGACAATCACACCATCATAACCTGCCATCTTTAGTTCTACAGCGAACTCTGTACTTGCTGTTGAGCCAACAGTACCATTGCTAATAGGACTTTTTCCGCTGCACATTATTCGTGTTCCAGGATAGATTCCGGTCATTGGACCTGTTAATGCAAGGAATAGATTATCTGGACCTAGAGGATCCAATTCCTGCCATTTTTTTCCAAGTCGTTCCCAGAGGATCTTAGCGGCGAGCCCACGCCCACCAAAGTACTGTTGAAGGATTTTGTCTTCGAAGGTAATGTCTTTTATCTTCGCTTTTGTTAAATCTACGTCAAGGAATTTTCCTGCGTAACCGTTAGGCATATTAAACGACCTCCTCACCCTTCTCACCGAAGAATAAAACGGCGAGATCCTTAGCAACCTCACGAGGATGCCTACTAAAGAGCTTCCGGTGAATAC
>JBFYNP010000042.1:0-43525 GCA_041304325.1 Candidatus Bathyarchaeota archaeon
CTATAATATTGGGATGGGTAATAGGAAGAATCTTAGGATATTTTATATCTCGTTTAATGACAAAATTAGGAATAGTTAAGCTATTTAGCAAAACATCTCTCGGTAAGTTTTTTGAAGGATCTAGGACAACTACCGAAACCCTCTTTGATCTAATTATTCGTTGGATTATCTATTTTGCTGCGATACTTATATCTCTGGATTTACTGAATATAAGAATCTTAGATAGCTTCGTTGATATAGCTATCAGTTATCTACCAAATCTTATAGGTGGATTATTTACACTTATTTTTGGATTAATAATCGTCGATTACCTTGTTGATTCAGTCAAAAACACCGCGGTAAAACTGAATCTGAAGATATTCACTATTATCCTGTTTGCAATAAAATTCTTTCTCTATTTCGTAGTAATCGTCATGAGTCTATCAATATTGAAAGTTGATGTCGAGATTCTTTATACATTTTCAAATGCTATTGCAGCCGGTGTTGCATTAGGCATCTTCGCAGGCTTCGGAATAGCTATCGGGTGGGGTCTAAAGGATCTCTTTGCAAAGAACGCAGAAAACGTAATAAAAGAAGCATTCAAAACTTTGGATGAAGCGAACGATACTTTAGAGGTCACCGAACTAAAAAATAAAGTAGACACTCTTGAGAAAAAACTTGTAGAAAATGAAAATAAGATAAAAGATTTGCACACAGTCCGTATGGATCTTATCGAAGAACTGTCAATTCCCAGCGAAGATGTATATAATAAGATACAAGAGGTAATCGAGGGAAAAGGGGTTGTCTCAGTTGTTTCTAATGGTTTTAAAATAGTTGTGATTGATCCGATGATCTTCCCATGGTTTGAAAGCATGATTATTCTTAGGGCGAATAAATATGATGTCTGGGTTTCATCTGAAAATGAAAACCTGGTTATCAAATGTAAATTAAGTTCGGAGTGAATGTTATGAAATCTAGAACATTGATCTTAGTTATTCTTCTTATGACTCTAGCAGTTTTTGGGGTATTAAACCTAATAGCACTCCCATGGCCGATGATTGTCGCTGTTACATTATTCTCATTCAAGACTTTTGCCACTATTCTAATGTGGAAGTATCGAATCGCTTTTGCTTTTCTCGCAGTCTCAATGCTATTGACAACTGGTGTGCTCGATATACCTCACTTGATTGAGTTCGCTCAATGGGATGTAATACTGTTCCTGATCAGCATGATGACAGTTATAGGTTATCTCGAGGAGAAGGGCTTCTTCGAACATTTACTTCATTATGTAATGAAATTCACAGGTGAAAGTACAACTCAGCTAATAATAGTTTTAATGATTTCATCAGCTTTCTTCGCTGCACTCGTAGATGAGGTCACTTCAATATTGTTCATGACAGCGATGATGTTGCAACTCACTGCAAAATATAAGGTCCGCGCTATTCCTTTCATTATGATGCTTGTATTTGCAACTAATATAGGAAGTGCTGCTACAGTAGTTGGGAATCCAGTAGGGGTTATGGTAGCGCTTCGAGGTGGTTTAACCTTCAGCGATTTTTTCCGATGGGCTACCCCAATTTCTATTGGGGCACTGGTAATTTGCATTGTGATGTGTTTCCTTCTTTTTAAAAATCCGATTAAAGAGTTAGGAAACGCCATGAAACTCCAAGATAAAGATGAAAATAAGGAGGAAAAAAACTCCTTTACATTTTCTGATTCACTCATTTGTTGGGCTCTATTTGCTGGAACAATTCTATTATTAGTCGCGCATCAGCCTCTAGAAGAAATCCTTCATTTACAAAAGAACACACTTCTTATCGCTGTAGCTCTTGGAGCTGCCGCAATTTCACTTCTTATAGATCTCGATAAAGGAAGAGAGGTTTTAGAACGTAGAGTAGACTGGAGGACTTTAATTTTCTTCGCACTGCTCTTCGCCTCTGTGGGGGCACTGCAATATGTTGGTGTAACCGACCTTTTAGCGACCTCGATTTTCGCAGCTTCCGCTGGTTCCGAATTTGGTCTACTTGGGATTCTAACCGTATCCACTTCAATTCTTACCGCTTTCCTCGATAACGTTTTAGCGGTGGCAATCTTCATGCCTGTTATCACTGGCTTGGGTGAAGCAGGTGCATATACATTTCCGTTATGGTGGGCTATGCTATTTAGCGGATGTTTTTTTGGTAACGCTACAATCATCGGAAGCACAGCAAACATTGTAGCCATTGGAATGCTTGAGCGCGAAAATAGAGGCCACATAACTTTTATGGAATGGATGAAATATGGCGTAGCGGTTTCTATCGTTACTATGCTTTTCGCAATAACAATGTTATACCTTCAGATACCTTACATGCCCAAATAAAAACAACTATTTCTTTTTAGGCATACAAATAATTTCCTCAACTTCAAGCCGTCCAGATTGTTTAGCGCTAAAAGCTTGACTGGGAGTGGCTGCTTTTACAATAACTGCTGTATCCACTCCACCTTGTAATCCCCCCACAGTAATTATCCTCTGACCTGGAGTAATGTAGCCCCTTTCAACTGCGACTAATGAGATCTGTATAGCTACTTTCATTCCATGTCCGAATGCATAGAGTGTCTCTCTTGCTGCATCCACGTTTTCTCCACAGAAGGGTAAAAGAACCTTATCGAAAACTCCTCTTCTACCCCGAACACTGTTTAACGCATCCTCCATTCTATCATTTATAATTTTGTCAAAAAAACCCGGATTTTTGTTTATAACTAACCGACAGACAGATACGGCTTCATCTTCAGATACAGGCACAATCAATTCAGCATCAATAAATTCTTTAAACTCAGATAGGGTTTTACCCGTTGTTACCGGTACGATTATTTTATTGATATCGCCTAAGGTGAGTCTTTCTTTAACTGAGCTGATCACATTTCTTGTGTGGCTTGGACTGGATATATCAAAATAGTAGATGATGCCTCTGGTTTTTTCTTGTCCCATATTTTTCAATATTCTATTTAGACGGGATCTAAATAAATCTTAATACTTTTTCCAATACAATTCGGTTTTTACCTATATTTATAATTTTATTTTTACAGAAATAATAACTGTTGTGGGGGGTATAATAGGCGTGAATTAAACGAAATGTCTAAGAACGGTTGCTTTTATTCGAGCACTCAAGATTAAGCCTTTTAAAGAAAGCTGTTTAATGCACGAGCCAAGACCCTCCCTGGTATCCCTGTTACATTTCACAAATAAACCGTACTAATGGTGGATTGGTCCAAACTTCCCTAAATTGGTTAAGATCATTATGATCTCAATTCGTACATTGGAGGAGTTTAGAAAAATAGCATCGAGCCTTTGCTCGAGATATTGCGTGGTTTGGCAGATCGATGTCTTTGCATACATTTGAGAGTTATTATGATTCGCATAATCACTTAAAGTGGCAAGGACGCTACATTTGTTCGGAATATTTACATCATCTTCGCATATTCATTATACATGGAAAAGGCGGATTATGGTAACTGGGTTCCTCAAAAAGTGTCTGTCTTTATCTTATTCACTTCGGTAGCCTCCTTTCTCTTCTCATATTTTATCAAAATAGAGTTGATTGCTACTGGGTTAAGGTTAGTGTCTCTGCTGTTGCTCGGCATATTCATCTATTTCCAATACGTGTATTGGCTTCTGGAAAAAGACGATAAAGCTATACAGAGAAGGTTTTGGAGCATACTTGTAGACTCCTTGAAGTGGGATGGAAATGGTAAGGCTCTCGACATAGGTACTGGTTGTGGCCCCATTGCGATCCTCCTAGCACAAAAATACCCATCATCCACTGTGAAGGGGATCGACTACTGGGGAGAACCTTGGACATATTCTAAGGAGAAGTGTGATAGAAATGCGAAGGCTGAAGGCGTCTCAGATCGGGTGAGTTTTGAGAGGGCTAACGCGATTGATCTACCCTATCGAGATGGGGAGTTTGACGCGGTTTTGAGTAACTTTGTTTTTCACGCGATTAGGGTCAATGATCGAACGATGTTGATCTATGAGGCTCTACGAGTTTTAAAGGTGGGTGGAAGTTTCGCTTTCCAGGACCTTTTCAACGAGGACTACTATAGTAGAGATTTTCTCGATGTGGTTAAGGGTTGGGGGCTTTGCGAGGTTGATTTCGTTGAGTCTCACAAATTCATTAAAGTCCCGTTTGTTTTAAAGACTAAGAGTATGACGGGTGGCAGCGGGATACTTTACGGTGTAAAGTGATTTAGCTACTTTTTAACAGCTAGTTATTAAAATAGTGATTTATAGACAGGGCTGTTCAACTGGTTTACAAAGGGGAGCATGAACCCAGCTCGTATTCGCCGAGGTTTTCAATAAAAATAGCTAAACTGGAACAGGGAATCCTCGGATGGATCTGAACATTGTTCGTACTCCCTCTCAAATTGTCATTCTCATGATCTTACAGAGTCGAGGTATTTTTAAAAACCTTTGAGAGGTTTTCAGCTTCAGTGCAAACGAACGAACATATACAGAGAGTGTGAATAGTATTTTATCTTTTTAATGTGTCCACTCAATAATTTTAATCTCTGGACCGATTTTCTTCTTAATACTCTCTTTCATCTTCTCAAAATGTGGACAAGGAAAACCAATCGGGTTACCCCTACTTATACAAGAAGCTATTACAATCGCTTCCGCGCCTCTATCTACCATCATTTTTGCCCTCATAACTGCTCTTTTACCTGGGCATCCTCCACAAGACTCAAATCCCATTATTTCAACTGGTCCTGTTTCTTCAAAAGCAAACTTTCCCTCTGCTGCGATTTTAAAATCAGTATTGCCCGGACACATATCCTCAGTTTGCTGACAACGGATAACGCCTACTTTCATTTTAAACCCGATCCTTAAAAACAAAGAAAGTTCGTATTAAGTATACGCTTTAAAAAATGAAATTGATACGAAAAAAGCCCATAGATTGATGTTTTCACAGACTCTCCATTTCAAAAGATAAAATCTGATTCAAAAAATCATCCAAAAGGCTTTTCTCGTTTGAACTAATGCACACACCTACACCTGATTTACTACCCAGAGAACTAATCTCTTCCTTACCAAATCCAAATTACCTTAAAGTCAAGCTTACAATTCACGTTAAGCTTTTTAGATTTGGTTAAAAATGGTTTATAAATCCATCAGGTTTGAGGGCAAACCCAAGCCTTACACTCCACATGTAACCTCTGTCAGAAAACAAACACACGCACGGTTGAATGGATGGAGTTTTCAGTTTTCCTTCTCTTAAGACGCTGAAGGTCTATTCGGTAAATTCATTAATTTTAGGTCATTTTGTATATAAATTTTATTATCCATTTTAATCATTATCTAACCATCGTAATGCGTACAAAATAGACTCAAATTATGACTCATGAGTTAATGAATACTCGATTTGAAATAGAATGTTTTAAAAAAACCGGAGAGAAATAAGTTTAGGCGAAGTTATATGAAAGGCTATCATACCAACGTCGAGAATGAGACTCTAAAGAACACTGACTATCGAAGAGTCCTTTACACGGGAAAACATAGTCAACTTGTGTTAATGAACCTTAAACCAGGGGAAGAAATAGGTGAAGAAGTACACAACCACCTCGATCAGTTCTTCAGATTCGAAGAAGGAGAAGGAAAAGTGGTCATCGACGAAAACCAGTATTTTGTAGAAGATGGTGACGCTGTTATAGTGCCAGCGGGGGCAAAGCATAACGTGGTTAATATCTCAAAGAGTAAAGATCTGAAGCTTTACACGATTTACTCGCCTCCTGAGCATCAGGACGGTACTATTCGTCATACGAAGGCTGATTCGTTGGAAAAGCCTGAAGAATTTGACGGAAAAACGACTGAATAAATATTTTACGGTTAGAAGCTAATTGAATTAAAAAAATATTCTACCATGCATGTTATCTTTAACACGGATCACTTATTTTGAGTGATGCATATTTGATATGCCTAAGTTCCGAGTTTCTGGCATTGTTCGCAATATCTGTATATATCTAGGCGTTGCCCCGTAGGTTTGAACCCTAGTTCCTGAATAATTTTAGACCAAAACATCTTTACACTACCTGCTTCATAGTCCTGAATTTTTCCACAATTCTTACAGATGATATTGATGTGAAGAGAAGTATTGGGGTCATATCTGGAGAAATTATTGCTCAACTTCAACTCCTGCAGCAACCCGATCTCCGTAAGGAGATGCAAAGTTTGGTAAACTGTAGCCAAACTTAGAGTTGGGTATTTTTTCCTAACTTCTTGGTATATCTGTTCAGTTGTTGGGTGCTCCTTATTTGAGAGGACAAAATCGCAAATCATTAAACGTTGAGGAGTGGCTTTGAACCCTTTTTCATGAAATTTTGTGATGAGTTGCTCTGTATTCATATATTTTAATCCCGTGTCTAATTAATTAACACGTTTCTAATTAATAAACATATTTAAATGATAATGGTTATTAACTAGCTATGTAATAAAAATATCATCGGAGGTTTTGACATGAGTGAAAAAAAGCAAAAGAAACTAACCACGGTTACAGGTGCACCTGTACCTGACAACCAAAACTCTTTGACTGCCGGTCCTCGAGGACCCATGCTACTGCAGGATGTTTGGTTCCTAGAAAAACTGGCTCATTTTGATAGAGAAGTCATCCCAGAAAGAAGGATGCATGCTAAAGGCTCCGGAGCATATGGCACCTTCACAGTAACCCATGATATAACAAAATACACAAGAGCCAAGATATTCTCAGAGATCGGGAAAAAAACAGATATGTTTGCCCGTTTTTCAACGGTTGCCGGTGAGCGTGGCGCCGCTGACGCTGAGCGCGATATTCGCGGCTTTGCTCTGAAATTCTATACAGAAGAAGGTAACTGGGATCTAGTTGGAAATAACACGCCGGTGTTCTTCCTTCGTGATCCACTCAAGTTCCCAGACCTGAACCACGCTGTTAAACGCGATCCTCGGACAAACATGAGGAGCGCAAAAAATAATTGGGACTTCTGGTCATCGCTTCCTGAAGCTCTACATCAAGTAACCATTACCATGAGTGATAGAGGTATTCCACTATCGTACAGGCATATGCACGGTTTCGGTAGTCACACTTTCAGCATGATCAACGCTAATAATGAGCGGGTTTGGGTAAAGTTCCATTTTGTTACGCAGCAAGGTATTAAGATCTTAACCGATGCTGAGGCTGAAACCATCCTCGCGAAGGATCGTGAGAGTCATCAACGTGACCTATACGAAAGCATCGAGAGAGGCGAATTCCCTCGATGGAAGCTATCGATCCAAGTCATGACCGAGGAGCAGGCTAAGAAGATGCCATACAATCCCTTCGACTTGACCAAAGTATGGTACCATGGGGAATTCCCACTTATTGAGGTTGGCTATATCGAATTAAACCATAACCCTGAGAACTATTTTGCAGAGGTAGAGCAAGCCGCCTTTAATCCAGCCAGTGTGGTCCCAGGCATTGGTTTCTCTCCAGATAAAATGTTGCAAGGCCGACTATTCTCTTATGGTGATGCGCAACGCTACAGACTGGGGGTTAACCACAATCAAATACCCGTTAATTCTCCTCGCTGCCCGGTGAACAGCTATCATCGAGACGGCCAGATGAGGGTTAACGGTAATGCAGGCAGCACAATCGGATATGAACCCAACAGCTACGGGGAGTGGCAAGAACAACCAGGGTTCAAGGAGCCCCAACTTGAGCTAAGCGGCGCCGCGTATCAGTGGAACTTTAGAGAAGATGACAGCGACTACTACACTCAGCCAGGAAAACTGTTCAGATTAATGAAGCTTGAGCAGCAACAAGTCCTGTTTGAAAACACAGCACGTGCAATGGGTGACGCACCAAAAGAGATTAAGATACGACACATCAGAAACTGTCTAAGGGCTGACACCGCTTATGGGAAAGGAGTGGCAGACGCTTTAGGGATACCCTTGAACGAAACAGCTTAATTTTTAATCCATTTTTTAAATAAATTAGGATAGATAGCTTTATTCACATATTTTCAAGTTTTATTTACATAATAAATTAGTTTTCTTTCAACGTTGGAAGTTTAGTCAGATGTATAGTTACTCCGATTGCTATGGTTAAAAGAACTAGTTGGATAATTATGTTGTTTACTGCATAGAATACAGAGTAGATTATTAGTATCCAGAGTAATGAGGTTGTGAAGAGTTTAGCTTTCAAAGAAATGCCTTTTCCCTCAGCGTAGTTTCTGAGATAGTTGCCAAACCACTTGTTGCTGAGCATCCAACGGTGCATGCGTTCAGAGCTTTTATAGTAACAGGCTGCGGAGAGTAAGAGGAAAGGCGTGGTCGGTAAGACGGGTAGAAAAACGCCAACTCCGCCAAGTATTAGAAAAACGGTTCCAAATACAAAATAGAGACCTCTTTTGACCTTATCTCTATAACCATAAGTTCTCGCTGAACTAGTATTCGAAGTATTATCATTTTTCATTATACCTAATAATGTTTTTTTAGATCATATCAATTTATTTCATCTTTTTATCAATTTTTGCATATAATTTAAAGGAAGTATCCTTGATTTCCATTCACCATGCATGCACTCCTATGATACACTCCTCCATCATCACCTCGATAATAGTCACCTCTAATCAGCATGCGCAGGTGTGAGGGATAGGAACTGTTCAGTCAATTTTACTCGTTCGAATAATTCTTAGAGGGTATAACTTTTGAAACAGAGGGAGTAGTACATACGTGCTTACATAGATAGGGAAAGAGCATCTATTTTAGGTGGTTCTCAAGATTTTTAAGTTCTTTATCAGCATCTTCGAGTTTGCCTTGAGACAGCTTTTCACGTGCCTGCTCCACGTGATGAGAAGCGCAGCCGTGTAGATCTTTTGCATATTTGCACTCGTTACAACTGGTTTTTTCACTCAATTTGACTTACCTGATAGCATACTTATATTCTACGAATATTATAAAGTTTTTGATAATATTATCGGTGAAATGTTATGTGCTGTGATAATTCAAACTGCGGGAAGCTTGGCGAAGTAATGAAATTTCAGAAGTACTTCAGGGCACTACACTGTATGACTCGTTGGAACATAATCAGAATTATTGGAGAAGGCGAAAAAGGGACAGGAGAAATTCTAGTTGAGTTAGGTAAAATGGGTGAGAAAATCGCTAGGTCTAGCATTTATTATCACCTCTCCGAGCTCGAAGAAACTGGGATAATTGAGCAGTCTGGATACCGAGAGGAAGGCGGTGGAGCCCCTGAAAAAATGTGGAGAATTAAAACAAGAGAGATTAAAATCGACTTACTAAACGCAGCACGCGTAGAATAATTTACTTGAGTTGTGATAACACTGAGCGAATTAATCAGAACCGCCAAATATCTGAAACCATATCGCAGAGAAGCAGCCCTAGCAATGATCTTCCTAGGACTCGTAGTAGCTGCCGAACTCGCCATACCAAGATTGGTACAAACGATCATCGACGAAGGCGTCGCCAAGCAGGATATAGCTTTGATAACACAAACAAGTCTAGTCATGATCGGGGTAAGCCTCCTCGCAGCCCTCTTCATGACCGCGAACACGGTGTTCGCTATTAGATCATCAAGGAGCTTTGAGGCAGATCTTCGTGAAAATACCTTTGAGAAGATCCAGTCATTCAGCTTTGGAAACCTAGACGACTTCACAACGGGACAGCTGCTTACACGACTCACAAGCGACCTCAATCAAGTGAGAATGGTGGTGACGCTAAGTCTCCGCATGTTCACGAGGATGCCTCTCACCTTCCTTGGCAGTATTACAATAATGCTTGCAACTAACCTGAAGCTATCACTAATCATGATAGCTCTTTTACCAGTCACTCTGGTCATAAGTTACTACTTCATCAAACTACTCCAACCTCTCTTCACGAAAGTGCAGGAGAGGCTTGATCGCCTGAATCAGGTTATGCAGGAAAACCTGACAGGCATTCGCGTCGTTAAAGCTTTCGTACGTAGAGATTACGAGAACAAGCGTTTCGAGAAGACGAATGATGAGCTTTATGTGAACTCACTTAGAGTAGCGCAGCTGATGAGTATCTTCAACCCGGTGACAGTGGCTCTTCTCAACTTAGGGATAGTAGCGGTCCTATACTTTGGCGGTCTTCAGATCTCAGTAGCCTCCGCGAGTGTCGGAGAGATAATTGCTTTCACTAATTATCTCCAAAGTGCAATGTTCTCTGTGCTTACTCTCAGCCTTATGGCTGGGAACGTAGCGTCAGCTAACATATCAGCTGGAAGGATCTTTAAGGTCATCGACGCTGAACCTAAGATAGGAACTGCTTCTAACGCTAAAAAACTGGAAAAAATTCAGGGAAGTGTATCATTTGAGGGTGTCAGTTTCAGTTATACCGGTGTTGATGGGGTTCCTGTTCTCCATGACATCACCTTCACCGTGGAGCCTGGGGAGAGAGTTGCCATTCTTGGGGCAACGGGCTCAGGTAAAACTACCCTGATGAACCTGATCCCCAGATTCTACGACGCAATAAAAGGGAGAGTCACCGTTGACGGGGTTGATGTCAAGGAACTTGAGTTAGAGTCGCTACGGAACACAATAGGGGTGTGCCTTCAAGATACGATGCTCTTCAGCGGGACAATACGGGATAACATACGATATGGTAAACCTAATGCATCGGATGAGGAGGTTATAGAGGCCGCTGAAGCGGCTCAGGCGCATGACTTCGTCTCCAGTTTTCCCGATGGTTATGACACTGCTGTTGGACAGAGGGGTGTAACTCTGAGCGGGGGTCAGAAGCAGCGAATAGCAATAGCAAGGGCTCTCCTAGTCAAACCCAAGATCCTGATTTTGGACGACAGTACCAGCAGCGTAGATGCCGAGACCGAGTATAAGATAGAGAAGGCGCTTGACAAGCTCCTCGGTGGAACGACAAGGTTCATAGTTGCCCAGAGAATTAGCACGGTGCTGCACGCTGACAGGATAATCGTATTAGACGAAGGAGGGGTAGCTGCTGAAGGCACACACAGGCAGCTGATCTCAACTAGCCCCATTTACAGAGAGATCTATGAGAGTCAACTCGGAGACGGAGGTGCTACGCTTTAAGTGACGCAGGTAGATCGGATCGCAAACCTAGTCTAGCTAGTGTAGCCCAGCGAGGCCCAGGGATGATGGGTCAAGTTGAGAAGGCTAAGGATCCACGTGGAGCATTATCAAGGCTACTTGGCTATGTTAGCGACCAGAGAAGCATTCTGATGCTTACATTAGTACTTACGGTGATAGCCACCTTATTCTCACTCGCGGGTCCGGTTGTAATGGGTATCGTCATAGACCAGTACATCTTACAGAAGAGATGGGATGGCCTACTCAACATATCTCTAACACTTGCAGCTGTATACCTCGCAGGATCCGTAATGGACGCAGCAGCTGGCTGGGTCATGGCTAAGATCAGTCAGAGAAGCCTCAGAAACCTCAGGAGAGACCTGTTTGAGCATACGCAGACTCTCAGCCTCAGATTCTTCGACAAAACCCCTACAGGTGACCTGATGAGCAGACTTACAAACGACGTTGACGCTATTGGGACACTGCTATCGCAGAACGTCACGGAGCTTGTGCGAAGTCTACTGACACTTATCGGCATAGTAGTGATAATGTTCGCTCTGAATGCTTGGCTTGCAGCTGCAAGCCTAGTTGTTTTCCCGTTTATGATTGTTTTCACTGCAGCTATAGGTAAGAGGGCTCGAAGTGGCTTCAGGGGTCTACAAGCCAAGATGGGAGCTCTCAATGGGGTCGCTCAGGAGACGATCACCGGGCAGAGATTAGTAATTGCATACAATCAACAGAAGTCGGCTATGCTTCGATTCAATAAGTCAAGCCAGGCGGTTAAGGAACTCGGCATTAAGGCTGAAACTTACTCCATGCTTGTACCACCAATAGTAGGCATACTTGGTAACATCAACATCGCTATAGTCGCCGGAGTCGGAAGCTGGATGACACTTCAAGGCCTAGCGACAATTGGGATTATAAGCGTCTTCATAAGCTACAGCAGAAAGTTCGCTGACCCTCTGAGACAATTTTCTACACTTTATAATAGCATACAATCCGCTCTGGCGGGTGCAGAGAGGATCTTCGAGGTACTAGACACTCAACCAGAGACGAGAGACAACTTAGATGCTTTATCAATCAGATCGCTCGAGGGAGAAGTTGAATTCAAGGACGTTGACTTCAGCTACGTCACAGGCCAACCTGTTCTTAAGAAAATAAATATGAGTGTTAAACCAGGTCAGAGAATCGCCCTAGTTGGCCACACCGGCGCGGGTAAAACCACCATTGTAAATGTACTTACAAGATTCTACGATATTCAAGATGGAGCAATAACATTGGATGGTCACGATATTATGCATATTAAGAGAGATGACCTTCGCCGGCAATTAGGGATCGTCCTTCAGGATGTATTTTTGTTCAGCGGTACGGTGATGGAGAACATCCGGTATGGTAGACTTAACGCAAGCGACGAAGAGTGTGTTCAGGCTGCTAAGCTGTCGAATGCAGACGGGTTTATTCAACGTCTGCCAAATGGGTATAAGACGAGGGTTAGTGAAAGGGGTAGCAACCTCAGCCAGGGTCAACGTCAGCTCCTAAACATTGCCAGAGCCATACTTGCAAATCCATCTATACTGATCCTTGATGAGGCTACTAGTAGCGTCGACACACGAACGGAAAGGCAGATCCAAGCTGCTCTACTCAAATTAATGGAGGATCGAACTAGCTTCATCATCGCTCATCGACTCAGCACCATCAAGAGTGCTGACCTGATTCTCGTCATTGATGGTGGGGAGATAGTTGAGAGAGGCACTCACCAGGAGTTATTAAGCAAAAATGGGCCTTACCACAGATTATACACAAGTCAATTCAAGGGACTAGAACATGACACTTAAACACGAAACCAATACACACACGTCTCTATATTAGTATAATAGTAATAATTACTCTTGGTTTGTTTCTAACTTGGTTTATTTAGGCTCTCCATCTTCTCAACAATAGCATGGTAAGCCTCAATCGGGTCATCTATGCCCTGCACCATCTCCTCAAACGGGCAGTAGATCCTCCCATCCACCATTTTGATGTACTCAGTCTCCACTCCATAGAAGAGCTTGACACCAGCCTGCAACAGCACTACTCGACCGCCACTACTGATCACACCTGCATATACCTCAGCCGCTCCACTGTAAAGGATGAGAAGCGCTGCAGCGCGCCCCACGATCTTGTCAACCATCAACGTACCTCTAAGACGAACACCCAGCTTGTCGATGGCTTCCAGGTGAGGCCTAATACCTTTGCTACTACTCTGAAAGATCAGCGTATCACCTTCATAGACCATTAAACACATATTTGCTTCTTCTAGCTTCCTCAGGTACTCGTTCATAGGTAGCGCCTCTAGATCTTTAATATCGAGATCTTAGACTGCTTAACCCACCGGTTAGCTGTCAGCTTATCAGCTAGCTCCCTGATCCGCGGAGTCTGCCCCCTCACAGCAACGATCTCGAGGCAGTTATCGTGATCCAAGTGGACGTGTGTTGTTGTAGTAATTTCGTGGTGATAATTATGCTGGATGTCCGTGAGTTCCTCCGTCACTCCGCTGCGGTGATGATCATACATCAGTGTGATAGCTCCAACCACCTCGCCGGATTCGCCCTCCCAGAGTCGGTCCACGATGAAATTCCTCATCGCGGTAACGATGGCTGTTGAGCGGCTGTACCCCATCTTCTCGATCGTCTCATCAAACTCTCGGAGAAGCTGGGGATCGAGGGAGACGCTAAACCTAGTAGCATTCTCCCTCCCCTCCTGGTCCTCTTTATGTTGTTTTTCCTGAGTTAGGTGTTTTGAAGGTGGTTTTTTGCTGTCCAAGGATTATTCGATTAGAGTTGGCTTAACAGCGTAATAATATTACTATCACGTTGCTTTATCATACCAGTGTTTTCAAGTTTTAACTTAACTCTTCTCCAACCAGTTGATTCCAGCCCAGTCGAGCTGTCCGTAGCTGCTTTCGCTGCAGCTAAGGCAATAGTAGACCTCCCCTCTCTTGACTGCCTTAGTTTCCATCACCTTCTCGCCACACCCAGTGCAGATATGGCTGGCTAGAATACGGCTGTAGCTTGGAATCTCGACCTTCACATGTTTGAGATGGAATATCTTCTCAGCGGGTATGTTGAGGATTTCGAAGCAGTGCCTCCGGTTAAGGTCCAGCATATGCTCCTCCTCGGGTGTCGCCTTCCTCTGGTTAATGGTCTGCAGGTAAAGCCTCTGGGTCTCAGGGTTCTTATCTTTAAGAAGGTCTCCGAGGTCTGGGCGAACTTAGACTCGTACGCCATCCCCGCTTCAGGTTGCGAGGCTGAAGGTAGTCTTCCCGTAGTCTCTGTATACTAGGCTGTTGTTACCGAAGCTGCAGTCAGTCACCATCTGGACACCGTCGCTGAAGCAGCTGTTCGTCTCAACGATAGCTATGATGTGCTCCATACCCGTGTTCCTGACAGCACCCCTCACCTTCATTGCATGTTGGGCGGCGATTACTCCGATTGCGGATCCGAGGCAGTGGTGGCCATGAATGAGCGCCGTCTTTTGTAGGAGCTCCGCCAGGTCGTTGGACTCGATCATCTTCTCTATTTCAACGCAGGTATTGTTAATAACAGTCACATCGTATTACGTATCTAATGAGACGTAATATTGGATTAGATAAATGTATCAGATAATAGCTACAAATACATATTTATGGACTTAAGTTGGGGTAATGAAATCGTCTACGAACTTGTTGACTTTCACCTGAGCTTCCCCCGATTCAATTATACCTGCCCCTAAACTTGACTCGAATATAACCGGGTCCACCCCAATAACGCCTGAGACCATTAAACTTTCATCCTCAATGAGCCCCCTCAGTCGAGGCTCCAGCTCCGGTGGAGTTTTGTTCAGTAGAATGAGGTGGTGCTTCCCGAGGCGTGTGACCTCATCCGAGACGAATCGGGCGAGGCTCACACTCTCCATAGTCGGGTCAACAACCGAGATAACCAAATCTATGCCAGCTTCCACGCCTCTTCCAAGGTGCTCGATGCCTGCCTCAGCGTCAACAACTACATACTCCCCGGAGGCGAGGGTTAGACGCTGAAGTAGAAGCTTCGACAAGGTTCCGAAGGGACAGGCACAACCTTCACCATACTCCTCAATCTTGCCTACGGAGATCAGCGTGATGCCTTCTGAACTCCGCCCTTGGAACTCGTCTGGCAGTTCGCTCAGATTTATGCCTTGAATCTTCTCCTTATTAGCAGAGAGTTCCTTCCTGCCGCCAATATACTCCATCAAAGTATTCGGTGTAACAGCTCCAAGCATGTTGCTGAGTCGTCTATTGGACTCATCTGCGTCAATAAGGTAGACGGGGCTTCTCCTTACAAGTGCTCTTGCAAGCATTACGGATACGGCGCTTTTCCCCGCTCCACCCTTTCCACAAACCATTATCTTCAAGTGTAATTCCTCAGCACGCGCGGTCGTAGGCAGCTCCAGCGAAGCCCATGGCCTTTGCCTCCTTAGTTGACTCTTCGTATCTGGTCGTGTGTTCGTCGTTGTGCTCTGCCCAGTGTTCTATTCTCTTGATGAGTTTTTCTTTTTCTTCGCTCATTATACTCAGAAGATGTTAGGTATTACGTTTTTAAATGTTCGTAATAATTATGGGGATTTCATGGAACTTATGACAACTCGGATGAAGGCTACATCTCAAAATGGTGAGGTGAAGCAAGAGGTCACAAATCAGCTAAACAAAACCACAATCAATAAAACCCTAACCAGAAAACGAATAAAACCAAAAAGATAAGCAGAACATCAATTCTCCACATAACCATACTTACACTAGATCCAGCCATCAAGCGTTGAAGAACGTCAGAGACAACGCCTTATTTAACCTACCCGCGTCCTCAGTCGATACCCAATCCACACAAGTAATAACACATTCCTATCAGAACACTATGCTGAGCAGTTGCGCAAAAACAACACCAGTCAAAACTCCTACTGAAACATAGTGCTTGTAAACGGGCTTGCAAAATTCGTGAGCGATTGGTATAAGCTCATCCATAGTAACATATGTCATTACCCCTGCTGCGAAAGCTAATCCGGAGCCAATCACCATTGGTGTAGCTCCAGCAGCTCCAAGAATCACAACTCCTATGAGGGCGCCGAGAGGCTCGGTTAAACCGCTGAGAGTAGCTAGACCAATAGCTCTCCACTTGTTTACACCTGCTGCTATGAGAGGCGTTACGGTAGCGATTCCCTCCGGGATGTTATGTAAACTAATCATGAGGGCAACAAGAACTCCCAGATTCGCATCGTGGCTGAATCCGGCGCTTACTACAAGTCCCTCAGGGAGGTTATGTAGACTCATCCCGAGGGCTACCATGAGACCAGATTTGAGGAGCTGCCTGTCATTCACCTGCTTTTCCCATCGCCCAAACTCTATATGAGGTAGAAGTAGGTCGATTCCCATCATGAGGATTGCTCCTAAGGTAAAGAAAGTGACCACCAATAAAGTGCTGATCAGGTGGTTTGCTTCAGCCAGTAACTCTACGAAGGATACAATGAGCATGACTCCTCCTGCGAACCCCATTATGAATCCTAGGTACTTGCCTTCTAATTTTCCTAGGAGTAATATGAGTAATCCTCCTACACCTGTTGCTAAACCGGCTAAAAGACTCAGCATTATGGGGTAGGCGGCGGTTCCAAGGTTATCCATGGGTTGGCTCTTACAAGTTTAGGCATGATTAAGTTTTTAACTTTTAGCCTAAAAAGGGTAACTACAAATATAGTGTTTTATGTGCTACCTCATTTTTAATCTAATTTAACGAGTTTGTATAAACATAAGCCGACGATATTGCTGTGAACTCCATATGTCACACTTATTCTTATATAATGATTAACGGATAAACGTGGTTTTGTATAGTTAAAGCTGTTACCCTTAAGTTAAATAACGTATTATCACCATGTTTTAGTTAGGAAAGGTATTGAGCATCACTAAAAATATGGCGCTCTGGAAGGTTCTATTCCTATTCAGCTCGGTTGTGGTCATATTTAGTCTAATTTCTTTAGCTTATTTACAGGTAAACATTAGCGGTGATGGAGTTCCTAATAGGCCTCAGGGTGGACCGCCTATTGAGTATCCTTGGGATCAAGCCTTAGTGATCTTTGTTACCATGATTCTCTCCATGGGTGCAGCAGTATATACGTGGAGACGAATAGCGGTAAACACAGCCTAGTAGAGTGTATCTCTATAGGTTTAATTTGTTTACGATGTAAGCCTTCATATCAACCTCGGTTTTGGCGTTATCCGTATCTGGTAGTTGTGTGGATTACATGAGTATATTAGCGGAAAGGTAATCTTAGTCAGAATTTAGAACAAATATGGGTGTTACCCAGTCAAAAGCTCCAGTTAATAATCGGAGTGTACTTGTCTCTGCACTACCGGGATCGCCTCTCTAACCCGAATCCCTTTAATCGTAGGTACTATTTGAATGCCCCAGGCCGCTAAAACACTTTCAGCTCCCTTCCCTATGGAGCAAACCGCGACAGCTTCAACGCCTTTTTCATGTAAAGTTTTAGCTAATACAGGGCCTGACCCCCGTTCCAGAGTTGCTACAGAGTTTTCATCAACAGAGGTTAATGAATACCCCGCTCCCTCGAAATCTATGATAGTTATCCATGGGGCATGGCTGAAGTGCTCGCTAACTTTACTATCAAGACCTCCTGGAGGCTCAGTAGGAAAAGCTACTTTCAAGACGAGCCTACTTCCCTAACTTTCGTTTTCTCTAGTTCAGCTAATCGGGTTTTTAAGATAGTTAGTTGGTTCTCTGTTGCTTTCACATACTGTTCTAAGAGTTTAGCGTCAATTGTAGGCGCATTCACTGATGGATCAGTATAAGCCCACCATCCTCTTGATAGCCAAGGGTACCTTGTGCAGGCTCCGGGATTAGCTGAGTCACTGACCCAGCCGGGTCGCTCCCACGGAGGGAGGTTTCTGAATGGTCCGTTTCCGGGGTATATACCTCGTCCTTTTCCTCTATTCGACATTTTTTTTCACCTTTGTGTACATTCGCACACATTCAATATTGTGCATAGACACGTAAACATATAAATATTGTGCATAAGCACGTTAAACTACAAGGGGGTATATGAAAAAGTGAAAAGAATCCGCCTATCTCCCCTCTCCAAACTAGCATCCAAATCTAATCAGTCGAGAACAAGGGATTATAAATCAAAAATGAAAACGCAGCCGTGTGCAGTCTGCGGAACTAGTGAGTGTGAGTATTAAAAGCACATCTACCTCACTAGAGCTGGGATTAAACCATGTATAAGTAGCCACCAGGTGTTGATGGGTTTGGGGTTAAGACTATTAACCTTACGACCTTACGGGTGAGCATTATAAATTTAATGTAACAAAATTTATTAAACTTGATTTACTATTTAGGCTTGCCTAAAGGCGATTGTTATGGAAGAAAAAAGCTTAATTGGACTGCCACAGTTAGGCAGAAAAGCACCCGATTTCGAAGCACCAACAACCCAAGGTACACTAAAACTTTCAGACTACGAGGGAAGTTGGCTTGTGTTATTTTCTCATCCAGCAGATTTTACTCCAGTTTGCACCACCGAGTTCATTGCTTTTGCAAATATCTACGACGAGCTTCAAACGAAAAACACCCAACTTCTTGGACTTAGCGTAGACAGTGTATCTTCTCATATTGCTTGGATAAGAAACATTGAGGAGAAGATGGGAGTCAAGGTTCCATTTCCCATTATTGCTGACCTTAACAAGGAAGTCTCTATGAAGTTTGGCATGATCCACCCCGATCAGAGTAAAACTGAGACGGTCAGATGTGTCTTTATAATTGACCCTGAGAGCAAGATCAGGACGATCCTCTATTACCCACTAACAACTGGGAGAAACATGAAGGAGATATTGAGAATAATCGACGCCTTGCAGACAACAGATAAAGATAAGGTTGCAACACCTGCCAACTGGACACCAGGTCAACCCGTTGTTGTGCCGCCGCCAGTTACCAGCGAGCAAGCCGAAGCGAGGGTGAAGGAAGGCTACGACTGTAAAGATTGGTATCTCTGCTTCAAGAAGCTGTGATCACTATGCCTTGCGTGTCACCAGATGGTAAACTGACTGAGAGCGGTATCACTACGTTAAAATCAATTAAGGCAGGTGCGTCTACGCCAATTGAAATTGCGAATGCGACTAGCAGGCAACTGTTCCTTATTAGGAGTGGTTTAAGGGAGCTGGCTGGCGCTGGTTTAGTGGAGTTTCGCCAGGAGAAATACCATTTAACAGTTACAGGAGAGAAGACGATAGAGTAGCAAAAGAACTATTTTTCTGAACTGTTTTCGAAGAGTTCTCTTTTTTGATATCGCGATTTACTTTATTTGTTCTTTATTGTCAAATCTGATTCAATGTTTTACATGAATAAGTGAATATTCACTAAGTCGCTAAAAAATGTTTTAAGACTCCCCATGTTTTAATTATCTCACGTCCAGCGAGTGAGTCAGGGGCGTACTCTACCACCGTGCTGCCGGCCACCATTGCCTCCGTTACAACTCCATCAAACGGAATCACACCGATCAGATCAATGCTACTCTCATTACAAAATTCTCTAATCTCACCAGTATTCTGCGGGTTGATATCGCACTTATTAATGCACACTAAAGGCATTATCTTGAAGTGGTTGAGAAGTTGTAGAGCCCTCTTAAGGTCATGGATCCCCGACAATGTTGGTTCAACCACAACAATTGAAGCATCGACACCCGAAAGTGAAGCAATCGCAGGGCAGCCTATACCTGGTGGTCCATCAACAAGCACAAGCTGCTTTCCTCTCTTCTCAGCGATCTGTTGAGAAGTCTGCCTGACCAAAGAAACTAATTTCCCCGAGTTCTCCATACCCGGTATAAGCCGAGCATGAACCATAGGACCGAACCTCGTCTCAGAAACATAGGCATGGCCACAAACCCTCTCTTTGAAAACAATGGCTTTAGTGGGGCAAACTTGGATGCAGACGCCACATCCTTCACAGTGCAGAGGATTGACTCTATAGCTACCTTGATAGTCGATAGCATCAAATCGGCATTTCTTAACACATAATCCGCATTGTATGCAGTCATCACTTGATATGTGTGCTAGTTTGAGGCCTTTAAACTCAATCGTCTCCATAATATCTGGTCTTAGTAAGAGGTGAAGATTGGAAGCGTCTACATCGCAGTCAGCGAACACCGCATCTTTTGCTAGGGCAGCGAAGGAGCCTGTGAGGCTCGTCTTACCTGTGCCTCCCTTTCCGCTGATGACTGTGATCTGCTTCATACTTTTTCCTCCAGATCCTTCAGAAGGTCTCTAAACCTTTTCCTCCAGGTAGGCATCTCATTGACGAAGGGGATGCCTCGGGAGTAGAGCTCAGCTATTCTCCTATCGAAGGGTATCTCCATTAGTATCGGGATCTTCTTTGCCTCGCAGAATTCGTAGATACCGCGGTCTCCTGTGCCTGCGAAGTTAATTATCACACCATAAGGTACTCCAAGTTGCTTCACAACCTCAGTCGCGATCTCTAGGTCATGTAAGCCGAAGGGGGTAGGCTCCGTCACTAGTATACAGTAGTTTGCACCTTTAACGGTCTCTGCAAGAGGACAAGCTGTGCCCGGTGGCGCATCCAATATAACCGTCCCACTGCTTCGAGCCCTATTTTTGACAGCGGATATTAGCGGCACCGCCATAGGCTCACCAACGTCAAGCTCACCGTAGACCAGTTCAACTTCCCCAGATATCCCATGAAGAATTCTTCCGATGCGCCTTGGCTCCTCTACGATAGCGTTACTCGGGCAGACAAGCACACATCCACCACAACTGTGGCAAAGCTGTGGAAACACCAAAGCGGTCTCACCAGCAACGAAGAGCGCCTTATACTGACAGAACCTAGCGCACTCCCCGCAGTAGCTGCACTTAGCCTCAAGTATCTTCGGGACGGAGAGCTCTACAACTTTCTCCATGACATCATGAGGCCTCAGCAGGATGTGGGCATTAGGCTCCTCAACATCGCAGTCAAGGAGCTGAGCGTCTCCGACGCTCAAAGCCAGGTTAACGGCGACGCTGGTCTTACCAGTACCACCCTTACCGCTGGCGACGGCTACCTTCAACATCTACACCTAGTGGGTGTGACCTTGCAGACAACCCCGAGTGAGCTCTTTAAGCTCACCCTTCGAATAAGCAGCTATATTCGAAATGGGGCTAGCGGAAACTGCCTCTAGAACAGCTATCTTCTTCTCCTGGAACATCTGAATCGCTTTCATCCCCATACCGTGGGTGATAACAACTTCCGCGCCGAGGGCTGCGATTCTGTCTGGTGGCTGTCCTACTCCTCCGAAATGATCACTATCGTTTGGAGCCACACCATTATCAGTTACCTTTCCATTCTCTACTATAAACCACGCAAAGTAAGGAGCCCTACCGAAATGGTCGGAGAGACTCCCAGCTTTCTCATCAGATACAGGTATTATTATTTTTGTCATTGCATCACTCCATTACTCTGATCTTTTTTCTCTTCCACGGCCACCGCCCCTTGACCCACCCTGGCCATGGTGTCCACCAACCGTTGGTCCAGCGGTGTCGGTTAATTCGCCTTTCCTAAGCCTCTCCACGGCATCCCTGACGGTCCCGTTGAACCCAGTGTAAACCTTGATACCCGCCGCGTTAAGTGCGCTATAGGCGTTAGGTCCGACGCTTCCTGTAATAACAGCGTTAATTCCCTTAGAAGCAACGGCCTGAGCAGCGCCTATACCAGCTCCATGAGCAAGTTCTATGCTGGTATTGCTGAGAGCCTCTACCTTCAAGGTCTCAGTGTCCACAATCAAGATCACCGGACATCTTCCAAACCGCGGGTCAACCGAGCTATCCAAGCTGTTCCCGGTACTAGATACTGCTACCTTCATTTTTCAACAACCTCAACTATCTTTTTTACAATTTCCCCGAAAACCTTCGCCGCTACCGAGTCAGGATGCTCCTCAACAAACGGGGTTCCATTATCCGAGTCCCCAGAAACTCTAGGGTCTATCGGGATTGATCCCAGAAAAGGCACACCCATATCCTCAGCAACTCTTCTCCCCACTCCACCTACGAATATCTCAATTACCTCACCACAATGAGGGCAAACTAACCCTGCCATGTTCTCAACGATTCCTAAAACGGGTACATTGAGCATCCTCGCGAACGTCACCGCCTTCCTGACGACGTCACCAGACACTTCGCTGGGTATAGTAACGATCACCACACCATCAGTCTCCGGTAATAGCTGGAGAACAGTGAGTGGCTCATCGCCTGTTCCAGGAGGGAGATCCACCAATAAGTAATCTAGCTCACCCCAGACGACCTCAGATAATAGCTGCTTGATTGCACCCATTTTAACGGGTCCACGCCAGACAACAGGCGAGTCGTCGTTTGGTAATAGGAAAGCCATTGAGACCACTTTGATGCCTCCTTTGGAGTAGACTGGGAATATTCCAGCTGGACCAGACTCAAGCCTTGATCCTTTCAATCCCAACATCTTAGGGACACATGGACCATGGATGTCCGCATCTAGCAACCCAACTTTACCATTGCCTTTTATACGTGCAAGTGTAGCAGCTAGATTCACGGTCACGAGAGTTTTACCAACTCCTCCCTTACCGCTGATAATAGCGATCTTACGCTTCACTTTACCCATACGCATCTTCAGCAAGGCGTCATCAGATGCCCTTTTCTCAGATGGGGTTTGTGGCTTCTGAATCGATTCAGTCACTCATGATCGCCTCCCTTTAGTGGAATCTTTCCGTGGGGCTGTCGAGCCTACCAGCGTGCACTGCTTAATTCTCTCCTTCTTTATAGCCTCAAAAACACCCCAACCCTGCGCCGCTTTGGATCTAATCTCTGATCCCTTAACAAAATTCTCCACATCACATACGATATAGTTCATAGCTCCCCCAAAGTGTTGAGAGATAGTCTTCCCATCATTAGAAACTACATCTATTTTCAAAATACATACACCTCACTCGAAGACGATTGATGCCATCTTCTTCTTGGCATCTGTGAGGATTTCCTGGATCCTCGTCGTTTTAACTTTATCTAGGTCTTCCTCATTCATCAACACCATCGTCTGCATGTCTTGGAGGTCCTTCATGAATGTGAGTCTCCCGATCCTCTCAGCGTAAGCCTTACCCGCCCTCAACCTCTCCACTATCTCGGATTTTTCATCCAGATGCTTTCTACCTTCCACTGTCAGTGAGTGTGTCTTCTTCCCCTCTCTCTCCTCGGAGGAGATGAGCCCCATATCCCCGAGTTCCTGTAGCATTGGATAGATCAGACCAGCGCTTACTGGCCGTTGATGAGTCTTGCCAATTTCTTGTATAAGGGCGTAGCCGTGCATCGGTTTCTCGGATAAAGCCATGAGGACAAGGTAGCGGAATTCGCCTCTCTTCACGCCGACCCCTATACCTCGTTGCATTGTTACGACTCCTGAGTAAGCCTCATCACAGCATCGTCTACCAAGACGACGATTACAACCGTCTCTCATACCCTAGTTATATCTATAAATATATTATTAAATATACCGTATGTCTTAAGTATTGCGCTTAAGAGGAGCTTTTTAAGAGTACTTTTGCGATTTAAGTTATTATTTATTCTTGAATTGTTCATTCAGCTCTACTAAGAGATTTGAGACTTTTGCATTTTTCTCCACCTTAATATATCTTATTTTAAGTTCGTCAAGGAGACTAGATGTCCCTATGCCTATTTCAGGCGCTAATAAAAGCTCAACATGGTTATCGCTGAGAGTCTTCACAGAGAGCGGACCAGCCCCATGTGAGAATGATGCAGCGGCGTTCTTAATCACAGTGACATTCCTCGGTTCACCATCACAAAAATCGACGATGGTGAAAACTGGGGCACGACTGAATACATCGTCCACCTTTCCCTTAAGCCCTCCGGGTACTTTTGTTGGAATAGCTATTCTCACAGTAACCACCACATCGCTACTCTTTCTTTTCTTCGACCGTCATTTCAGAGAGCCTTTTTCGCAGAGTAGCGAGTTGACTCTCAAATACAGTGATCCGTTGTTCGATTATCTGTTTTGACTGCTCAATGGATGCTGGCATATCTCCCATCAAGCTGTGATATGCCCACCATCTTCTTGGAAGCCACGGGAACCTCTGGCAAGTGTAGGGTTCGGTTACCGCTATCGACCCCGCTCCTTCGTAGATCCAACCTGGTCGCTGCCAGGGAGGCAGACCCCTGAACGGCCCATTTCCGGGATAGTTTCTGTTACATCCTCTTACTCTATAACCCATTTTTCTCATAGCTCCTTTTTCTGTGATAATGCACAGAATCAATTATGTGACTGTGAACAGAAAGATATAAGGGCTCCCATACATAATTTGTAGACGTGCAGCGAAGGGCGAGAAGTCGTAAGGGGCAAAGAGGCAGAACGCCTGCTTCGGTTTTCATAGGTAAACAGGTGCCTGAAAGCAGCTTCACACCAGATACTCCCCCCTTAGGAGAGCCGGTGGTACTTGATAGCGCCGAACTTGAGGTCATAAGGCTGGTTGACCTTGAAGGCTTGAATCAAGAAGAGGCTGGCGCAAGAATGGGAGTGAGCAGGGGAACTATCTGGAGGCTTCTCCAGGAAGCCCGCAGAAAGACAGCCGCCGCCTTATCTGAAGGTAGGCGAATAGATATTAAATCAGGGTAAAGGACACAAAACGATTATTAAACTAAGGTTAAGGAGAATTATGATACACAATGGTTAAAGTCGGTATAATGATCTGTGATAGAAACAGGACGTGTACTGGAAATAAGTGCTTCAAGTCAATCATCGAAAGAGACGGTGCTTTCGCTGATTATCCGAGAGATGAGCTCATCGAGGTCGTCGGCTGGATGGCTTGTGGTGGCTGCCCCGGTGAGCGCCTCGAGGCTGCACCCGCAGATATGAAGAAGTATGGCGCTGAGGTAATTTATCTGGCAAGCTGCTATTTAGCAGGGTATCCCATCTGCCCATACATCGAAGATCATAAAAAGTACATCGAGAACGTCGTCGGTCTCCCAGTTAAGGTGGGAACCCATCCCATGCCTTCAAACTACATTAAGGCGCACACTAAAGCGGAAGATTGGAAGCGGGATGGCGCTGATAAGTGGCTTAAGGGTATCACGGGAAGTCAGGAAGACGCCGACAAGTACGACTCCACGAACCCCAGTTTCCTCAAGAAGTAGAAGTTTACTTAATATGCGTGCGTAGAATAGTAGCTTCATCAGAAGGAAGTGCAGGTTTAGTGAACTAGAGCGCGCGGTGGATCAGGATAGTCTATATGCTCAAGAAGAACGGTCTCAACGCTTCTGCCCACTCGTACACGCGCTTAATGGACAGTTAGTCGTTCATTGCTAGGCCATTTTTAAACAGAGTCCCCTCAGGTCTCAGAGAGTTCATGATCTTTCTCATCAAAAGCGCTATTTGACTGTAAATAGAAATGTGGATTTAATACAATTTATCCCCAATTGAGGGATAGGGAAGCGTGCGATTGCTTGATAAATTAAAACCCACTGCCATCTGGGATGCCATCACCTGAATTAGGTGCTGGTCCAACACCCGGGTTATCAGGTCGCTCAAGTCCACTGCCATCAGAAACACCATCACCGGAATTTGGTGCTGATCCAACGGCATTGCTTGCCACTATATTTCCACATGACATTGGCTTAGCTTGAGAACCATCACAGCTACAGTCCATTGTTCTCTTCCGTAGCTGATCTTTTGTGCAATCAGGAGTCCCATCGCAGTCGCCATCGCAGTCCATGATTTGTGCCTGGGTCTGCGTCTGTTGTGCGAGTACAGGTATCACTAACGTGCCCGCAACCATTACCAGGGCAATTATTCCGAATATTTTAAGTGAACTCATTTCATCACCAGCCATAGATAACCCGAGTTGAATATTGAGGAACCCGGTGGAATAAGATGGAACAAGTTGGAACACCTATCAAACTACAAGCAACTCTCATATTTCTATTCAAAAACGGGTTAAAAGGATCTTAATCTACCCCAACATATCGAACGCGAGATCTTATCCAGAAAAATTTTACAAATCTCTTCTTGGCGTATCTGACTGGGATGTACAGTCTGATCTATACCGATTTTTAAGGGGTAAGAGATTGTGAAGCACCATCGAGACTTACCTGAGAGAGAAGAATAACTAAGCGAGATTGAAAAAAAGAGGTTGTGTAACGAGGCTACTTTCTCCCTTTGAGAAGATACAAAGCCACGACCGCAAAGCCCGCGATCATAGCTCCACCCACGTAAACCCAGCTATTATCCGAAGCAGGCATAGCATCGATTACCGCTTCCACCTGCGTCTCAACGATTGGAGCTTCCACCTGTACCTCAACGATTGTCCAGATGGAGAAGTGATCCGTCTCCGCCACAAGCACATCATTCTCCAGCGTACTCGGTACCTCCATCCACATCTCACCGTTCCAGTACGCCCACATCAGCTGATTCGGATCAAAGTCCACACCGTACTTGGCTTTCAACATCTCAACGTCGACTTTCATCGCAAGGCTTGCCTTCAACGCATCCGTGGCGTTGTGCTCAATATCCATGTAGACGCCGATACCCCTAACCTCCGTTGCTCCGCCGGTTGGAGTCGCAGTCATAGAGATGTTGAGCATCGTAGCCTTACTGGTCTCCAGCTTAACGCCAAATGCTCCACTCTTCATAGCGTTCTCCGCCGAGAGATTCAGCTGGAGCGGCTGGATTGAGTTGAAAACCATCATGGTATTCCTAAACATAAACATCGTCTCCTCACCCTCCCCTAAGCTATACCTGAAGCCCTGAGGCTCAACCTCCGTGTAGTTAAGCGCCTTGACCTGACTCCTCATCTGGCTACCCACACCGGGAACAACGTCTGGAAGTACACCTTCGCGCATCTCCCTTATAGTCCACTGGCCACACTCACCCTCAGCCATTAAGTTGCCCTGCTCATCCACCGAGCTTTTAACTGGGGTCCAATCCAAGCCGTTCCAGCGAGCCCACGTTAGGCGCTCCTGAGCGACGGGTCTACCCAGAGACTCCGCGTAGTCCTGGGCGTCGACGAAGGCTCTGAGCTTGAGATTAGCGGCTTCAGTGCCCTGAAACATATAGTACTCACCTAAGCCACCTGATGCGACAGGTGCTTCTTCAGGCATGTATTCTCCACGCACCTGCAGTGTGAGAGGCTTCTCAGACTCCACATCCACCCCAAGGTACTTTATACGAAGCTGATTCTCCGCCGTGTACTGAAGCTGAACCTGATTATTAGCGGTTATAACCACGTTCGTGTTATCTGAGCTGAGCGCAAGCGGTGCGCCAGGCGTATAGTTGTACTGGAGCGTATTCTGTTCTCCAGCATCTAGTTGAACCTTCACCGCATCCTTGGGCGGTAGAGGTGGCTCCTTCTGCTGCTGACCAGCTACATAATATCCGTTTACAGTACTCAACATCAGTAAAAACACTATACCTACCGTCAGCGAGTGCCCTTGCACGTTTGCTCTAAAATCTTTTAACAAGTCATATTTCACCGAATGTATATGACCCTGATAAGATATTGAGGAACATGGAGGAACCTTTTGGAACACTTACCATACTCCATAAATTCTACTCCAGAGTCAAACGTGAAGCGTTTAACGCTGATACCGCGACTTGCCTACACTAATCGCCTTATACCCGTATCCTCGGTAAGTGCTACATCTCTGATTATGGATTGGCTGCTATTCGATTATGTTATTAGCTACATGGATCCAGTTTCAGCCAGTTGACTTGAGTTGCGCATCAGCTATACCCTACTCCTCATCGCCATGATCCTCTCGGCATCGACGACTCCATACGCGTTCTCCGCTGAGTACGCACCTCAGAGCCTCACGGCGACAGTCTACTCCGATGGCACAGTTGGGATAGTGTATAGCATAGATATGGATCCAACGCTTGCCCGGATATCCCTCCCGTTATTCGGTTTGACCTTCACCGATCTAATAGTTGTGAACGAGAACGGCTTACCGCTCTTAGCCTCCGAGTCGGGCTCCGTGGTCACAGTCGACGCCCTCGGAGCGTCGAAGCTAACCTTCACCTACTTGACGCCCGAACTTACCACGAAGATCGGTATCCTCTGGACGTTGAACGTGACTTCACCGACTAATCTGGTGGTAGCTATGCCATCCGGGTCAACGATTGTTAGTCTGAGCCAGATACCCCTCGGGGTGAAAACCATCGGAGAGCAGACTCATATTACGCTCCCTCCCGGGGATGACGCGGTCTCATACGTGATCTCACTTTCGGGGGCGAAGGATCAAGCTGAGGCCGTGATCATGGATGCTGAATCTACAATAAATGCCGTGAAGGCGAAGGAGATCATTACGATAGAATCTGAGAAACTATTGACGCAGGCGAAGACAGCGTTCGCTGCAGGTGAATACCTTAGTTCAGAGCAGTTTGCGGTGCAGGCGAAGGCGTCAGTGCTCGATACCGAGCTTAAGGCTCAGGCAGCAATATCGTCCATTGAGCTTGCGGCTAATGTGATACAGGCAGCGAAGGACGGAGGCAGAACTTCGACGATAGTATCAGCTGAAGAGTTCTTAGATGCTGCCCGAGGTTTCTTTGCATCAGGTAAATATGTGGAGGCGAAGGCGAGCGCGGATCAAGCCTACGACTCAGGGAACGCCTCACAGAAGGTAATAGAATACACTCCCCTAATCATAGGCGGGGTAGTCGCCTTAGTTGCGGTTGCGGCAGGGTTATTCCTGTATGCTAGGAGGCGAAAGGATGCGCCTGCCTCTAAGGCTCCCATCCCGCAGACACCACCTAAGAAGAGTGTGGAGTGGGAGGTCAACCTTGAAGCTATCTTCCGGAAGCACCCTGAGCTCCGAGTCGACGACAAGGAGGTGCTCAGGTTCCTCGCAGAGCATAACGGGGAGGTGTTCGCTAACGAGATCAGGGACCGCTTCGACATCCCGAGAACGAGTGCCTGGAGGCTGATCCGGCGACTTATCACCTTAAGGATTGTTGAGGAAAGGAAGATCGGGGGTAAGAGCCTCATATTTGTGGTTGCAAAGTATCGGGAGGCGAAGGAGTGATGGTGGGAGTGTTCCAAACGGTTCCTCCGTGTTCCTCAAGTATTCTCGGGTGTAGGCTTTGTGTAGGTGTAAAGCGGTTGAACAGAATGTTGTTGGTTGTATTCATGGCCGCTCTTGTGCTGGCGCCATCAGCGCAACTGATCTCGGCTTTACCTGAGCTCACGGTAGAGATCGAACAAAACTATTACATTAGCGGCGATATTGTGGCGATCACGGGGATAGCTTCAGCTGATGCTACACTCGAGATCACCATAAAGCATGCATACGTGCAGGTCTTCACGGCGAAGGTGGTGGCTGACTCCTCCGGCGGATACAGAGCTTTGTATACACTCCCATCCACCGCTCTCAATGGCTTGTACACCATCACAGCAACCAGCGGTAGCCTAACCAGCGACACCGTCTTCGTGGTGACTACGGACTCAATCTCCGAGATAGCGAGACGACAAATCGAAACCGCTGAACAATCCAGAGCAATGAGCGAGAGAACCATCCATGAGATCACCGGCTTGGGAAACTTAGTGCCTGCTGAAGCGGCTTCTGACCTGGCGAGCGGTGTGAAGGCAACCTTAGAAGCGAAAGCCCTCTACACTAAGGGAGAATACGCGGCGTCCGCTGAGGCAGCGCAACTCGCTATGAACAAATTCAGGATCGCTATGACGCTCGCAATCAGAAACGCGAAAAACGGGTACGAGTACACGGCTAGCCCGAGTGAGGTCTTGTCTCGTAAAGTTGAGATGCTTTCTGACGAGGTTGAGAAGTTATCCGCGGTGATAGCAAACCTGGGTGAGAGTGGTGAAGACGTCGCCGCGATAGATGCGTTGATCGAGTCCGCAAGGACTAGTCTAGGATCAGCCGTCACCAAAATAAATAATGGTGACGTCAGTGAAGCTGCTGGTGCGTTAGCTGCTGCTCAGATAGGTCTTCAAGATGCGAAGCAGATCCTAAAACCGCTTGTTGTGGGCTTGAGAGAGGGTTTGATGGAGCAGTTTAAGAATCATCTTAAGGCGCGCTTAAGCGCATCGATAGGTGACCTTGATAAGCTTAGAGATCAGGTGCAGGTGGTGAACATGAACGCTGCGGCGCAGCGTTTAGGATATGCGAACGGTCTTATCACGCGAGCCGAGATGCGGTTAAGCGAGGGGATGTTTGACGAGGCTTTGAGTGATCTTGAAGCTGCTTCGAAGGAATTCGGATTAGGCTTGAGAGACGTTGATAAGGGCAGCTTATCGCAGGGCTTAATGCAGGTTAATGTGATACGTTGCCAGATTCAGGTTCAGCAGGGGATATCTGAAAGACTCAGGAGACAGGGGCAGGATGTATCCGCCTTAGATTCCCATATTCTGGAACTTGAGAAACTCGTGGAGGATGGGATGGGGATGATGATTCGCGGGGATGCTTCAGGTGCTAATGGGTTGTTCGATAACACTCAGCAGGGCGGGCAGTACTATGGAGGAGGACCAGGTAACGGCGACGCCAAGGGCGGCGGGGGTAGGTAAATCTTTTAAGTTATCGCCTTAATGCGTAAATTATTAATTGATATTAGTATTCGGGTTTCTTTGGATCTCGAACATACAGATAAGAGATCAATAAACATACCACTAAACGCCTGAGGTGGATTTTTTATCTCCTGAAGAAACTTCAAAGTTGCGGATGGTTGTCTATAGTTAGCTTTCATACTTTCATTAAAAAATTTCCAACTAGAAATAGGAAAACACTTCGAATAGATATGAGAAAATTTAGTCCCCTACTGTTAAAGGGTTTTTCAATCGCGTTAAAGAGTTGAATTACGGCAAAAAGCTTGTCCCCCATAATTAGCCTGTATTGAGAGCCTATCGTGTTTCAGGAACCACTGTCCCCCTCTGTCCCCCATAAAAAGGGTTACAGAGCACATATCCGAAGCGTATAGCCATCGTCCCATTAGTCCCCACTAGTGTTACAGTATACCCTGATCCTGACATGAATACGGTACTGTATCCATGGGAAATATCCGCCGAAACAGCGAAACCCCTCCGGGGACAATAAACCAATCGATAAATGCCATCACGTTCAACATAAAATATGTGGGACAAGCTCCCGCAGGCTTCAAACCAGAGACAGGTGTTTTACACTCATGAAAAAAGGGGACATTTGGGGACTAGGAGTTTAACCATCCATTATCTAACCAAAAACAGCTTCTAGGTTTACATTTAATGGAACATCTAGGGGACAACGGGGACGGACTAAATTATTCTGCGAAACATATAAAAAAAGACTGAAAAACACCGAAATAAGTAGCACGTTTACCCTCAGCGACGAATAGCTAGAGACTAAGCGCACGCTCTCGGTGAGCTTGTGATCCGGGGTGAAGTCTTCTTCGGCGTGATGCTGAGATGATACTGTGTAAACGATGAGGCGTGAAGTTTGTAATTATGAGTACGTGATAACACATGCTGGAGCTAATTAGCTAATAACTCAGTAATTACAGTGTTTGAGGGTTTAACTTCAGCTTCATACCAGAACTCCTCGTAGCGAAGAGCCTGATCGTGCCCCATTCCCATCGCACCTTCCGGGTCTTCGAATGCAGCAACGCAGTCGTTGACCATCACCGAGGTGTACCCTCTAAAATATGCGTCAGCAGCAGTGTGCTTATCACAACAGTTAGTGTGAATCCCGGTTATGAACAGCTTATCGCCTGGGTTAAACCCGAGTCTTTGGAGTAGTGCGCCCATAGCCGTTGGCTTTCCACCGTCATCGGTGAAACTACTATAGGTTCCTTTTTCTACTTCGAACAGTAGATGACCTGGTTTAATAGCGTCGATGTCTGAAGCCCCCCAGCTTCTCTCTAGTGTGTATAAGCCTTCGGTGATGAGACCATCTATAATTTTTGATCCAGGGGCTCCCTTCATAGAGTGGAAGCCCCATTTCTTTAGCTCATAATCGTTTTCTAGGTGCCTATCGGTTGCATAAATAACGGGGTAACCGTTTTTCTGGAATGTCTCCTGAAGCTGCCTGATCTTGGGTATAAGGGTTAAGCCTTTTTCAAGTGCTAGGTTTGGGTTATAACTTTTGAGGAGGAAGTCTTGGGTCATATCGATGACCAGTAATGCTTTTTTAAGCAAATCTATATACCTCACTTAATAGAGCTGATTTTAACTTTAAAATTTTCTACCAATTTACTGGTACAGTATATAGGAGTGATCTGAGAGCCGGTAGTACGTATCTTTTACTGGCATGAAGTAAATATCCTCGCCATCTCAAGCCATCATTACTGCACAGCTTATCCTTTGGGTTGTGACATAGTTTCATTCATACTTTTTAACTCAACCTTATGCCTTGTAGCGGTAGCCGACTCAATTATGTCACCTCAGACTCTTATTTCCAGGACTTGTTCCACTCATTCAGGTCGCGCGAACTTTAGTGTTCGGGGTTTTTTGGGTCTCGAACATAAATAAAAGAGATCAATAAACACGCCACTAAAGCAAATAACAAAATACCGAAAGTAGCAAAAAGACTCCACTCCGCGAGATACCCACCCGCAAGAGCACCAAGAGACGACGGAATAAAGAGAAGCACCCCGCCTCCAGCAACCCGTGAAGTCGAAACAATAATCCCATTCTCACCCAGCAACGCATTCACCCGCCCTCTGCGCTCCCTCGGAGTAATATCCGCGATAAGAGACGCCCAAGACGGAGTAACAATAGAGTTACTCACCGACAGAATCACGAGGCTAAGAACCACCATCCAGAAACCATTAGAGAATATAAAGCCCGTAACACTCACAGCCGCAAGCGCAATCGAAATGATGATCATTTTTCTGCTCCCATAATGATCCACAAAGAACCCAACCGGGATGATGCTAAATAACCCAGCTAAACCAGATACAAGTAGAATCAAGCCCCACTCCTCAGGGCTAAACCCGAGAGTCTGAGTAGCATAAAGGATCCAGAAAGGCGCAGCCAAAGCAATGAAGCTTGACTGAATGATCTGAATATACGCCACCGCTTTAACACCTCGAGGTAGCCACCGAATCGTTTCGATGATGCCACCATAAGATTCCTGGAAGAGAGTCTTTAAGCTCAAAGAAGCGGGGGCTTGGTCCTGCTGAATGGTTTCCTTCAAGTATCGCAGTCTGAGGAATGCAACGAGTATGGCGAAGCTGAAGGCAATCCAGTAGCATTGTCGCATTGCTTGGATCAGCCCCTCATCACCGTTGCCATACCTTGCTATCAGTAGTCCTCCAAGGTATGGGGCTATGAAGCCTAGGGCTAACGGGAAGGCTCTCTCAAGGGCGTATCCTTTCCCTCTTGTACCGGGGGGTAGAGAGTCAGCCATTATCGCGTTGAGTCCGGGGGCGTAGAAGAACAGTAGCTGCTGGAGGATTTGTCCGGCTCCTAGGAGGCGCCAGTCGGGGGCTACTGCGAAGAGTATGAAGCAGAGGGCGTATCCGAATGTTGCGTATCCGACGAGTTTGACTCTTCCTCGCTTGTCGGCGAGGTATCCGCCGATGGGTTCTAGTACTGTGCCTCCTATGATGGCGAGGGCATTTATTATCCCTATTTCGCTTGGGGTGGCGCCGAGGGCGAGCATGTATAGTGTGTAGTATGGCGCGGGTATTGATGATCCTAGGGTCCAGAGGGCGCGTCCGATTACGAGTACTCGGACATTTCCTTGGAAGAAGCTAAAATAGCTTTGACTCACAGGGACAGCTCGCGAAGAGGATTCGGGTAAATGGTAGTCTCACTTTTTATAAATATTACTACTGTAAATTTTATATATAATTAAATTGATGTCTTTAAGCAGTCCACATACGAGTAGACCCTTTCGTTTATTATTAAATACTAAATATTTTATCTCGATCAAAGATATTATTCAAATTGAAAGATTAAATTTCTTTGATTGGTTATGGGGATAAATCCAAGACTTGAATATATCGAGATGGACCAAAGGGGGACAGTGTTCCCTCTTCGATACTGGTATATTTCACGTACACCCAGCTTTCCCATAAGAGGAGGAGAGATGAGCGTGAACGAGAATAAAAGAAGTGCTCTGCTGACCGACTTATACCAGCTCACAATGAACGCCTCATACATCGACAACGGCAAGGAAAACGAGATCGCCTCATTCGAGATGTTCATAAGAGCCCTTCCACCTGACTGGGGTTACCTAATAGCTGCAGGGATCGATGAGGCAGTCGACTACGCATCCAACTTGAGATTCACCGACGACGATATAACCTATCTGCAGAAGCTAAACACGTTCAACGACGAATATCTGGACTACCTTCACCACTTCAAATTCGAGGGAACTATTACCGCATTAAACGAGGGAACACCCATCACCGCAGACTCACCGCTAATGCGAGTTACTGCTAAACGCCCTCAAGCTCAACTGCTGGAGACCGCGCTTCTGAACATTGTAAACTTCCAGACACTGATAGCATCGAAAGCGAGCAGAGTCGTAAACGCAGCTGGAAAAGCCAGGGTAATCGACTTTGGACTTAGAAGAGCTCAAGGATTCGATGCCGCTGTAAAAGGCGCTAGAGCCGAGTATATAGGAGGAGTTGAAGCCACAAGCAACGTAGAAGCAGCTAGAGAGTATGGGTTACCAGCCTCCGGCACTATGGCTCACAGCTTCGTGATGGGGTTCCCTGATGAAGCCGACGCATTCAGAGCATACGCTCACACCTTCCCAAAGAGCTCAGTGTTCCTGATTGATACTTACGACACGATGACAGGTGCTGAGAAGGCGGTGATGGTGGCGAAGGAGATGGAGTTGAAGGGAAACCGCCTATCGGCTGTTCGGATTGACTCAGGAAACATGGAGGGTTTGTCAAGAAAGATAAGGGGTCTGCTAGATGAGGAGGACCTAGACTATGTTAAGATCGGTGTAAGCAGCGATCTAAACGAGTACAAGATAGATGAATATACGAGAGACGGAGCGCCCATAGACTTCTACGGTGTTGGAACCGAGATGATCACAGCGAAGCCAGTATCCGCCTTGCCTGGAGTGTACAAACTCGTCGAGGATTGCTATGGGCCAAGGATCAAGCTTTCAGATAATAAGAGAACTCACCCCGGGAAGAAACAGCTATGCAGAATCACCGGTGAAGATGGAGGATACATTCATGACATCCTTCAGCTTGATGACGAGCAAACCGTAGGTACTCCTCTCCTTGAACCCACTGTTGAAGGTGGAAAAAGGATCCGGAGAGTCAAGCCTCTTCGGGATATTAGAGAGTACTCCATGGACTGCGTCGCGAAACTGCCGGATGAGTGTAAGAGAATCGTGGCAGCTAAGGCCTACCAGCTCATGATCAGCAACAAGCTTCAGAGGCTCACCGAGGAGCTCACAAAACAATACTCAGGTTAGATGACAGAAATATGATAAAAGAGAAAAGTGTGTTGAGAGGAAGACGCGCAAATTGACTTTTTGGAGCCAAAAGGAAAAAATCAATACCCGGCGCTGCTTCAATAAGAAGCAATCTATCATTGTTGATTAATTCAGCAAAGTTTCTACACATTATCTGGGTTAGTTGAAGCTTACATTTGATTCAGCAGGGAAATTCATTGTTGATAAGCTTGGATACACGGTAACCAGCGCCCTAGACGCGTTAATGGCTCTTAACTCCAGCAAAACAAAGAAAGCATCAACGAGTGGCGATCCCTCGTAGAGGATCTGCAGAAAACAGAGAGAGATTGGGGAAGTTAAAGAAGGTGGTTGACAAGTATAACAATAAGGATGGATTTAATGGAGATGCATAAGGACCTGACGGATTTCTGGAATGAATCCGGCTGGAATTCTAAAAAAGAGATCCAAAATATTCAAGGGTGGATCAGTGATTACTTTAATCAACACCACCTCGATTACGCTGTTCTTGGGCTCTCAGGAGGCCTTGATTCAAGCGTAGTAGCCACCTTGTTGGTTAACGCTCTAGGAAAGAAGAAGGTTATAGGGGTACTTCTTCCAGATGGTGAAGTCACAGATCCTGAGGATGTTGAGGATGCGAGCCGCCTCGCCGACAAACTTGGCATCATGAAAAAGAAGTACGATATCTCCACTCTGATCTCCGCCTTCGTTAAACAGAATCCGGAGATAGCTGCCCGAGGACTTGGAGGAGAATACTTGAACAGGGTTCAGTATGGTAACCTTAAAGCTCGAGTGAGAATGATCAAAATTTATCAGGTCAGTCAGCTGCTGTCTGGGAGGTCTGTTGTGGTGGGTACAACGGATAAGTCGGAGTGGCTCGTAGGATATTTTACTAAATATGGTGATGGAGGAGTAGATATGGAGCCTTTACTTAACGTATATAAAACGCAGGTAAGAGCCATCGCGCGGGAACTGGGTGTACCTGGGGAGATCATCTCAAAAAGGTCGTCACCTAACCTAACGTTGGGAATGACCGCTGAGATAGAGCTTGGTTTTAGCTACGAGGAATTAGATCTGATTCTAGCGACCATCGTTGATGGAGCTAATAAATCGGAGGGCTTTCAATTAAGTAAAGATGTTATTTCAAAAAAATATGGTATCGATAGCTTAACCATAGACAAAGTCCTTGAAAAGATCTCTAATACCGCCCATAAACGGAAGATGCCACCAAGCCCACCACTCATGTAACCAGCGCACAGTTTAGAGAAAATTGTTGAATCGATCCCCAACAAAAAATGATGCGCACGAGAAAAAAGGGAGAGAATTGAGCTTAACTCCCAAAGGTATGTGAAAATGCCTTGATGGATATGACAAAAGCGCGTAAATGGTGGGCCGGGCCGGATTTGAACCGGCGACCTCCGCGGTGTGAACGCGGCGTTCCACCAAGCTAGACTACCGGCCCGCGTCATCCCTAAAACGTGGGTTCTCAATAAATGCCTTTCGAGAACCAGTTTAACCAACGACTCGAGGATACTACGTAAATGATCTTTAAAATTGGGTATATACTAGGGACTAGAATTTTTTCTGGATTTCGTGCCTTTAAGCTTGTCTTTAAGGCCTAGAGGTAGGGTAAAAGAGAAACTTTTAAAACATTGAAGGGTTCACAAATCAAGATATACATGGCTCCAAAAATCGCGACGGCTGTTGAGATTGTTGACGGTATTAGCTTCCGCCTTAGAACTGATAACATCGTTATACTGGACGGTGTAGACCCTCCCGTAAAGAATAGTGAGAAAGATAAGTTAGCCATGGTTAAGCTTGCTGAACTTATCTTGAAGAAAAAGTGCATCATTGAGAATCACGTTAACGCGGATGGTCGAACATTCGACGCTTTTGGTAGAAGCAACTCTCAGGTTAACCTTGAGGACGGTACCGACATAAATAAAGCGATGAAAGAATTCCTAGCGAAACTCTAAATATTATCAATTATGCTTCAGGGTTTTCCGTAGGCGGAAACCTGTTAAACCCTCATCGTCACATTTTTGGTTATGTCTGAATTCAGTAAGCAACGAGCACAAGAGGCTCTCTTCAATCTCCAAAAGGATGGAATAGATGCGGTTATTCTATTTCCGGGGCCTAACATAGGATATTTCACCGGGTTTAAAATTGGGCTGAGTGAGCGACTTGCGGTAGCGGTTATTCCACAGAAGGGGGAACCATGGTTCATCGTTAACAAGCTTGAGGAGGAGCTTCGCGGATTGAAGCCGTGGTTCAACCGGAGGATGATCTGGCAGGAGCATGAAGATCCAATAAGATTGCTTGTAAGCACTTTGAAGAATAATGGATTAGGCTCAGCAACTATAGGTATCCCTGAAGACGCTCCCTGGATCTGGGTTAATGCAATTAAGGAGCTGCTACCAGATTCAAGGCTTGTCGATGCTTCCATCTCTCTCGGTTATACCAGGATGGTGAAGACAGCTCAGGAGTTGGATTATGTGCGGAAAGCCTGCGAGATTGCGGATAAAGCGCTTGAAAATGGCTTCAGCAAAATGAAAACGGGAATGACCGAGCAGGAACTCAGTGCTAAGATACAAGCTGAGATCAGTAGCATCGGAGGTGGACAGACATTCATCGGTGTCCTATTCGGTGAAAACGCAGCTCTCCCCCATGGAGGACCCGCAGGTAGGAAGCTTAAGTCAGGTGACTGTGTCCTCGTCGACATGGGGTGCACGTTCAATGGTTACTGGAGCGACCTAACGCGTACAGTCTTCTACGGTGAACCAAAAGAACAGCATAAGACAATTTATGAGATTGTGCTAGCGGCGAACCAGGCGGCTTTTAAAGCCATTAAACCAGGCGTCTCGTGTGAGAGCATCGATTATGCAGCTCGAAAGGTGATCGAGGATGCAGGTTACGGAGAATACTTCATCCACCGTCTTGGCCACGGGATCGGAATTCAGGTCCATGAGCACCCATACATCGTTCGCAATAACAAAATGAAGATCGCCTCGGGAATGACTTTCAGTGATGAGCCTGGAATATACATCGTTGGTGAAGTAGGTGTTCGCGTCGAGGACACAGTCGTCTGCACAGAGACTGGTGCTGAATCATTGACAAATTTAGAGAGATCACTTACAGTTTATCCGGTGAAAGATTAGATGGATCTACTCTCAATACTCCAGGCGGTTATAGGTGCTCCGATTGTAGCTGTAGGGGTCTGGCTTACCTTCTACTACTACAGTTACTGGAACAAGAATTATAGAGGCAAGCTCCTAACGGAGGGACCGTATAGGATCGTCAGGCATCCGAACTACGCGGGGTTTCTCTATTTGCTGGTAGGCTCGGTAATTATTTATCCCGTAGCTGAGACCATCGCGCTAGTATTATTCACGCCACTATTCTTGATATACTTCATCGGCAAAGAGGAGCAACAGCTGATCAAGCTATATGGAGTGAAGTACAAAGACTATATAGGAGCGGTTCGTTGGCGTTTATTACCACGAATTTACTAGGAATCTATTGGAATATCTCCGTTGAATTATGCAGCCGAAACAAAAAATAAAATTTTTAATAATCGATAACACTTATAGGCAACGGTCTACATGAATATATGGTGATGTAAGATAGTAGGAGAGATAACTGGAAGTCTGATGTGGTCTGCAATCATCTTCGTGGTACCAATCATTATTGCGCTAGGCTCAGTATACTATTGGTTCTACGTAGCCCCATAATCGCCATCGATTTTTTTCGATATCGACGAGCCTCCCCGATGTGTTGGCTTCACAAAACCGGGTTTTAAAACCATTCAAATTATTAAGGTACAATTTCTAGAAATACGGTTTAAGGGATTGTTACTTTTTAAGTTTAAACTTATAGAAAGATATACAATCATTCTACCATTATATTCGCGCATATGCAAAAAATAGGTTTTAATGCTGTTTAGATTAATATTAACATAAGGTGTTACATAGAATTGACTTAGGATTTCTTGTTGAATTGATCTTTTGTTGCTCCGCAGATGGGGCATACCCAATCATTTGGTAGCTTCTCAAATATGGTTCCAGGTTTAACGCCACTAGGTGGGTCGCCTTCGGAGGGATCGTATATGTAGCCGCAGATGCTGCACTCGTACTTATTCATGAGGTAAGATCTGTAACGGGGGCATTTAAAGAAAGTAGTTAAAAAAGGGGTTGGAAAGTTTACTCTTTTCTTGACCCTGACTCGACTGCGCCAAGATACATTTCGTTGAGCTGAGGGTGGTTAGCAAGCTCTGGAGCAGATCCGGTGAAGGTGAATCTACCACCGCGCATCATGTAGGCTTGATCTCCAACGGATAAGGCACGTTTAGCGCGCTGTTCAACCATTACGATTGGTAGACCGGTCTCCTTAGCCATTTGAGCGAGCTGTCTGATGACCTCATTTACGAGTTTGGGCATCAGTCCAGCGGTTGGTTCATCTACCATGAGTATCTTCGGATCCCTCATTAGGACCATTCCCTCTGCGAGCATTTGGCGTTCACCGCCGCTCAAGGTACCTCCTTGACGATCCATGTAGTCTTTTAGTCTGGGGAAGAGGTTGAAGACAAACTCTAGTTTCTCATCGAACATCTTTTGGCTGTTGACTGTGTAAGCCGCCATCTTCAGGTTATCTCGTACGGTAAGTCGGGCGAAGATGTTTCCTGTTTGAGGCATGTAACCTATGCCTAGCTTGGTTCTTTCATATGGTGGAAGCTTTGATATGTCTTTGCCCATGAACCAGGTTTCTCCACTATATACTGTGGCTAGCCCCATGATGGCTTTCAGTAAGGTGGTTTTGCCTACACCGTTGGGGCCGACTATTACGGTTACCTCGCCTTCTGATGCTTGAAAGTCCAAGTCATATATGACGTGGATTGGGCCGTAGCCGACGTTTAGTTTCTTAGTTTCTAATATTATACCCATTTTATTCACCTAGGTATGCTTCGATGACGCGTGGGTCTTCAAAGACTTCTTCTGCTGTTCCCTGTGTAACCATCTTGCCACGGTCCATGGCGAAGACATGGTCTGCATATTGTGCGGCGACTTCTAGGCGGTGCTCAATTACGAGGAATGTGATCCCTAGTTCATCGCGGAGCTTGAGGACGTGGTTGAATATCTGGTGGCAGAGCTTTGGGTCTATGCTGCCTACTGGCTCATCTAATAGTATTGTTTCTGCGCCTGACATTAGTGCACGGCCGATCTCGAGAAGTTTTAGCTCACCACCGCTTAGGGTGTTTGCGGGTTTATTCCAGACGTGTTTTAGTCCGAGCACGTTTAGAAGCTCTGAGGCTCGACGCACAGCGCTTATCTCGCTGTCGATCCAAGCGGGTTTTACAAGAGAGTAGCCGAGGTTTTCTCCTTTGTTTTCAGGGAGGGCGACAAGCATATTTTCTAGTGTTGTAAGGCGGAGGAAGGGTGATGCAATCTGGAAGGTTCTGACTAAGCCTCTGCGGGCAATCTTGAACATGTCCATGTTTGTGATGTCTTCGTCTCGGTAGGTGATGCGGCCTTCTTCGGCGTGGAAGATGCCGGATATACAGTTGGTTAGAGTGGTTTTTCCGCAGCCGTTAGGGCCAACCAGAAGGTATATGCCACCTTCTTTGAGGCTTAGGCTGATGTCGTCGACAGCTGCGAATCTTCCGAAATATTTTCTGACATTTTCGATTTTAAGTATCTCGGACATTATGGAATCAACTATCGTTATTATGCCCTATTGAGAGCTTAAATAGTTTTGGAGAGAAGGAAAAAAATTATTTCTAAGTTATTGAAATAAAAAAAAGAGGTTAAAATGTTAAATAGTTTAATTTTTTGGAGAGATACCGTCAAGACCTAGTGCGACATCATCCCAGAACATGACTTTCTTTTCGAGGTCATAGGTTCCGTAGTTTCTGAAGTCACACTTGCCATCTACCAGTCCGAATCCCCAGACGTCGAAGGGCGGTGGGACACGGTCACCAACATCAAGGAGGCGGCTCCAGCCACCAGCGCCGAAGGTATTGTAACACACCTGCTGAGCAACTTTCACGTGATCAACACCTTTTGTGCTCTGGGTAATGAAGAACGAAGTAGGCATGATGTTTGTGTTGAGGTCGTAGGCGTATGCGCCGTAGCTGCCGAGAGGTAGTTTGGTGAGCGCGAGTACCTCTGTATCAACTCTTTCGAAGAGTGCGTTGGTTGTTTGGGCAGCTATGAGACTGAAGATACTCATCTTCATTGCTCCTTCAGCGGACTGGTCACGGATGTACTGTGATTTGGCGGTTCCGTCAGATCCAAACCATTTAACCTTGTAGATGTTCGGGTAGTCCTTTCCCTGTGTTACGATTACAGGAGCTTCGTTGAAGCTGAGCAGTATACCACCGATCTCTTCAAGCTTGTTTCCCTTAGCTAATGCATCAGAGATCTGCTGGTCTGCAACTGCTAGGTAGTTTGCGAACTCGGTTGCTTCACCGGCGTATCGGATGGTGTCGCCAGTAAAGTCGCCACCCTTTGCTTTCCAAGCGGGCTCTACCAGGTTCTTGATACCGTCACCCCATGAGTCTCCACGCTGGAAGAATACGAGGTGCCTGATGCCGTAGCTCCAAGCAACATCTACTAGAGCGGGGGCTAGGAATGAGTCGGAGGGGCAGAGGCGATATAGGTAGTCATCTGCTATTGCGAGTGTTGGACTTGTTGAAGCGGTGCTCCACATGAGCATCTTATTCGTGTTGCAATAGTTGAGTGAACCTTGAGCCTGACTGGACCAGCCACCACCTTCGAAGACTTCTACACCCATGGATTTGAAGGCTTGAACCTTTTCAAGGTGGGTTGCAGCCTGACTCTGAGCATCGTCGATCTGTATGGTGAACTTTGCACCAAATCCAAGAAGGTCCGCATATTTGTTTGCGTCCCTTGTATAAATCTCATCCCTGGTGGGCTTGGCAGTCTCTAACCCTTGAGTTGAGGCTGAGATGTAACCTATACGTATGGTTTGCCCTTTCAAGGGTAGCTCTTTAACTGTTACGGTAGTTGTCTGTCCTTCGGTGACTTTAGCGGGCATTGCAACGTAGCCGATGCCTAAGCCAGCGATTAAAACGACAGCGATCACCGCATAAAGCGTAGTTCCTTTGAGTTCCAATTTTTACACCTTAAGTTTGTCGCAGAAGTAACTGCACCGTCACGCTATATAAAAGTTATACTCGACATGCATATTGAAAAGGAGATGAGAGCCATCTAAGGAAGTTAAATCAATTTCTATTTTCAAAAGGAGAAACAGTATTTTTTGGTTAATAACCTAGTTGTTAACCCCATGTTTTTTATGATTATATGTAAACAAACATAGTTTGATAATAAATATTATAAATCGATTAGATGATTCCGGTTACGGATAAAAACATGTTAATCCCAGCAATTTGGTTAGCTGCGATCGTATACGCAAGCGAACTGACGCTGCTGAGTATCGGCTATACATTAACGTATGTAACGGCTAAAGTACCGAACTTTGCTCACGGAACTTATGCGGGAATCGGAATCTACGTTAGTTTCACCCTAGCATGGGTATTGGGATACTCTCCTTACATAGGTTATCCCTTAGCCTTTTTACTTGGCGGAATAGTCAGTGTCATAGTTTACCTCCTCGTCATAGGAACATTGACAAGGATGGGTGGAGGAGTGATCGTCCTCACCATAGCTACACTCGCTATTCAGATCTTCCTTGGCGCTTTAATCAACATGTACACTTACTGGTTGAGAGACGCGACTGGTGCTTACACTATCGGTTTTATGCTTAAAAACTACGACTTCGAGTTCATGGGTTTTCCAGGGATCTTATTCGCGGCAGTAGGAATCAGTATAGCTACAGTTGTGATTCTTCACTGGCTTCTTAACAGAACTAAAGTAGGGATCGCTATGCGTGCTACTGCAGAAGACCCTGAACTTGCTTCGGTACTAGGTATCAACATCAATCAGATACAGATCTTTAGCTGGTTCCTAACTGGTGGACTCGCCTGCCTTGCAGGCGCCATGATACCAATGTGGTTCATGAGTG
>JBFYNP010000043.1:0-3173 GCA_041304325.1 Candidatus Bathyarchaeota archaeon
TTTTAAACACTTACACATTAAACAAACCACTTCTAATAATACTCCAATTAACTACCACCGAACAGATCAAAAAAATAGAATTCATCGATTCCACCACAAACTCCAAATATCTCATCGAAGCAAACCTCGACATAGCTGAACAACTGCAAAAAACAAGATTCGCATCAAAACTCGCCCAAATCATCGTAACTGGGAATCCTGTAATCCTTAAACTCAACACAAACTCCACATACTTAACCCAAATTTCCAAGAATAAAGCTCAGACTAACTAAATCATTTCCAGATATTTCTCTCACTACTCAACGGTACACGTTGTGTATTCGAGCTCTAAATATTGGGTGGTTGCAATGAGAGTACGCGTTTTGATCTATCTCCAAACCCTGATTCCTTTCTCATGAAGAATTCGTGATGTAAATTGTGCAATGTCGGGGATACCGTAGCTGATCTTCATCTTCCTGATCGTCTTAACAATATCCGCGTAGCTCGTCTCCCCATTCGTTAACGCTGTGGGATAATCCTCGAGGAGTCTCTGGGATGCTAGGCGCGCGCTAAGCTCTAAATCAAAAAGATTTTTAAAACACACCCTTAAAGTGGGTGTGGGTGATGGGTGTGGGAGAAACCGTAAGTCTGGATGAGAAAGGGCGGATAATAATCCCCGCTGAGATTAGAAAAGCAGTAGGAAAAAAAGCCTTCAAAGTATCCATGGCCGATAAAGAAACAATAATACTGAAAGCGGTTACAGACCGAAGCGAACTCGTAAAACAAATAAGTGACATCAAGCTAACCGGAGACAAAACAAGAAGCACTGTAGACTTCACCTCAGTAAAAGACGCGTATGGAGGTAGACGCGATGCGGATCCTTGACGCCGACATCCTAGCCTACGCCCTATACGATGAAAGCCCAGCTCACGCACCCGCGTGGCAGTTAATCGAAAAAGGGTTAAAAGAAGAGATAGAGCTAAACCTCACATACACAACCATCCTAGAAACCTATAACACGCTATTCTGGTTCTACCGAGTGAGGCCACTAGAAAACCTCCTGAAGAAACTCGCCTACGTCACCGATAACCTCAAGATCGTTGGGACTTCACTGAATGGTCTCAAGGTATCTGAAACAGAAAATATTCCCTTAGGCGACGGGTTTCTAATAGCAACTGCATTGCAGCACAGTAAACCCATCATCGTTACAAACGACTCACATGTCATTAAAACCGCCGCGAAATATGGGTTAATGACAGAAAACCCCATACCCAGCGACATCAAAGAAAAACTCTCGCACTGGAAAAACGAGTAAAATTTTTGAACGCACAAACCCGTCATCGTCACAAACGATTCAACAGATCTTTAAAACCACGCGCGCACGCTAGCCATGCATAAATGCATGGATCAACCGCAGCCAGCCAACCGCAAATTTACTTCATCTCACTTACCATGATCTTAAATCCGGCTGAACCGTAATAGCCGAAGAAAACTTAATACACTCGAAAATAACATCATTATCTGATGGAAGAACTTACCTCAGAAAGTAAAGTCGGTTCAAAGGGCGAACTCTTTCCAAACAAAGAAATCAGAGAAGCCTTAGGCCTCAAACCCAACACAAAGGTAATCTACCGCGTGAAACACGGAACCCTCATCGTGGAGCCGATCCTGAAGATCGAGGACCTCCTCGACGAGCTCCCTAACATCGAAACCACCCTAGAGGAGCATCAGAAAGAGAGAAGAGAGCTAGCGAAGAAGGCGGAAACGTGAACATACTCCTCGACACAACATACTTCATGCCAGCCATCGGCATCACCCTAAGCGGAGTAAAACCCCTCGTCTATAGAACACTCAAGGAGAACGGGCATACCCTATATATTAGCGAACTAACGATCTTTGAACTCTCCGCGAAAGGCGCGAAACACATAGCTTCACACGATCTTAACCCTGATAGAGTACGGAGAGGCGTCACCACCGTCGCTCACGATGAGTCCCTTATCAAGATCCCTCTCCTAGAAGGGGACGTGATCCAACACTCATTCACCCTCCGCAACGCCATGAATGACTACATCGACTGCGTCATTCTATCATCAGCAATATGCAGATGCAACGCCATAGTGACCGAGGATCAACTCATTCACAGAATCAGGGACAGCCCCCTCTATAGACGTATCATCGATGAGATTAACCCAAGTTTCAAGATACTCTCCTCCAGCGATCTCGACGAACTCTCCAATTAGCGCTGTGTATGCGCCACTCACCATAAAACCTAATAACTGGGTAAACACCCAAATAATGGGGATATATTATGCAGTTAGAGGAGAAGCGGGTTGACTCCCAGGGTAGAGTTATTCTCCCATCAGGTTGGAGGAAACAACACCTTGGCGCCGACGGAGCTGTAGTGATCATACAGAGAGGCGAAGAACTCCTAATAAAAGCCAGGAGATCCCGTAAACCTTCAGAGCTATTCGATACACTAAAAGCTGATTTGAAGAGCGACCTATCAGACTGGAAAAATGTAAGACGTGAGCTCCTGAACACCGAGGGTTCATCGGGTTGAGGTTCATAGACGCGAACGTCTTCATACACGCATTCCTCAACCCGAAGAGACCTCTACAGGTTCACGAACTTAACATTAAAGAATCTGCAAAAAAAATTGTCCTAAGGCTCGAAGAGGGTGAACCGATGATGACAACAGTTGTACACCTCTCTGAGGTAGCCAACATCATTGAGGCAAGAATGCTTGCACGAGATGCTCTGGAGGTTCTCTCGTCAATAATGTTTCTGGAAAAGCTCAGCATCCATGAATCCTCAGGCGAGGCTTACAGGTCTGCTTTAAGTACCGCTGAGATACTTGAGTTGGGCATTAACGATGCTCTCGCGTATCTCACTATGAAGGAAAACGGTTTAACCGAGCTGTATAGCTTCGATAGAGACTACGACAAGCTCGGCGATGTCAAGCGCATAACCGAATAACTACGATATGCACGCGTGGCTTGTTCAACCTTATCAGCCACCCCTACTCCTCCCAGAAAAGATGAAGATATTCCCACGAAACCCCGCTTCGGAGGTCACGCTCTAAACCCACCCGCCCTCGGTAAAACAACCAACCCTACCCTAATCCTAGCGAACGCGAATTGTGCGAGGTATAGGGTGCTGCACCACGCACTAATATAGCCAGGGCATCTTCTGGA
>JBFYNP010000044.1:0-6568 GCA_041304325.1 Candidatus Bathyarchaeota archaeon
CTCCCCAGCTTAGCTGGATAGAATTCGGTGCCAATAAAAGTTGTCGTTTGAGATTCAGAATCTACCTGACGTCATAAAAATCATCACACTTCTAAACCTTCAGAAAAAGGGGAAAGCCTCAAAGAAAGCGCTGAAAGAAAGACTTGACCACATCTGTGCCAGCTACACATGCCTAACACCACAGGATTTCGATGAAGCCCTCCATGAAATGGAGCATGAAAAACTAATAACCGTCAACGAGTGGAGCGAAGTTCGACTAACAGAACGAGGGATACTCATCGGTGGCGAATGGGAAAACCTGTTCATAGGTGAAGAACCCATCATGGAGGTCGTCGCTGGCCTCACCGACGGCAGCATCACCGGCCTAGTAGTAATTCTAAGCAGCTTCCTCACAGGACTGGGTGCAGCTACAACAATATTCGCCGCGTTGCTCACTCTCACGAGTGTAGCTTTAACAAATTTTAGCAGCTTCTTCCTTGGCGGTAAGACTGAGGATCTCAGCGATATGGTTAGCCTTCAAAGGATCATCAACTTCAGCCTCAGCGATATACCTGACAGAGATGACCGAGCTAAGAGCATGACCTTAATCTCTCAACTATTCATTCTCTTAAGAAAGGATCTTAACAGGTCCAATCTGAGAGCTGCGGTAGCCAGTGGAATTACAACGTTTTTCGCTGGAATAATTCCTATTGGTCTTTACCAGTTTCTCCCTGAGCCTCTAGATATACTGCTCAGCCTTGGGTTCGTGGCAATTATTGTCGGGGTTTTTCTGGTAAGGTATAGGGCTAAGAAAACGAGAATATCCATAAAGGTTACTCTTATTGAAACTGTGATTATTCTTGTTATAGCTGTGGCGGCGAGTTTGCTTTTAGGTCAGCGATTCTAAAGAATCCGTCTTGAACATTTTAATACTCTTTTTCTCGTTGACACTTGTATAGGTTATTGATTGTGATTTTCTGGATTGAATATTCTGACTCTTTTTAGGGTTTTTCACTGGACAAGGATAACGGGTATACCTAAAGGCCTCTCGGTGTAAACGGGTGCTCATGAGGACTCTAATACTTAGAAATATTGAGCTTTTTTTCGATTATTAGCGTTCAGGTTTTTGAGGTTCCCTAACATAAATATAGGAAATTAACAAACACGCTACTAAAGCAAATAACAGAATACCGAACGCAGCGAAAAGATTCCACTCCGCAATATATCCACCCGCAAGCGCACCCAAAGACGACGGAATAAATAGTAGCACACCCCCGCCAGCAACCCTAGAAGTTGAAACAATGATCCCGTTCTCACCCAGCAACGCGTTCACCCGTCCTCTTCGATCCCTCGGAGTAACATCAGCAATCAGAGACGCCCAAGCAGGAGTCACAATAGAGTTACCTACCGACAAAATAACCAGGCTTAAAACAACCATCCAGAACCCGGTTGAAAACATGAAACCCCCGACACTCAAAGCAGCAAGCAGAATAGATACAATAATCATCTTTCTACTCCCATAATGATCCACAAGGTTACCGACTGGGAGAATACTGAACAAACCCGCTAAACCAGAGATAAGCAGTATGAGGCCCCACTCCTCAGGATGTAACCCGAGGTTCTGAGATGCATACAATATCCAGAAAGGAGCAGCTAAAGCAATGAAACTCGACTGAATGATCTGGATAAACGCCACCGCTTTCACTCCGCTTGGAAGCCACCGGATCGTCTCCAATATACCGCCATACGACTCCTTAAACAGAGTCCTTAAACTCAGAGGAGCCGTGTCTTGGTCTTGCCTGATGGTTTCCCGTAGGAATCGAATCCGTAGAAACGCAACCAGCATTCCGAAGCCGAACGCAATCCAGTAACTTTGACGCATAGCCAGGATCAGCCCCACATCTCCTTCACCATACATTGCAATCAGTAGCCCGCCAAGGTATGGTGCTATGAAGCTTAGAGCAAGGGGGAAAGCTCTCTCCAGAGCATATCCTTTACCTCTTGAGCCCGGTGGGAGGGAGTCAGCCATTATCGCGTTTAGTCCAGGAGCATAGAAGAAGAGAAGCTGTTGAAGGATCTGTCCTGCTCCGAGGAGGCGCCAGTCAGGGGCTATTGCGAAGAGTATGTAGCAGAGAGCGAATCCGAAGGTTGCGTATCCTACGAGTTTGACTCTTCCACGTTTGTCGGCTAGGTATCCTCCTATTGGTTCTAGGATGGTGCCTCCTATGATGGCTAAGGCGTTGATTAACCCTATTTCGCTTGGTGTTGCGCCTAGTGCGAGCATGTAGAGTGTGTAGTAGGGTGCGGGTATTGAGGAGCCGAGGGTCCAGAGGGCTCGTCCGATTACGAGTATTCGGATGTTTCCTTTGAATATGCTTAAGTAGCTTTGACTCACGATGACAGCTCGCGAATAGGATTCGGGTTAAAGGTAGTGTAAGTTTTTATAAGTTTTATAATCTTTAGTTATATCTAAAGTTAAGCGCGCGCGTATTTTGAAAAAGCAGCGACATTTTTTTCATAATTTTCTTTGAAGGCTCTTATTTTAGGCCAAATCCCTTAACCACGAAAATCAATGTCGACAGCTAAGTCGTCATTCCAACTTAACGCGACAACCTCAGAACCTACTTTGGCTTTAAAGACTATGGAATGATTGCATCCAACGATTTTATCATCTCTTAAGACAACGATGATTACGGATCTTTGAGGCGTATTGATGTACTTCCATCTCCAAAACTTTAAAGGATCCTTGAAAACCGCCCACTTAGGAAAAGTCTTCGTTAAAAGCTTAACAATATTTTCATCGTCATTAAGCTCATAAAAACGGATATCTACATCAACTTTTTTTTCCAAATTTCTTCTACATAATTAATTTTATTAAATGCCTATTAACTGCTTTTCTCCGAGTTCGCACACGCGCGCGCCTATATGAAGTCGTATTTAGCAGTATCCTCCCGCTTCTCCTCTCCCGCCGTGAACCGCACGCGCGAGTTAGGTTGATTAACTGCTGGTCGGATAAATACCTGGCGTGAATGTCCGCATCACTCCTTGCTAGAGATATACAAGGCGTACTAAAGAGGCTTCAATAAAAATGAGTGTTAAAGATCTTTCGACCTCACTACTAAGCCTAAACCAAAAGATAACGAAGAGCATCAATAAACTTCTCGAATCACTAAGCAAACCCAGACTCAGGGTAGCAATAATCAGCTACTACTATGAGGCACCCAGCATCTCCGGGGTGGGGGTCCACGCTAAAGATCTTGCTGAAAATCTCCTGAAAAACGGATGCGAGGTACACGTGTTCTGCAAAAGCTCAGCTGATTTCGCTTACAAAGATAGGGGGGTCACAGTACACCCAGTGAAAGAGGTAGTGATCCCCATTGAGGATCAGGTCTCCCGCAAGAGGCTTCTATACGATTTCTTCGAATCAGAGGTCATCAAGGATTTCGTACGAGAAAACACAAGACAAAAGTTCGATATAGTCCACACCCACGGCTCCCTTACAAAAGCTGCATTTACCATTAAGAAAATATTCGGTATCAGGTGGGTGCACACGTTCCATGCCATAGAGAAAATGCGAGTAGAAAAGCTCAGCAAGGAAGAGAAACACTTCGAGGACCTCATCTCGTGGATAGAGAGCACAACCAACTACTGTGACGGCGCAATCTTTGTATCCAAAACCCTCATGGATGAAGTAACCGAACACTACACCTTAAAGTCGAAGAGGGTAATTCCAAACGGTGTTGATTTCAAGCTATTTCACGCTACCCCAATCAAGAACAAAAACGTGTTATTCATCGGAAGATTCAGCGAGGAAAAAGGGATTGAATACCTACCTGAGATAGTGTCGGAGGTCATGTCAGTGGAGGATGCGACGTTCACCGCGCTTTGTCCTTACAACACTCTGGGTCAAAAATTAACCGAGATCAGAAAAGTGCTGCAAAGACAGCAGAAGTTATACAAGGGCAGGATAAAGATCATTGAAAAAGAGCAGATGCATGAGAGAATAAGAAAGCTATACTCCGATTGCCAGATCTACGTTCAACCCTCAAAATACGAGTCGTTTGGCCTGTGTGTCCTCGAAGCAATGGCTTCCGCAAGACCGGTGATCGCTTTTAACGTCGGGGGCATCCCCGAGGTTTTGGGAGACGCGGGGCTACTAGTGAACAGTAAGGAGGAATTGTTATCATGTATCCGGGAGCTGCTGATGGATGATGCGAGGTGCAGCTTGATTGGGAATAGAGCAAATGAGCGTGCAAAAGAGTTCAGCTGGGATCTAGTGGCGGAAAAGACGATCGAGTACTATCATGAGGTTATGCAATGAACGAAGACATTTTTTATCCCTCTGTCTTAATTGTAGCCGGTGTTTTGTTTGGCACGTTAGTGATCATTTTTCTCACGAGGGTTTCAAACAGGCTTCTCCGCTTCTTCCAGTTTTATCCTGAGTCGCAGGAGATTCTGTGGTATTCGCTGAGGTTCATCTCTTGGTTCACCGGGATAGCCGGTTTTCTGGTGTTTTTGCGGCTGGCACTCCGCTTGATTGGTTTGGAGGTCACAACACGCCTTGTAGAGCAGCTCATTAATGCTCTGCCTCACTACGTCTTAGCGGTAGTAATCGCTCTCAGCGGAGTATACGTTTCAAGAACTATTAGCGAGAGAGCTCGGAATAGCGTCTTCGAGTATAAGCCTCAGTTGCTTTTTCTTGTTGGTTTTATCATAAATATGACCTTTATTCTAACTGCCTTGCTTCAGATAGGGGTAGACATCACTGTATTTCTGGAGCTATTCAGGGTGATCTTGTGGGTTCTTGGTTTAATCGTTGTGCTCTTAATAGGTATACCCCTAGGTCTGATGTTCTACCATAGGCTAACTGATAACGACAGTTCTCATAGCTAGTCCAGTCGCATGTGTGTGGATTATCTGCCTAAAATGATAAAAAAAGGGGACTGCGGGGGACATCTCCATAGTCGGGTGGGTTCTAATCTCTTCGGGCCCACCTTTTCACTCTTATGTACCACTTTTTCAGGTGGCTAAGTGGGTCGGGTTCGAGAAGTTCTTCAGTTTCCTGTAGATCTTGACACCGTTGAAGTCGCTCGCCTCTGTGAAGCCCTGCTCCAGCAGCGGTAGCGCCTCCTCGATTGTGGTGGCGCGCGCCAGCAACCCCCAGTTCATCCACACAAGGATACCTGGCTGGGTAATCACAAGAGTTGGCCACGGCTCCAAGCACACCATGAAGCAGCTCAAAGACTCGGGCAGCCGAGACAGAATCACAATAGGCATGAGGTACAAGCCACAACACGTTCCAACTGCTAGCTTTAAGCAAAAATATTAACTATACAGTATATACACTAATTTCTTGTGACTTGTTTGAACCGAGAGGAGACACTTGACCCTGAAAACTGGGATGAGTTGAGAGCCCTTGGGCATAAGATGCTTGACGACTCACTGAACTATCTTGAAGCAATCGAGTACACACGAGAGAATCCATTCAAATTTGCACCATCTGAAGCCATCAAAAACATTAGTGTCCCTTTAACCTCTGAAGGTGAGGGAGCAACTAAAGTCTACGAGTTAACCAAAGAATACATTCTTCCCTACGGATCCCCATGGATTCGGCCACGCTTCTGGGGAATGGTAGCAGGGACCGGATCACCCTTTGGGATGCTAGCTGAGATGCTTCGAGCAGGCGTCGACGGATCCAACGAAACGTTATCTTCGCCCGGAGTTGTTCACAAGCAAGTAATTGAATGGATCAAAGAGATGCTCGACTACCCTAAGGAGTCTGGCGGAGTACTCGTAAGCGGGGGATCCGAAGCAAACTTCACAGGACTCGCTGTAGCCCGGAACGCCCGAGCCGAAGTCGATGTTAAAACCCAAGGAGTACAGGACGTACCACGTAGGATGACCATCTACGTCAGCGACGGTGGACACCACTGCCTAGAGAGAAGCGTTGAGCTGCTCGGCTTAGGCAACAATAGTCTACGATGGATACCCACCGACGATAACCATGTAATTAAACTTGACAAATTAAAGGACACAATTAGGGAGGATAGAGAACACGGTTATCTTCCCTTCTGCATAATCGGGAACGCTGGCACTGTAGATACCGGAGCATTCGACGATTTCAACGCCTTAGCTGACCTCGCGAAAAAAGAGAAAACGTGGTTCCACGTCGATGGAGCGTTTGGAGCCTGGGTGAAGATCTCGAAGACTCATCGACACCTAGCTGAGGGGATGGAGCGAGCTGACTCGCTGGCAGTGGATCTTCATAAGTGGATGTATATGCCGTACGGTGTCGGGTGCACACTTGTGAAGGATAGAGTAGCTCACTACAGCACATTTGTTTATGGGCATGAAGCTCAATACCTGAAGACGATAGCAGACCTTTCAAAGGCTCAAGGTGATTATTTAAGTAATCCTTCGTATCTGGCTTTGCCACTCAGCCGCGAATTTAGAAGCCTGAAAGTGTATATGTTGATGAGAGCCTATGGATTAGATAAGTATTCGAACCTTATCCAGCAGAACCTGGATCAAGCAGTGTATCTTAAGAGACTGGTCGAGGGAGACTCGGAGATGGAGCTATGTGCTCCCG
>JBFYNP010000045.1:0-15198 GCA_041304325.1 Candidatus Bathyarchaeota archaeon
TTCACGTAACAACGAGGAAGAATTGGCGCGCTTGGCTTGAGGAACACTTCAGGACAGATAAAGAGGTCTGGCTCGTATATTTTAAGAAAGAAACTGGAAAACCTCGGATTTCCTACAACGACGCAGTCGAGGAGGCCCTCTGCTTCGGGTGGATCGATTCCATTCAGAGAACCATCGATAATGAGCGCTTCGCACAGCGTTTTTCGCCGCGTCGAGCTCTATCCCCTTATTCTGAGACCAATAAGATAAGGCTCAGGGCTCTTGTTATTGAAGGCAAAGTGGAAACATCAGTACTTGCCAAATTGGGATCAGATATCCTCGAGACGACCTTCAAGATATCTCCTGATATCATCGAAGAGATAAAATCCGACAAGGACGCGTGGGGGAACTTTCAGAACTTCTCCGAGGAATACAAACGTATCCGCGTCGGGTTCATCGAAGGTGCTAGGAATAGACCCACGGAGTTCCAGAAAAGGCTCCGGTATTTCATCAAAATGACTGCCTTAAACAAGAAATTCGGTTACGGTGGAGTCGAGAGGTACTATTGAGATTGAGTCTAAACAATGCTTCAAGCATTGGTAAATAGAGCACGCACGTTGATTGAAGGACGATGTTCAGAATAAGCATAAGGTTAATACATCTCTGAAATACGACAAACGTCGACGCATTTTCCGTTTAGAGACGTAAACCTTTAAGGCATGAATAAACACAATCCCCCGACATGACAATTGACAGCAAACCCATCGCCGCAATCGTCGGCGCAGGGCGAACAAAATTCGGGGAACTCTGGTACGACGACCCCGAGAAGCTACTATTCGACGCTGGCCTTCACTGTATGCAAAGCGTAGATAAGGGGATCCACCGAAGCCAGCTACAAGCCTGCTTCTTCGGGAGCTTCCTCTATCAAACTACAAACAAGATGGGGCTTGTTCCAGGCCATATGGCTAAGGAACTCGGCTTGAACATCCCTATAAGTATGAACGAAGCTGCATGCGCCTCCGGAGGCTCAGCTATTTACAATGCCTGTGTAGGCATTAGAAGCGGACACTATGATACTGTTCTTGTTGGGGGATTCGAGAAGATGACCGATAGATCCAACAAAATTAGTGACGATCTCATGTTCGCTGCAGACCCTAATGAATTCAGTGCTGGTTTTAGCTTCCCCGGTCTATATGCAACAATGATGAGCCGTTACATATACGATTACAGCGGTGGGAAACAAGAGTGCGAAGACGCTATGGCTATAGTAGCCTCCAAGAACCATCATCACGGAATGCCTAATGAATACGCTCAATTTCGACGTGAGTTTACACCAGAAGCAGTCAAGAATAGCAGTCTCGTAGCTCACCCTGTCAGACTTCTGCACTGCAGCCCGGTTACAGATGGCGCAGCAGCTCTCATCCTAACAAGTCCAGAGAAGGCGAAGGAGTACACAGATAACCCAATCTACATCACCGCAAGCCAGCAATCAACCGACGATGTAAGTCTCTATACACGCGAAAGTCTGACAAGCATCAAAGCTACCAAGCTAGGTACAAGCGCCGCGTTAAAGGAAGCTGGTGTTACCTGGAAGGATATCCAAATGGCTGAAGTGCACGACTGCTTCACCGTCGAAGAGATCCTTTTCCTCGAGGACTCCGGTTTCTATAAGAAAGGCGAAGGCTGGAAGGGTGTATACGAGAGCTATGAGAATGGAAAGAGTGGTAAACATATTCCTTACAAGGGAAGCTCCGATCTCATTGTAAACCCTGGCGGCGGCTTAAAGGCGGATGGTCACCCCGTTGGAGCCACTGGAGTTAGGCAGGCTTACGAAGCTTGGACACAGCTCCGAGGTCAAGCTGGTGGACAACAAATAAAGACCCCAATCGAAACTGCTCTATGCCACAACATCGGAGGCACAGGCGCAATATGCACCGTACATATTCTCAGGAGGCTTTAAAATGAGTGAACCAATCGCACGCAGGAAATCCCTTATAGACTATAGAATAACCGCTTCCAAATGCACCAATTGTGGAGAAGTTTACTTTCCACCAAAAAGCTTCTGCGACAACGAGGGACGCTCCAGTAAGATGCAGAACATTGACTACTTCTACGAGAAAGGAGATTTCTACTCGGGCACAGTAATCTCAGCTCCAACAAACCGGTTCAAGTATCTTGACACATTCATGAGCGGCATAATCGAGTTCAAGGATGGTGTTAAGGTCCCTGGAAGGATCACCGATTTGTTACCAGATAAAACAGCGAACATCTCAACTTACATAGACCGCCCCGTAGTCCCACGTTTCCGCCGCACATTCGCAGACGGCGAAAGCGGCCTCGTATACTACTCAAGCCTTAACTTCAGCTTCGCTGATGAATACTATCCCTACCAGGAGTATCAGCATATTCAGCCAAGTAAAGAGACCGAAAAGCCAGGGATTGTGAGTTACGGCGCCTATATTCCAAAATACAGGATCAAGAACGACGGAGATGGTATCCTCGGTGTCAAGGAGAGAACCCTTCCATACGCGGATGAAGACACCACCACATTCTCAGTAGAAGCCGGTAAAAGAGCCCTAATCCACGCAGGACTTGACAGCAGTTTCGTTAAAAAAGTTCACGTCGGAACCGAGAGCCCAACCTACGCAGTTAAACCCATCATGGCTACAGTAATCCAAGCATTAGAACTCGGTGAAAAATTCGAGGACGGGTTCTTCGCTGGAGGAGTCGACACCCAATTCGCATGCAAAGCAGCAACCGACCTATATATTGACGCCTGCGCCCTTGTTGGCTACCCCCAATTTGGTGGAGAATACGCCATGATCATAGGCACAGATAACAGTCAAGCTGCCCCCGGTGACGCTCTCGATTACACTGTAGGTGCAGGTGCTACCGCTTTCATCTTCGGTCGCCGCGACGTTATTGCCACCCTAGACCACTACGTCAGCTACACTAGCGATACCCCCGATTTTTACCGTCGTGAAGGTGAGAAATATCCACGACACGGAGGAAGGTTTACAGGAGAACCTGCATACTTCAAACATGTTCTTACCAGCATGAAAGCTGGATTAGAGAAGTCAGGTCTTAAGCCTCGAGATATCAACTATGTTGTGTGTCATAGCCCCAACGGCCAGTTTCCAGTACGTGCAGCGTTAGAGGTAGGGTTCGAGAGAAAGCAGATCGAGCCAAGCCTTACCGTACAGAGGATAGGTAACCTGTACAGTGGTTCATGTCCAACGAGTTTAGCAGCAGTCCTGGACATCGCCGAGCCGGGTGAGAAAATACTGATGACAGCATATGGCTCAGGTGCAGGAAGCGATACCTACATCTTCACGGTAACCCCGAAGATCGAAGAGAAGAGGAGTCGCTTGGTTCCGGTTAAGAGGCAGATCGAGTCTCCCTACCGCGAGTACGTCGATTATACGTTCTACCGTAAGATGAAGGATAGCGTTTAGGGGCTATCTTCATTTTTTTAGTTTATTTTTTTAAAGTTGTTTTTATTCAACGGTTTACTTGGGTTTTTGAATATTATGTCTTCCCGAAGCACCTATCTGATAGTTGGCGTGATTGTTCTAAGCTTCATTTATGGTGCTTATACATTCATCGGAAGCGAAACAGATGGTGTACTAACCTCAGTTGAGATCAGAGAGTATCAAGGGGAGAGACTCGGATCAATAAATGATTTTAGGGAGAACTCCATTCGGGGGCCTCAGTCAGTTGACGAAGAAACATTCCGATTAAAGATCACGGGATTAGTCACAAATCCCTTTGAGCTTACTATCAATCAAGTCGAAAACAACTTTAACCCATATGAGAAAGTCATAACCATCAACTGTGTAGAAGGCTGGAGCGTTAAACTCCTTTGGGAAGGAGTAAAAATTGAGGATATTTTAGCAAACGCGGGTGTTAAACAGGAAGGAAAAGTACTCATATTCCACGCAGTTGATGGATACACATCAGCTCTTCCACTAGAGTTTGTAACGACGAATGACATCCTTCTTGCCTACAAAATGAACGGTGTAAATCTACCGCAACAGAGGGGATACCCCTTTCAGGTTGTCGCCGAGAGTAAATGGGGGTATAAATGGGTGAAATGGGTCAATGAGATAGAGGTCTCGGATAACGTGAATTACCGAGGCTACTGGGAGAGCCGTAGCTACAGCAATTATGGTGGAATCGACAGAAGTTTTGGGGAGAATTGATATGAGGATCGAACAAGTTGTTCACCAATTATTCACAGTTGTAACCATTATTTTTCTAATCTCTGGTTATGGAGTATCTGAGTACCGACTCATGGAAATAATCACCTTAGGTCTACTCTCAAAACCCTTGGCTTTCAGGATTCATTCAAGCCTTGGATTACCGTTCATAGCTCTCCTCCTCACTCACATTTATTTAGTTCATATACGAAAGCGAAAAATCAGTTTTGGGTAATTCTATTAAGCTCTGTGAACACATTGATTTCGGTGTTCTATGGATTTCGCTGGAAGACTCAAGCGGATTCGCGAGGAGATGAGAAAAAGAAACATAGGGCTCATGTTTCTCCACCCAGGGTCAACCTTATGGTGGGCTGTTGGTCTTATGCGGGGTAGCCCTGACTATACAGACCACAATGCATATGGAGACTATGCTGTTGGTGCATACATCAGCGTCGATGACAAATTAACTCTAGTGCTCCCCCCAAGACCCCACGGGATCGTGCTTGAAAAACAAGCAGAAGGGAAGCCCTGGATTAATGAAGTACGGGTTATCAGTCCTAACGAAAAACCCCGAGACGTAATGACTGATGTGATCAAAGCGTTGAAGGTTCGAGGCGGTGTTGCTGTAGATGACCGTGCGTGGAGCAGCACCGCGATACTCCTATCTAAAACAGCTCTTGGTAGCGTTATCAGTGCTGCGGGAGAGATCACTGCATCGATGAGGATGATAAAGGATCGGGAAGAGGTTGAAGCGATGCAGAGAGCTGCAGAGATAACAGACCAGACATACGCAGAGGTGGTTCGATTTCTTCGGATCGGACTCACGCCTTTCGAGATCTCGGGGGAGATCAACTACCAATTCGCAAAGCGGGGCGTTGAGTACCCAAGCTTTGAGACCGGTGTTAGGTTCACACGCCCAGGTAAACCTCGCAGCTTCACGGATCAGAGTGGCTTAGGTCGACCCCTGGAACTAGGTGACGCTATTACCTTCGACTTTGGCGCCTGCTACAAAGGATACTGCAGCGACTTCGGGCGAACCTGCTTTGTAGGAGAACCTCCCAGTGAATACAAGAAAGTTCACGCAACGGTGAATAAAGCCCAAAGTGACGCGGTGAAGAAGATGATTGACGGTGGCATAAACGCGATGCAACTCGACCGTATTGCACGAAAGGTAATAGAGGCGTCAGGTCATGGAGATGAGTTCGTTCACCGCTTGGGACATGGAATAGGTGTAAGTGTTCACGAACCACCATACCTCTACCAACCAGACGAAACGATACTTCGAAATGGAATGATGTTCACAATCGAGCCCAGCATCCTCCTTAAGCAAAGCTGGAGTTGCCGCGTCGAGGACGTTGTAATGGTAACACCAATTGGCGGTGAGTATCTGACAAAATACACTCGAGAACTCACGATTATCTAAAAAATTACCGTAGTTTCCACAGGTCAACGCGTCTACTAACGACTCAATCAACAATAAAATTTTTTATCGACACTCCTAAATCCCTAAACTGGCTGTAGGAAGGTAACGATGCGTAGTGCAGTCATTCTCGCAGGTGGAAACTCAAGACGAATGACCGTGGACAAAGGGCTTACATTACTTCATGGAGAACCTTTAATTTTACACACAAAGCGTAGAGTCGCAGAGGTAGTAGATGAAGTCATAGTCGTAACACATACACTTGAGCAACAACAAAAATATCAAAAAGTCCTTTGTGACACTAAAATTATCCTTGATATAATTGGTGAAGGTTCACCTGTTCTCGGTGCGTATACAGGCTTATCAAATGTCCAGGGAAATTATGCGTTCATGACAGGACATGACATGCCATATATTAACCCACTAATTGTAGAGAGGCTTTTCAACCTAGCAAATGGGCATGACGCAGCAACACCCATCTGGCCTAACGGCTATGTGGAACCTCTTCACTCAGTCTACAGAAACACTACAGGCGCAGAGCAAGCTAGACGGCTACTTGATACAGGGGAGATGAGACTAAGAATGATCCTTCGAAGACTTACCGACGTTGTAATGCTCCCCGTTGAAGAGATCAGAAAAATAGACCCCGAACTACTCACTCTCCAGGACATAGACTCACCTGAAGACCTTGAAAAAGCTGAAAACCGTTTGAGTCACCATCGATAATTTTAATTATTAAGTATATATTTATTGTTTTATATGAAATTGATTACGAAAAACACCTCTTTGCATAGAAGTGTAAAAAACATACGTTCATTATACCCAAAACTATATATTATACGTAAGTACAGTACGCTTTTAAAATGTTGGTGTAAGTGATGGTTTTTCGTGACAAATTTAAAAACGCAGAACAGGCCTTCACCTTCAACGACGTCATACTTCTTCCCGGTTGGACCGAGATCGAGCCGAATCAGGCTATCGTGAAAACCCGGGTGACGCCGAAGATTGAGTTGAATGTCCCATACATCTCCAGCCCCATGGATACAGTAACTGAAGCTGAGATGGCAATAGCTATGGCGCGCAGCGGAGGAATTGGTATCCTCCATAGGAACTGCACCTCAGAAGAGCAGGTAGATATGGCTCGAGCGGTGAAACGAGCTGAGGCGATGATCATTCGTGATGTGATCACCGTTACCCCCGACACCACAGTCGAAGAGCTTCTCAAGCTCATGGATGAACACCACATTAAGGGCTTCCCTGTAGTACGCAAAAATGGGAAACTAAGTGGAATAGTTACCTGGCGCGATGTTCGACTCGCTGAAAAGCAGCTAAAGGTCAAGGAAGTCATGACAAAGAAAGTAGTAACTGGCCCAGAGAGCATCGACATAGAGGACGCGAAGAAGCTCCTTCACAAACATAAGATAGAGAAACTACCCATCGTCGACGATTCCGGTCACGTGACAGGGCTCATCACTATGAAAGACATCACATTCAAAGGTGACTATCCTGATGCTCTTCGCAACAATGACGGTCGCCTTCTCGTAGGTGCTGCAGTAAGTCCCTTCGACCTGGAACGCGCTAAAGCGCTTGACAAATACGTTGATGTAATACTCACTGATGTTGCCCACTTCCACAACCGTAACTGCTTCGAAGCAACTAAAAAAATCCTTAAGGAAGTCTCTGCAGAGGTGATTGTTGGTAGTATAGGTACTTACGAAGCCGCTGAAGACTGCATCACAAAGCTAGAAGGAATAGCAGGTCTCCGATGTGGTATCGGGAGTGGAAGCATATGCTCCACCAGCATAGTCACACGCGCTGGTGCACCTACACTATACGCGACAAGCAGTGCAGCAGACGCAGTCAAGGATTATAAAGCGAAAATCGGAATCATCGCTGATGGAGGTCTAAGGAACCCGGGAGATGCTGCATTAGCCCTTGGAATAGGGGCTTCATGCATTATGATGGGGAATGTATTCGCTGGATGTAGTGAATCTCCGGGACGCCTCGTTGCTATGGAAGGACGCTACTATAAGGAATATTATGGCATGGGGTCAGCCCGTGCTAGGAAGAAGCGTTTCGTTCAAGATCGATACAGTCAACCTAGCAAAGCGATAAATGAAGGTGTAGAAGGATGGGTTCCCTTCCGAGGCCCTGTAAAGGATATCATTAATGAGTTCACAGGAGGTCTAAAAGCTGCAATGGGTTACGTAGGTGCATCAAACATCAGTGAGATGTGGAGTAACGCAAAACTTGCCAAGATCACTGAGCGTGGATTCCAAGAGATCTCCCCCCACGACATAATGATGCCTGGGCCAAACCGCAGCCTCTAATCTTTACTTTCTTCTCATCTAACCCGCTAGTTTTCAGACAGGTTGTCTTTTCCACGGGAGAGGTTACTGATATAACTGCGGAGCCGTGCGATTAATCCCATAATTCCCTCCGGCTCATAGATTAAAATTATGTAGAGGACTAAGTAAGGCAGAAGCGTTGTTAGACTATATATGTCAAAGCTTCCGAAGAGAAGGTTAACCTTATAGCTCCCTATAAGACTTTTAGCGATTCCAGGAAGCCAGTTCATTATTAAACTGATGGAAAAACCTCCGACAGCAGCACCAAAAACACTGTTAATTCCCCCTATAAAACTGCCAGCCATGACTATAACGAATAATATATCGAAATCGGAGCTCATTCCTCTATCTATCGACAGTAATGAACCTGCGAAACCTGCCAATGTACCAACCAAAAGCCATGAGGCGATATGAGTCTTATATGTATCAATACCTAGGATAGCTGCCAGAGATTCATCTTCAGCAACAGCCCGTAAAGTTACTCCAAAACTGTTTCTGGTAAGAAAGATGTAAAGAATGGTCACAAGCACTACACAAGCTATGGGAACTACGATAGCTATTCCAGGCATATCAAACAAAACAAAATCGTATTTTGCCACATTGAATCCACGCCCAGGGATCTTCCGAGCTACGGAAGACCAGTAACTGAACATGAAGTAGAACGTCCTTAAAATCCAGGAGACCGCAAGGAAAGCGAGAGTGAGAGTCACATCCCTGTAACCTCCATGTCGTCTAAGAGGTCTAACAATAAATAGATAGAGGAATACCCCGAGGAAGCCACATAACCCCGCTGCAAATGGTACCGCTAGGTAAGGACTGAATCCAAGGTAAAGCACAAGATAGAATGTGATCATTGATCCCATTGCTGCTAACCCAATCTGAGCGAAATTGGGAAACTTCTCCATGGTATATGTGAAACTGAACCCTAAACAAAGTAGAGCTACAAGACATGGTTCAATAATTATTTGGAAGAAGTTCAAGGGTTCTAAGTGACCTCAGCATTGGTTGTATTTGAAACCTCTCTCTACACGCATTAATCATAAACCTTGAGGTTATAAAATCCTCAAGAATGCTAGAAATTTATAAAATCGGCTTTTCCTCTGATAATCTTTATCCCTTTTATGTTGGGTTCACTTCACAACTAGGTGATAGATATGGTCGTGAAGAGAGCGCTTATCAGCGTAAGCGACAAATCTGGGCTAGAGGAACTCGTGAAAACTTTAGATCTATACAACGTCGAGGTCGTTAGCAGCGGGGGGACAGCGAAAAGGATCAAAGAGTTGGGATACCGTAATTTAATAGAAGTGAGCGATTATACTGGCCATTCTGAGTCCCCAGATGGCCTCTTGAAGACGCTACACCCTAAGGTACATGGGGGGCTTCTACTAAACGTTAGTAATCCCGAACACAAAAATTACATGGTGAAACATGGAATCAAACCTTTCGAGTTAGTTGTCGTTAATCTTTACCCCTTCGAGGCTACAGTAGCGAAGGGAGCGAAGCTTCATGAAGCTGCTGAAAATATCGACATCGGAGGTCCCACGATGATCCGAAGCGCAGCGAAAGCTGCCCTTCTTTACAGAAGTGTAGCTGTCATCACCGATCCTAGCCAATATGAGGAAGTAATTAAGAGTCTCAAAGCGAATAAAGGCTCGATAAATCCCGAACTAATCCGAAAACTCGCCCAACGCGCATTCAAACGCACAAGCGAGTATGATACAGCCATCACTAAGTATTTGGAGGTAAACCAATGAGTATAAAGAAATTATATAGAACGAAACTGGCAGAGAACTTCCCTGAAACCGTTAAAATGGTGTTCGGCGACGAAGAAATTGAGTATGTAAAAGCTCAAAGCCTTCGATATGGAGAAAATCCTCATCAACCTGCCGCCTACTATGCCCCTAAGAACTCTGCGAATCTCACAGTCGGTGCAATGAAGATAGTGAAGACCGGAAAAGGTGGACTCAGCAGAACCAACATCGAGGACATGAACAATGCTCTCAACATCATCCGCTACTTCGAGGAGCCTGCATGTGCAGTAATGAAGCACGTCAATCCCAGTGGTGTTGCTGCTGCACGGGAAGGCGACGCTTTGAAAAATGTATTCCGTCGCGCTTGGGAAAGTGACAGCCTCGCAGCATTCGGGAGCGTCGTTGGATTCAACACACTGGTGGATAAGGAAACAGCTGAAGAGATCATGACAGGCTACGTGGAGGCTGTAATCGCCCCCGCCTACTCGCCAGAAGCACTCCCAACATTTGAACAGAGGAAAGATATACGTATAATCCAGGTGGATAACCTCTACAAGGCGAGCCGCTTTGTAGGCGAGGAGCCATGGCCTCTCGTGATCAGTACCATGACTGATGGCAGTTTTGTACTGAGCACACCGATGCTTACAAAGATCAAAGGACCCGATGGACTCCGCTGGGTAACCGACCGGAAAGGCACAGCAAAAGAGGTTGCAGACCTCATATTCTCCTGGTATATCAATCTAAACGTTCGCAGCAATGGTGTGGTATTGGCAGACGACAAGCAGACCCTTGGTATAGGTACCGGGCAACAGGACCGCGTTATCGCCGTTAAGCAGGCGATCCAGAAGGCAGAAGAAAGAGGACACAAAGAACGGATTAATAGATGCGTACTCGCCAGCGATGGCTTCTTCCCATTCCCCGACAGCATCGAGGTTCTGGCTGCCCATGGAGTCAAAGCTTGCTGTCAGCCTGGAGGCTCAGTGAAGGACGATGAGGTCATCGCGGAGTGCAACCGACATGGAATAGCGATGGCGTTCACCGACGAACGATGTTTCCGCCACTTCTAGGCTCTCATTTTTTAATCACAACTCCGCGTCTAATCACAACATGAATCCCATCAAATTCAGCTATACCTACCGCAGAAGCTCAAAACCTCTTACTTTAGTTCTCATCCATGGTCTCGGAGGATCCAAGGAATACCTCCAGAGCATCCTCAACGTAAATGCCCTTCTGGAGTTCAATGTTATCATACCAGACCTCGTTGGTTTTGGCGACACTCCTGCTCCGAAGGGTTTCACTTACACTATGCAAGAACAAGCAGACGCTGTTAGGAATTTAATATATGAGTTGAATATTACGGGGGATATAGCGATTATCGCTCACAGCATGGGTGGTCCCATTGGGGTTATGCTCGCAGAGGCTTTAGGCAACCGTGTGAAGGCGGTCATATATGCTGAGGGCAACATCGACTTTGATGATTGCTTTAGCAGTAACCTCGTCATTACTCGATACACCTTCGAGGAGTACAAAGAAAAAGGATTCACGAAAGGTTTGGATATCCTCAGAAGACAGGGAGATGTAGGCAGAATGGTTTCTAGCCAAGGAAAAGCAGGCGCTGAGACCATATATTGGAGCAGCAAGAATCTCGTAAAGGTTTCTACTGAGGATACACTCGTTAAACGCCTCACAGATCTTAATATCCCTGTTCTCGCCATCTACGGGGACATGAATAAAGGAAAATGGAAATCCGAGAAGAAACTTGAAGCCCTCTTTCCACTGGTCTTCATACCTAAAGCGGGGCATCTAATGATGGTGGAAAACCCTGAAGCATTCTACGACGAGGTGGCAACATTCATCCATAAACTGTAGCAAAATGGGCGCATGAACATGTTGTCAGAGTCTGAGTTTAAAACTCGAATCGTAAAGCTAATCCTCGATGCTAAAACCGAGCAGGCACTCGAAGAGCTCTCAGATCACTACAACGTAACAGCACCTAAACTGAAAATCGGTCTACCTCGAGGACACAAGATCAACACTCTAGGCTGCTATGAAACTAGAACTGAGACCGTCTCAGTTCTGAACGGCGAAACCTTCAGGAACCCATCTGTAGTTATACATGAGTTCTACCATCATCTACGGACTGACATCACTAGAAAGCACCTAGGTACAGAGAAAAAAGCACGCGAATTCGCTCAGAACTTCATAGACACTTATAATAAAATGAATACTAATGTGTAACGATTATTCTTACGCCTCACGCGTCACGACTTAATGGGCTCGTGCTGCAATGTGGTCCACCGAGTAGGTCAAGGTGTGAGTCGTTCCACTCTTTAACCCTTATCCCATTATCCCTCAGTTCCTTTATGGTTAGTTTATTCCGCTTGTAAGCGATCACCACCCCTGGTTTTACTGCAACTACGTTTCCGGCTCCCCGTGCTTGTTCCATGAGTGACATGTAGAGATGTTTGAAATCGTTTTTACCCGACGATTGTCCACCAACTAGCATAAATCCGTCTTTCTCAAGTTTTCCTGTCTTCACCAGCCAGTCTAAGAAGCTCACTTCAGCTCCTCTGTACTCGAGACCACTCTTGGTTACGCTGTAAATGCTTGCTCGCCCAGCGTTACGGAAAGCCTCAGGATGGATGATCGGTGCTTGAGGCCGGTAGTCATTGCTGCTCTGAGCTTGAATCGCATAAAGCGTCTTCATAAGGAGCTTTTTAGGAGGTAAGTCTTTGATGATCTCGGTGTCCCAGACATAGGGCATCACAAGTGCTCTACTCTTAGCTGGGTAGTTGATCATAACGTCGAGATGCATATAATCAACTGCGGGGTAGTCTGGAAGTTGAACCGCAATAATGTACTTTAATGCACCATCTCTGTCAGCTTTCACGAGTTTTTCTGCGGCGCATAGAAACCCCGTCATCGTGCTCCTCTGACCAACCCCTATCGCGATGGTTTCATCGTCCACGATCTGCGTATCCCCACCCTCGACGCATGGTGGCTCTGTTGAAGCTGCTATAGGTTCATTCGCATCGTAGACCACCTCTACTCTCTCCCTTAGCTTAGGGTCTAACTCGTATGCGAGCTTAACGACGTTAGGCTCATGGCGTCGGCTATACCGACGCATGTTGCAGATTACGGTCCCAACTTGGGTTGTGAAGCTGGTGTCTCTACTGTAAGGCCATGCAACTCGACGGAAATCGGGGAGGACTACCGCGTCCTGTTTTGAGTCAAAATAAGGCTCTTCTGGGTATCCATAAATAAGATGCTCAACCTTAAGCTCTTCCGGGTTCGGTGATTTAGAGAATCCATTCCAGATCTTTTTTATTATCCCCTGTTTCTCCTTCTTAGTAGCCTTTCCGAGACCCCGCTTGAGAATCTCAAGAACTTCGAATACCTCGACACCCTCATCACGGAGCATCTTTGGAAGCTCAAGCCACTCATCTTGACCTGGTTCCATGCTCGCGTGGACACATCTCGCGTTATATTGTAAACTACTCTCGATCCCCTCGAAAGGTAGTCGCTTCTCCCAGAAAGACTCAACACTGTTCTGAATTAGGACCGCATTAAGCCTACCCGACTCTGATAGAACTCGCCACATGAATAGAGATCAACCCGGATGATGTTAAATATTTAACTAAGATATGTATGATTCAAATTCTTCGACTCATAATATCTTGTCATGTCTCTAAGCTATAATGAGACCCTTACCTCCGATGCGACAGAGCATGATGCGTGTCCACTCCGCTGGGACTGCGAGCACTGCACAAAGAACCTATGCGTTCAACTTGTCGCGGTCGCTAAGTTTCCGACGATTCACGGAGATTTCCACATCCTAGGATTCACTAACAATAAAGATGGGAAAGACCATTCGATGATCGTGAAAGGGGACACATCTGGGCTTGAATCCGTGCTTACCCGAGTTCACAGCAGCTGCATCACAGGCGACGCTCTCGGCAGCCTCCGATGCGATTGCGGTCCTCAACTCAACCAAAGTTTACAGATGATAGAGGCAGAAGGTCTCGGCGTCATTGTTTATATGCAACAGGAGGGACGTGGGATCGGATTAACAAATAAGCTACGAGCTTACATGCTCCAAGATGCTGGGCTAGACACATATGATGCAAATGTTGCTCTTGGATTCAAACCAGATGACCGCAATTACGAGGTAACCGCCGCGATGCTATCAAAAATAGGTGTGAAAAGCATTAGACTACTATCAAATAATTCGGATAAAGCGAATCAGCTGATAAAATTCGGTATAGTAATCGAAAGGCTTGTTCCTCTAGAGCTGGAGGCGAACCCCTACAATATTCACTACCTTGAAGCAAAGCGGGAGAGATTCAATCACAGTTTAACCCTTAAAGGTGAACCTAAGCGAGACGTTTGCGGCTGCAATCAATAAGCAACCTACTTATCGTTAAGTTCTCCTCTTCGCTGTGAGCGATCTTAACGAAAGAGCAGACACGCTCTTCAAAGCGTACATGGAGAGGTTCCTGGCGCTTCGCTTGCTATCATTAAAAACAGTCAACCGTTATTGAAAAGAACTTATGGTCTTGCTAAAATTGAAAACGGAACTAAAGTGGAGCTCTTGTCATCATATAGTGCTTCATCGCATTTCACGAGGTCCTCGATATTGGAGTTGACGCCTCCATCACCGAAGAGGGTGCTTGTCCGGCTCTGATCTCTCATAACCCATTTACCGGTCTTTTCCTCATATCCATAAGCCCTGTTTCGTATGATGTTCTTCCCAACGTCATATAAAACAGAGTTATTCCTACCTAGAGGCCGAAATACCTCTCTACCCTTTAACGAGGAAGACTTTACTGACCTATTCGTATCCGGAAAACTTACTAACGGAGAAACTGCCGGTTACGGGTATGGCTGGAAGATAAATAGCTTGGGCGGTGAGAAAGTCATATTTCATGACGGTTCAACATCCGGATTCAATAACGTCTATATTCGGATCCCTTCTAGGAAACTTAATGTCATCTTCCTAACTAATAGAAATGATTTCAATCTGGTTGGACTCACGGAAATGGCTGATAAATTCAAAGGTATAGTAAAAAACCCTCAGATCCTTGAGCACGATACTTGATGACTGAAATAGTTAATCTGTTAATTTTATATGGGTATAATAATATTTAAATGCTAGTAGTGTTATTATAGATATGACTAAAGATGAAACGGATTGAACACTTTTTATCAATGTATTCTAGTGAGGCAACTATAGCAAACTATACGGCTTTTTTGAAAAGGTACTTTTCAACATTTGGTTTAGAAGGAACAATAGAAGAGATGGCTGAAAAATACTTTGATGAAAAGAGGAATTATCAAGAGGACATAAGAGTGTATTTTGGTTGCATCAAGGAAAGAGCACCGAAAAGCGTGACTGTTGCAATGTCAATGGCAAAAACTTTTTTGAGTGAAAATGACATTGAGTTTGCGAATAAATTCTGGAAAGACTTGCGAAGGCGTAGAAAAGGCTCAGCTGCGATCAC
>JBFYNP010000046.1:0-3302 GCA_041304325.1 Candidatus Bathyarchaeota archaeon
CCCCGTTAGCAATCGCCGGGGAAGCAAAAAACGGTCCAGCATTGAAACTCCAAACTAAAGTTCCTTGAAGGTCAAGAGCTAGAACCTTATTCGACCCGTATGTTCCAATATATAATAGCCCGTCAGCATATGAGGGGGAAGAGTATACAGGGGAGCCTACGGAGTATTCCCAGATCTTTGCACCTGTGGAGCTATTAAGTGCGTATATTTTGCCGTCCTCTGAACCTACAAATACTGTGTCTTGGAATGTCGCTGGAGAAGAGGACACTTTTCCCCCTGTTTTATAACTCCACTTCTTTTCGCCGCTTAAAGCGTCGAGTGCGTATAAGTTACCGTCCGAGGAGCCGATGAACACGACTCCTCCCGCGACAGCGGGTGAAGAATCCTGGTAACTGCTTTCTCCAGGCCCTGTAGGGAAGCTCCATAGCATCGACCCATCAGTGGCGCGAAGAGCATAAATTGCTCCTGAGGTTGTCCCCGTGGAGCCAAAGTATACTATGCCGTCGACGACTGAAGGAGTGACGCGGACATCGCCGTTTGATTTAAAGCTCCATTTCAATGCTCCCGTGGTTTCATTAAGTGCGTAGATCGTACCCTCATTCGGAGCTAGATAAACGACACCATCTGTAACAGCGGGGCCATTAAACATCCCCGTTGGAGTCATGTAACTCCATTCTGTTTCTCCTGTGTAAGCATTTAATGCGTAGAATCTGTTATCCATATTGCCAACATAGACTCTTCCATTAACGACAGTGGGAGACGCCCATACCTTCTCCCCTATTTTTACATTCCAGATCTGGATACCCATGTTTGCGTTAATGGCGAAAACTGTCCCATCAAATCCAGCACAATAAACAACCCCATCAACAACTGCTGCTGAAGAGCGTACCGGGGCGCTTGCAGTGTAAGTCCATAAAAGTTGGCTTGTTCGAGGGCCTTTAGACGTTGATACTCTGTTGTTATCTAGGGTGTGTCCATAACTATTCCACCAATCAACCCCTGAACCAGAAGCTAATGCTCCATTGATACTGCCTAAACACGCGACCAGAGACATACCTATTATGCTAAAAACTAAGATTGCGTTTGTTTTTTGCATATTTCTCATCCCACGTAATGTATCACAATGTTTTCTTATGTATAATTAATATTTTTTACGATTATTATATGATTTTAAGTGATAATCCCTGTATTTATCCGGTATTAAATAAATTCAAGTGAGCTATCCTAACACGAGGCTTACTGCCTTAATCAACACATCTCCGATAATAAGAGCCATAACATAGCCAAGAAGAATATTTAGGATGAATGGAAGAGTTGTTGAAATCCAAACATACTCAACTTTACGCTCTCTAAGCGTATTGAACTCTTTGATTGCCTGCTTGTCATCCCAAATATTCGGCCTCAATACTATGATATGCTCTGTTTCACCCTCCACATATTTCTCAAGAGGATAATGAAACGGAGGTCTGATCTCCTTACTTAGCTTTACCCGACGAGAAGTCACTAATAACACTGCTTTCTTCCAGAGAGGCAGCTTCTGCAAACCGGAGAACAACCCCATTTGGTTTTCTAAAAGGTTCATTGCGAGGACATAGATGAACAAGGCAGCCCCCATTAAAACCGAGTTCGAAACCACGCTTAAGATGAAGAGCACCGGTGGAAATAGGAGGGGGGTAAAGCCGAGGTTTGGGCTCATAGGGTGAATTAACGCGATCGCTGCTATCGCTAAAGCATCTGCCTCCCCCATGATCTTGAATACAAAAGCGGATAAAGCGAAAATCGCCGCAAACCCTAAAGAAACCACGGTAAAGTCTAGTCTAAGTTCACCCCTCCAGATACCATAGATATCTAGGAGTAATCCGGTTCCTCCGATAATGAACCAGGGTAAGTCACTGATCTCCCTTGTTTTAACGTCTTTCCAGGCAGCGTAACTTAAAGCGCTTAACGCCACCACGACTCTGAATAGATCCATCATCTCTGGTTGGCTCAATATAAGTCTAGTAAGGATTAATGGTATTTAACATGATATAGTTTCAGAGTATATGATAGAATCATCAATTATTAACTAGAGTATTAGAGTTGCTAATAGGAGAATTAGTTTATAATCCATAACTGTTTTAATAATTTGAATTGACTTAAGCATCTGGTGCATGCTCTGTCTCTATGCGTAGAAGATGCTATGATGAAAGACGTTATTACTATCTCTCTTAACTTGACGATTGAGTATGCAGCTAAAATCATGGCGTATCATAAGATAAGCAGTATATTAGTAATGTCTAAAGACGATTTAATAGGGATCCTAACCGAAAAAGACATTCTAACAAGAGTAGTGGCGAAGGGTATCAATCCCCGTGACGCTTTAGTAAAAGACATCATGACATCGCCAGTAATAACCGTTGGTCCAGACACTTCTCTTGAGGAAGCGAACAGGCTCATGCAGGAGCACAAGATCAAAAAACTCCCTGTAATTGCATCAAATAAGAAGAAATTAATGGGGATTCTATCCCAGACCGATTTCTCTAGAATGCAACCAAAAATGATGGAGTTCGTTAAACTACTATCCCATGGAAAGGATGATTCGATCTTCTGCACAGACATTTTATGTAAAGATGAGGGACAATACCTAGAGTTCAAATCGACTCTTCGGTATGACCTTGAAAGAAAATGCGTTAATGCAAGCCTCGAGCATGTTGTTTTAAAAACGATTTGTGCATTCATGAATTCTGAGGGCGGAGACCTTATCATCGGTGTCTCTGACGATAGAAAAGCCTCTGGGCTCGAATATGATTACGGGACTTTAAAAACCCAGAACCGAGATGGCTTCGAGAATAAACTAGTTACCTTACTCTCAACAAGCATAGGTGATGCCTCATTAAGATTCGTTAACATCTCTTTCCCTGAAATTGAGGGTCATGAAGTGTGTCGGGTTAATGTCTTGCCTGGGGCTGAACCCGTTTTCCTTAGGGAGAATGGGCATGAGGTGTTCTATGTGAGAACAGGAAACAATTCAAGGCCTTTCTCACTTTCAGATGCCTTAAAGTATGTTAAAGAGCAATGGGCTTAAGATTAAAATCAGGTTTCGAGAACTCGCAGTGACATCTTTTAGGTGTTCTTTATCTTTCGGAGCTCAACTTTCTTTTTCATCTCTTCGACCATAAGCTTCAGCTCCTTAAGGTCTCGAAGCACCTCGCTATCAGAATCATCCTCTATAGGTTCTTCAATGAGTGGATCATCTATTAGCTCGACTTCGATCAACGGTTCATCAACAGGTATAACCTCTGGTGATGTTTCCTTGTTTGGCT
>JBFYNP010000047.1:0-13094 GCA_041304325.1 Candidatus Bathyarchaeota archaeon
CAGAGGTGGACCGCAGGGGGCAAAGCCACCTCAGCAGGGGGTGAAGCCACCTCAGCAAGTTAAGAGATCTCCTCAACCGGTAAAGAACCCTAATCAACTGAGGGTTAAGTCTCCTCAGCAGGTTAAGAATACTCCTCAAAGGGGGATGAGGCCTTCCCAGCCTAATATGAAGCCTCCTCAACCGGTGAAGACCGTTCCTCAACCGGTGTTGAATGCTTCTATACTGGAGGAGAAATCTCCTAAACCCGTTGAGAATATTCCTCAACGAGTGATAAGTGTTCCTCTGCAGGAGATGAATACCCCTAAACAGGAAACGATGCCTATCCAAAATGTGGAGGTTACTTCTCAACAGGTGATAGAGCTTCCCCTACGGGTAGAGACTCCTGCTCAACCGTTGTTGAATGCTTCTTCACCCATAAAGAATGCTCCTTCACCGGTGATTAATGTCCCTGAGCAAGGGATGAAACCCCTTCAAGAGGTAGAGATTTCTCCTCAGCCAGTTAGTGATACTTCTCAACAAGTAGAGAATCCGCCTCAACCTAAACAGCCGATTGTACCTAGGAAAAAATATACTCCTAAAAAAGTAAAACCATTTTTCACGCCTCCAAAACCTAAGGAACCGTAACTATCACAGCTCTTTTAGATGATGGATACGGTTTTTTGCAACATCTTTTATTTATTGTAGTCAAGCTTTTATGGGATCACTTTGAAGCCCTGGCTACTTAACATCCTAGCTTGCCCAATCGATAAGCACCATCCATTAGACGCGTATTTCTTCCGGTGGAGTGACCTGGAGGATGTTGATAGCATAGCTTCAGGTTCAAAGAATATATCAAGTTTGAAAGAGGGTAACAGGATCTTAGAAAAGCAGTTTAAGACGGGAGTCATCAGCCCTCCAGCTCTAAAGGTTATTCATGATCTTTCAGGGTCCTCAGCTGCGGAGAAGCTTTTACGAGATGCTTTGGAGACGCTGGAAGATGTTGATCATAAGACGTTTGACGCGCTTCACAAGTACCTGAACATGGTAGATGTCGCTGAGGGGTTACTGGTCTGTCCCGAGTGTGGGCGCTGGTTCCCAGTGGGGTGTGCAGTCGAGTCCATTCCCGAATTGATGCCTGATGAGCTTCGTGAGAGGGAGCCTGAGTTGACCTGGCTGGAGAAATGGGGTGATAAAATCCCAGCGAAAGTTCGGGAAAGTGGATTACCGTTCAGGCCCTGATGTTTATTAGCAAATTCTGTCTCCTGTCACGCATGTGGGTTTCAAGGAGGATTCAAGTTCTACGGTAATGATGATTTATCTGAGGAGATGATGTTAGTGAACTTATCGGAGAAATACAAGGAGAATCTTGAAGCTGAGCATGAAGAGGAGCGTGAGAAAGAACACGAAGAGGAGGAAATAGAAAAGGAAGAAGAAGCAGATAAGGAAGATGAAATTGAAGATCGAGAGGAATGGGAAAAGGAAGAGGAATATTCGATAGAGCCTCCCGATGAAAAAGAGGAGGTTCACAACACGCGTAGCGCTACAACAAATCTAAGGGATACTTAATACAACGTAACAGTTCACAGGCTCCACACACTCCTCTCTTTTATCCTTCCATTTTCCTCAATATTTTTCATGGTGAATAATTAATAAACAGGAGAATACAATAATTATTCAGGTTTGTTAAATTAAACCTAAACTAAAGTGAGGAGAAATGTATGAAGTTCATAGCTTTCTTAGAGTGTGATGTAGAGGACCTTGAAAAATTCATTGAAATCTGGGACAAACGGATTTCAACGAACCATAACCTGAAGACTATTTTCCCTCCGCACACGATGGCGGATTCACCTCGAGGCTATAAGGGGTTTACTATTTTTGAAACAGACTGTATTGAAGATATAATGCATTACGTCACGGAGTATGGACAAGTAGCTAAAGTACAAGTGATCCCAATCTGGGAATCCTCTAAAGGCGCGAAACTATATCAAAAAATCAAAGCAGGCATATGATTCTATTTACTGTATCAAAACATACAGATCGTTCAATATTTTAAACAATTAGCGTGTAGCTTGCACGTGCATATATTACCTGAATAGCTCAACGATTAGCTTCGTACAACTCGCTACGATGTCACACCAACTCAGAGTATCATCTTCACAACCGCGCGATTTAGTTAACTTTTTTAATATTCATGATTATGAAGTGAGAAGGGTTTGCGAAGGATAAGTCATCAACACGAACATTCAGCATGAGAATGGACTTAGTTGAGGCATTGGAAAAAGAGGCTCAGAGCAGAGGCATCTCAACTAGCACGTTGATGAACCAGGCAATTGACAGATGCGTCTATTCCATTTGGCCATCTGAAAAATCAGGGGTAATCTCTCTAGCACAAAATATTGTTAAAGGTTTCTTAGATCATATGTCTGTTGAGGCTATTGTGAAGGTTGGCGCGATAACGGCTCAGGAACATAAGCTTCACGCTATGATTCTTTACGGTACACAGCCGAAGCTAGAATCGGTTCTGAAGATGCTTGAGAAGATCACGGCCATATTTTCGATGGTTCGCATTCACCCACACGGTTAACGGCAGGGATCACAGGATCTTCCTGAACCATAAGCTGGGTCGAAAGTGGAGTATTTTTCTTGAAGCATATTTGAGGAGCTTCTTCATGGAAATGCTTGATTTATTAATCCAGTCTACAATTTCGGATCAAACAGTTGTGATTATTTTAAAGGAATAAACTTTAAAATTTGTTCCTATGCGCGTCTTTAATTGTTTAGAAATTCACTATCTGCGATAAGCCTACAATACGCTATTTTCCTCTAATTCAAACCTTACAAATTGGTTATTTTTCAGGTTGATCTGGTCACGTATACGAAGAGTTGAAGTAATAATTCGAAGTCCTGCTTTATATACTTCGGTTTGTATAAAATGATCATGTTGAAAGATGAAAAAGCGCGCGAGATCCATGAAGAAGTAGGTAAATTAATGGATAACAAGATCGAGGATCTTAAAGAAAAAGTTGCGCCAATTGAAAAACACCTCCAAGAAGAAATAGGACACGTTCGGAATATGAGTGTAGAAGAATTAGAAAAAAAAGGTAAAATAATCAAAGGTCAAACTCAAAAGTAGGCAATTCCCTAAGCGCGTCTAAAAGATACTTAAATATGCTAGCATTCACTGATTTGGCTTAGCGCTAATGGATAATACATTCATAGCCCCTTTTCTATACTCTATGCTATTACTATGACGGGTCTTGCTCCGGTATTCCATAGCATATTTCTCCAGTGAGGATCGCTTCTTTGATGGGGGAGGTAGATCTTTAAAATTGATGATGGGATTTTTAGGAAAAACAGGTAACTTGCGCCTGAATTTATAATGTATTCGATATATCTGGTGGACAATGAGTTGAAGAAAGCTACAGTGAGAGATCAAAGTCGTGATCGATAGTGACTTAAAGGGTCCCACCCCTCTTTTTTTAGGTGTAATCAAATGAAGTTCCAAAGGTACATTTCCTGTATTGATACTCACTGTTCCGGTGAGTCGACGCGGATTGTTGTTGGAGGGCTGCCGAAGCTCCGTGGTGAGACAATGGTTGAGAAGCAGAAGTACTTTCAGGACCATTACCATAGCCTTCTAGGGACATTGATGAAGGAGCCCCGCGGATTTGACGGGATGTTGGGTGCGGTGCTCACTGAGCCTACACTGCCCGAGGCGGATGTTGGAGTTATCTATCTCTGGACTGACGGCTATTTCAGCGCCTGCGGAGATAGCACTTACAGCTGCAGTGCAGCCCTCGTCAACACCGGGATGGTAGAGGTGAAGGAGCCGTACACTGAGATCACATTCGACACAGTTGCCGGGCTTGTGAAGACGAAGGTTGAGGTCAAGGATGGCGTAGCGAAGGGGATCGCGATGCAGGGAGTCCCCAGTTTCTACTGGAAAACGATGAAGTTCGATATCCCTAAACTCGGTGAAGTGGAGGCGGATATAGCATACGGTGGTCTCTGGTACGCGTTCATCGACGCTGAGAGCATCGGGTTGAAACCAACGCTGGAGAACAAAGGCGAGTGGATACCGTTAGGTTGGAAGATCAGGAATCAGATCGCGGACACAATAAAAGTTGATCACCCCGAATACCCGAACCTGAACATCCTGGACCTCGTCACCTTCTACACAAAACCAAGCAAAAAAGAGTACACTAGCAGACACTGGAACGTCTTCGGACCAAAACAGACTTGCCGAAGCCCCGCGGGAACCTGCACAAACGCCAGAATGGCGGCGCTCTACGGTAAAGGAGAGCTAAAGAAGGGCGGAGAAGTCAAGTTTGAATCCACAATAAGCACCGTGATGACGGGTAAAATCGCGAAAGAGGTCAAAGTAGGAAAATACAAAGCCATCGTACCAGATGTACTGGCATCAGCATACATCACCGGCTTTAACCAGATAGTAATCGACCCAGACGACCCACTCAAAGGCGGATTCCTTCTTTAACCCCAACTTTTTACGAAGATAATTACAACCGAAATAACTGCTAACCTAGAAAAACAGTTTTTTGATTGCCAACAAGTTTCAATAAATCTGCTCTTGTGATTATACCTACAATTTCTTCATTATCAGTTAGCAGAACTGAGTAGTAATTCATTAATACTTGAGCTATCTCCGTCATCTCAGTTCCAATTGGATATTTCGGTATCTCCTCAATCACATCAGCTTCCGCCAATCTTAAACCGCGTAAATCCTCCATCGCCTTTATCTTCTTAGATCCTATTTCGGGGTGCATCAATCGTTTCATTAAACTGAGCTCTGATACGACGCCGAGAAACTGATTACTCCGGTTTTTTACTGGGAGTTGACTGAAGCCTCTAATAAGCATTCGATTAGCTAGTATACCAACGGTTTCGTCATCGTAAGCCCATTCAAGCTTTTCAAAAGTAGAAGCATATTTCATCGCACTCTCCTCAGGTGGAATTATTGAGCATCTTCCTGAGAGGTAATTTATCATCATCTGGACCTCTTCATACGAGAGATCCCGTTTTCCAGCAAACACCTTAGATATTCCTGTCTGGGTGATATCTATCTCCCGAGCAAGCTCTGCATAGGAGACATGTAGGTCACTCATCAGAACTTTAGCCCTTTCAATTAGCTGCTCCTTAGGTAGTATTGGGTCAATAGGCTTAACCAAAACATCATACCATTGCTAATATCGCAATGCACACCATTTAAACATTCTGAATTAGCACCTAGAGTAGGTAAGAGACGTTGAACAAAGAAATTGAAATCAAAACAGTACCGATATCTGATGAGTCGAAGCACAAACACTATTTAGCCCCACAGCCAAGTTACCATGGTGAAGGACGTGGAGCCCACAGCCTCGGCCTCCTAAGCATGATAGTGGTCACAGGAGAATCAGCAAAGTATAACCTCGCCTTCACCCCAAATCTCACAAACAGGGAGATCCTTGGTTATCAACGCGATATTTGGAGTGCCAAGCAAGCGAAGCTGCGTAGAGAGTCCGTTAAAGTGAAGTGGGGTTACTCATATCCGGTAGACCCAAAGATCGATGAGATTGAGTCGCAGAACTTTGACGAAGCCCTAAAACAGAACGTACAGGTTGACATTTACATCGACCCAAACTGCCAAAGATGCAACGAAGAAGCACTGAACCTCGAAAAACGATCACATAACATTGGCTCAGCAACCCTCATAGACGGAACAAGTAAACCGAAAAGCCTCAGGAATTGGCGGCTAGAGACCTGGCCCCACATCGAGGTTAACGGGCAAGAAGTCACCACGAGAAAACTTGAGGAACTCATATCCGACGCCAGGTACATCCGGGCCTTAGAGACTAGGAAAAATTCCAAGGCAGGTGTATGAATATGCATACACCAAAAGACAACGCTAACAAGCGAAACCTGGAGCAAGCAGTCCAACGGATGGAGACTTTAATCAAAGTGAAGAAGCAGAGAGAAAAGGCTGAAGAAGCTGAAGAGAACCGCTTAACCGAGGAAGCGGAGAAGAATAGAAATCAGGTAATCAGCGAAAAAGCCGATGAGAAGGAGATCCTCGGAGCTCAGATATTGGAGAAGATTAGTCTATTAAAAAGGGATAAACTCATTCGCAGTACGAGGAAATGCGAAGAATTCGATTATGAAGAAAACCTCTTGGTCTACCAGAGAGAGATCACCGATAAAGCAGAGTTTCTTCCCGACATGCCGAAGCATAGAATTGTGCAGGAGCTCTTTCAGATTACCCCAATGGGAGCTCTTACCTACATACAGGTCTTTGAAGCTACAGGCTTCAGTGGGGGCATGCTTCAAACGATTCGGCGCAGGGATCCTCTGCGCTTTGGTTTCAGACTGGCAAGCCCCGTTGACTTCCGAAAACTAAGCATCTCCTCGGTCAAGGCGTTTTTAGAGGCGTTGAAAAATGGGGAGCCGTATAGAATCTCCGCTGAAAGGATCGCTAGACTGAATGATGATTTTAAAACGAGGTTGGGGGAGGAATAAAGTTGAAGCTCCTGTTCGTATGCTCCGCTAATCAGGATCGGAGTCCAACCGGGGAGGACATCTATAAGAACCAACCCGGGTTCGAGGCGAAGTCAGCAGGCACCATGCTAGAGTATGCTACAGTGCCAATATCGAAGAAGCTGATAGACTGGGCTGACTTAATCCTCTGCATGGAGAACCACCACAGCGTCAAGGTCCTGAAGCTAAACCCTGACGCCAAGGGAAAAACGATTGTACTCAACATACCTGAAATATACTACCGCGGACACCCTAAACTCGTTCGATTAATTAAAGAAAAAGTATCAAACATCCTTAACCAACAGAAAAACTGGGAAGATTATGCTAGAGAAAATAAATGAACACGAGAAATAAAATTCATCTATAGATGCCGATTGAGAATCATTTGCGCGCTTTTCAAGAAGAGACACTCAACAGTTACTCGCACTTGGATTACACTTAAAGCAGGTTAACATGTTTGTCTAGCTGCTCTTGAATTATGAACTATTCGTTAAGAGCTATGGTCTGGGCTTTTATCCATTAAAAGGTGACGTTCACGCTACCCACAAATGAGCATGAAGTCTCTTTATTTTTCGCCACAACATGTACCGATATTCTAAATTGAGCAGAATCATACCGAGTCTTTTTTTCGCCATGGCTTAGACAATATTTAGCTGTAATTGTGAAGAGTATTAGAAATACGAGCTATCGGAGCGCATATGATTATTAGCTAAGCCTTGGCGGGAAATTATGCAAAGAATATGTTTACATAAGGTGCATCTCTCAGGCTAATTTTCCAATAATTTCTTTGTGGCTCGATGAATCGTCCTCAACCTCACACAGACCTGCCTGACTTGCCTGACCTGCCTGACCTGCTTTAATATGGAACCCACCTTGCCTAGAGCAGGTCCAGCTGGTATAATTGGATTCAGAGCAGGCTGGTCTGGTTCAGGTCAGGTAGGTTCAGGTGAGGTTCTGGTTCAGGTTGTCTGGTGCTGCTTCTAGTTGAGCATCAACTCGAGGTTAATCTGGTGCATGGTGAATTAGATGCTCTAACTAATATTACACATTTTTTCCCTAGTTATTTCCCGGTTGGGAAATTTATGATTGACTCAGAGCTTTCACAGTCATCAGTGAAGTTGAGTATAAGATGTTGTGAGCTATTTATACGCCAAGGCTTAGACAATATTTAACTGTAGGAGTGAACGGGTATTTGAGATACGATTTATTGGAGCGTTAAGGATTATTAACTAGACCTTGGCAGAAAATTAAATCGTCTTGTTTTATCTTTGGTCCATCCCCCTCCCGAAGTATGGATTCACCTGCTACCTCTGCTTTGTTGGCAGCGTCTATGTTATAATTGTAATTATTTGATCTGGGTTGGTTGGTTGCTTGCTTGGTTGATTGGTTGGTTGGATGATTGTTTGGTTGGCTCGACTGGTAGAACACTCCTCCCTGTAGATGGGGTTTTAACTGGTTGCTTAACCAACCCAACATGCCAGCCAACCAATGCATTGCCAACCAACCAATGCATTGCCAACCAACCAACCAATGCATCATCATCCAATAGGCCTATCCAAAATATCTATTCGCCATTAAGTCCGGTTATGTTAAACTCATCCCATACCTTCGACATCTTCCCAGATCGAGTTTTAAGTAATCGGAAGCTTTGTAGACCAAAGCATTAGGGATTGTTCTATAATAAATGACCAGGCTGTGAACCATAATTCCTAGCATAATATGTTTGAATTTCATCAATGTAGTTCAAAGTATTTACTCGGCACAAAATCAACTACCTAATTACCTGCTATAGCCTGGATGATAATTCCATCTCCACTCATCGTCACCGTATCTTTTATCTTAACTGGAGAAACAATTATTGACCATGGATAGTCGCGCATACGGTTTTAATAACGATGAGTAATTACATAACTCATGAAGATTTTTCTTGATGAACAATTAACCGGATTAGCGCAGCTTCTACGATTCGCTGATTATGATGTAGTGACCGTTGTAGATGAGGGTTTCAGGGAGCATAAAGATGAGGACCTGGTAAACCATGCGAAAGCAAAGGGTTACATCTTCGTGACAGAGGATGAGGGTGCATCGAGATTAGCTAAGGAAAGAGATGTGAAATGCATTTTTCTCGATGTGGTTTTGAAGGCGAGGGCAGTTAAATGGGAGCTTGAGACTCGGTTTAAAACCGATAACGGATAGTGAAATTCACTGACAGCTAAACGCCAATCCCAACGCCATCCCACTTTCCTTTAGACCTGAATAGATCCAGAACAAAATCCCATAATCTACGAAGAGTCTTAATCACCGAAATTCACTCTTATTACGAGGCTCAATGCATTTAGTATAATAACAAATACTTAACACTACGCGTGCGGGTAATGGATGAGGTTCACGTGTCGATTAACCGAGTTTACACGATAGGGTACGGCGGTAAGAAGCCGGACGCTTTCTTCGAAGAATTATCGAGTTTGAATTACGATATCGTAGTTGATGTAAGGGAGGATCCGGACCACGCTTACCTAGGTTGTTACACTAGGAAGCACCTGGAGAAACTACTGAAGGAGCACTACATATGGATCCCTGAGCTGGGAAATAGAATTCGAACTCTTCCACCGACACTCGTAGACGAGAAAATTGGAATGGAAAAGCTGCATAATCTTTTAACGGAACACAATGTTGTGGTTCTTCTCTGCGCCGAGAAAAACGAGGAGAACTGTCATCGAGGCTATATTCGAAAAAGGTTGCAGGAAGAAATATCTCAATAAATTTATGTTATCCTATTTCGCGTGTGCGCGTTGATGCGGTGTGAAATGGTGAATATTAGAACTGGTTGACATGATACCTGCCCCGTTTGACTAATATGAGCTCCTTGAATGGAGATTGTGGGGGCTGCATCACTGCATGCATAGCTATGGCTATTGAGTGAAGAATAGCTCAACTGCTGGCCCATGGTACCCTGCTCTCCATAGTAGGTCGTTTCAGCTGGCCGAGATACATACCTTGCTTATGCTTACAGTCCTAGTCATTCGCCATTTCACCAAACGTTATTCGCCAATTCGCCATTTTCTCTATTCATTTTAGCCGATTCACCACTATTTTCGCCAAAACCAAAGATAACCGCACACTCAATTTTTTCATGTATAATATTCGGTTAATAAAAAAACTCGTTAGAATTACCTCACACCTATTCAACTAGGAAATGCTTATTTACCTAAAGAATTAGATTAGCACACTTCGATTCTATTGTTCGTATACAGTGCCGGGGACCTTCGGGAATGGTTGGGTCTCCCCTATGTGTTTCGCACCCGTTATCCGGCCCACAATGCGCTAGACCCAATGCTTGCGCCTGCGTAGGCGCGTGCGAAATAAGTATTGAAGGATTTTAAACCCATTTAATATTTAAAGTTAAACAAATATGTATTTACTATGGCTGCTGCTCAGGAAAACATCTTCTACGAGTTGCCTCAAGCTCTGGTTGAAGAGATGCTGCAGAGATGTGGTGGTGTCAGTGATAAGCTGTCTACGTCTTTCAATTCCATAAAAAACGGTAAAGCGCAGATCAGAAAATCATTGAACGAGAAGGGGATACTTCATAGAGACTCGGATATAACCTCCATGCCCTTCAATCCAACGACCTGTGGAGTTGATGGATCCTATGCTCTGGATCGATTATTATCCACCGACCTAGCGGCGACCGCAGCTCTTGCCGTTGAGGGACTCTCACCACCAACGGAGAAACGTCACTGGCCGAATCCCCATCACCTGAGTGAAATGATGACAATACCACATAACGATGCCACACCAACTATCCTCCGTGCGATGATGATGTGTTTCGAGTTAAGACTGACCGCGGAAGCACCACACGATGTAGTGATGATGGATGGTAGCTTTACCAGTCCAATGATTGCTTTGAATCAGGCACTCAGCTTGCAAAATGAAGCTCCTAAAGAGCTAAAGGATAGACTTGAGGAGAACGCAAAGGAAGCAGTCAACAGTATAAAAATGATACTTGAATCCAAGAGAAGCGACAAAATCTATGTCGCACTACCTAAATACACTGAGAAGAAGGATATCTCCTCAAGTCTACTTGGATTAGAAGGATATGAAGACCGAGGGCTACTCTCATTTATACTCGAAGCAGGAGAGTACGTTGGCCCCCTCGAGAAAGGCGCAACATCCGAACCACGAAACATCCAAAAGATAGAAGGCAATTCCGACTTCGTCAAGAACTACATTGAGAGGATCAGCGACCTTAGGGTACTCTACTATCGTCCATTTACCCACATGCCTGTACTCAGACTCGAGGTCCCTGGACCAGTCACCAGAAACACGCAGCGTCTATCGATGCTTTTCGAGGCGATCAAAATCCAGTGCGGGGCTGCAAGCATATTCGAGCCTTACCCCCTATACCTAGCGGATAGGATGGTTAAACACCTAAGCTCCATCCTGCCTGCGTTACGTAGAACAGCCACTCAGCAGATAGCGGAGACTTGGGGAGATGATCTAGGAACAGTATTTCTCGCTATGCATGGTTATAGAACCGATTCTGGTTAAGGTGATTTTAATTGAATAACGATCTGAAGGTTGCGGTTGATAATGCGGAGAGGATAGGTGTAATTGGTTCACCCTCCTCTACGTCTGACCTTACGCTTGACATACTCGGAACCGCTGTGAATAAGCGGCTAATCGGTAACCTGGGGGTCTTCAAGTACGACCAGGAGGGAGTCGATAACTATGCGATTGGGCAGATCATTGAGGTAGAGATGCGTAACGCATGGACCCAGGACGCGACAATGAAAGGCCTCATTAGACAAAGAGGGAGGGTTGACCCGATCACAGAAAGGCAGGACACCCATACCGCCAAGATGACGGTCAGCTCAGTCTTTGAAGCCATAAACGATCGGATAGAGCAAAGCATTCTAGGAACCGTTCCCCCAACAGGTACCCCGATTAGACTGCTGAACTCGGAGGTCATGAACATTCTATTCAAACCCAGTAGTAAACAATACTTCTACCTGGGAGACGCTTATGGTACCAAGATCCCGCTACCAATGTGGTTCAAACACTTCGGCAACGGTCCCGAAGGCGCAGGTGAAGCCTACCACATTGGCATCTTCGGAAAAACGGGCTCAGGGAAATCTGTCCTGGCTAAAATGATTCTAGCCGGATACAGTAAACATAAAGAGATCACAATATTTGTCCTCGATCCTCAAGGAGAGTTCGCAAAAGACCTAAAGACAAACCCTGAGATTAAGGGCATCTATAGCTCTCTCGGGAAAACGATCGAAGTCTACGACGTACACAACCTCGTTCTTACAAACTGGGAGCTCTTCAACAAGATCCTCGTAAACTCAGGTTTCCTGCAAAGAATAGGTATAATTCTCGATACAAACCGATGGCAAGCCGCCCGCCAAATTGAGAGGATATTGAAAAACTCAACAGACGCTCCAGATAAACTTCTAAGAAGTATCTATCTGAGAAGCTTCTTCGACCTCGTTTGGCTTAAACTCCAAGATGAATCAGTTCTAAGCCACATCTATACAGATAAAGAACTGAGACAACGCGTAGCCTTCAGCCTCGAAACCCTCAATAAAGATGAAATGTACAAAGACTGGGAGAAGATCGCCAGACTCTTCACCTCAGAAGGCCGAGTTCCATTTACAACGATCTGGCAGCTGGTCCAGAAACTCGACGAGAAAAACAGCATAATCGTTATTAACTTATCCAAAAACAACGTACCAGAAACTCTGTACTGGAGTGAAAACGTCAAAAACATCGTGATCGGCCAGTTCCTCGATGCAATTATGAATTCAGCTGAAAAGAAATTCAAGGATAATGAACTCCTTAACAGCCTCATAATAATCGATGAAGCTCATAGACTCGCCCCCAGAGAAAAGATTGAGAACGAGGACCTTCAAAAAGTTAAGTCAACACTCATCGACGCGGTCAGAACTACCAGAAAATATGGCCTCGGATGGCTATTCATCAGCCAAACCCTCTCAAGCCTAGACCGCGACATCATCAACCAGATCAGAATCTTCGTATTCGGCTTCGGCTTAGCATACGGCAGCGAAAGAGACGCACTCTGGGAGATCATAGGCGGCCAACAGGACTCGATGACTCTCTATCAACGATTCAACGACCCACAGAGCAGCCTAAACGAGAAACACTACAGCTTCATGAGCTACGGACCAATATCACCCTTAAGTTTCTCAGGAACCCCCCTGTTCTTCAACGCCTACAAATACACCAAAGAGTTCACAGAGAAAAACAATCATGTCATCATAAATAACCCAAGCTAATAGGGTATAAACTCTAAAATCACTGATACACCAACATCAGTATTCATAATTATTCGAATCCTTTAAGCAACGAGTTAGAAGTAAAAATTAGGAAATAAGACTTTTACAGTAACAAGCACTTCGTAAAAATATTACTTCACGTGCTTCGCAGTCTTTCTCCGCTTGGAGAAGCGCCTAGCTTATGTTCTTTCAGCTCAATTCAACATAACATGATTGAAGATATTCTCCAAAGGCTCGACGACGCTTATACCATCAAACTCACCGAGGAGATGATAGGTATTCCCAGC
>JBFYNP010000048.1:0-3950 GCA_041304325.1 Candidatus Bathyarchaeota archaeon
TTTGTACCTTTATTAGTTATTCCGACATCGATTAAACTCTTAGAGTTCTTAGTATGCTCAACGATCGTTAGATCTCTTAGTTGTTCCGTCCCCTTTATAGCTTTGATAAGGTTTGCACTGCTTTTTCCTCGAGTACCGTTAGCTAGAATAACTGTGATTTTTTCCTTTGGGATAATGAGATTGACTAACTGCTCTACTATTACTGAGAGCGTATGAACTGTTACGTTGGGAGTTAGTGAGCCTTCTAATGCAATTGCCACTGAGCAATCTTGTCCAATAAGTTCCTGCAATGTTTTAGTCCCACGGGGCTCAGACAGCGCTTTCAATACTATCTCTTTAGGAGATGTGGTTGGATCTTGATGTATGGGCTCAGCGACTCCAAGTAAATCTCGGATATTTACTGTTGTGAATACCTCTGTATTGCCATAGGGGAGCCAACACTCAACCAAAGCAGTATCAAATGAATATAGAACAGCTTGAGTCTTTTACCCTTTCGCAGATTTTTATATTGCATGGGGTATTCTATTTTTCTTTTTTTATATTTCAATTGCTTAAATGGCGCGATATCATATGCCGGACAGGTATGTAGATACACGGGTTTTGATGAATTTATACTTGAAAAAATGAGTATAGATGGATATTCTAACTTAATGTTTAATTTATCATTAAATATTTAATTATACGGATGTGTGATCGCTTCAGTTTTCTAATGGATTGTAGATCGATTACTTTTTTTTATATGGGAGTACCGTCTCTCTTTTGATAATGATGCGGGTTACTTTAAGGACAATTCTATTACTGTTGCTTATCACCGCTCTTTCAATCAGAGGGGTTCAATCCGCTGACTATACTCCACTTAACCTTGAAGCATCAATTTATGTGGATGGGGTAATTGGAATTACCTATAGTGTATCTGTCGATCCTACCCTTGCAAGGGTAAATATACCTCTCTTCGGCTCTCAGTTTTCGAGCCTCCTTGTTCTTAACGAAAACAATATACCCCTAGTAAATGCGGTGAATGGTTCATCTATAACGGTAGATACTCTGGGCGCATTAGGTCTCAAAGTTTCTTATGTAACCCAAGATTTAACTAAAAAGATCGGAACTCTCTGGACCTTTAACATCACTGCTCCCGAGAACATTGACGTACTTTTACCTTCAGGGGCTACTATTGTGAGTCTCAGCCAGATTCCTATCAACGTTCAGACTCTTGATGGCCGATCCTTAGTTACTTTCCCTTCAGGCAAGCTTTCAGTATCCTATATCGTAACCGTTATGGGAACAAAAGAACACGCTCAAGCCACAATTCAGGATGCCGAGGCAACTATTAACCTCATTAAAATTAGTGGAGTCTTAACAAAAGCAGCAGACAGCTTGTTGACCCAGAGCAAAACATCGTTTAGCAATGGCGATTATTTGAAAGCTGATCTTTTTGCGTCTCAGGCTAAGGAAGCTGGACTAGAAGCTGAGACTCAACGTAAAGAAGCTGATAGCATCATGCAAAATGCTCAATCTGCTATTGAGAAAGCTAAAACTGAGGGGAGAACCTCCAAGTTATCCGATGCTCAGAGTCTTTTACAGAACGCGCGAAGCAGTTTCGAATCAGGAGACTACACGAAAGCGGTATCCTTAGCTGATCAAGCTTTACAGACAGCCGCTAATTCAGTTAAAGACGATAACACTCTTCTCCTAATTGGAACAGGCATAGTCGCTATCGGGTTAGCTGTATTCATTCTAATGCGTCGACGCGGGAAATCTGAGCCGAGGGCCTCTCCTCAAAAGAGTAAGGAGGTTGAAGGAGCTGTAAACTTGGATGTGGTTTTCTCTAAAAACTCGGATCTCCGTGTTGATGATAGGGAGGTTATTAGATTCCTGAGTGAACGCGGTGGAGAAGCTTTCGCCAACGAGATTAGAGATCGTTTTGATATTCCTCGAACAACAGCCTGGCGTATGATTAGGAGACTCATCGGTATGGGAATAGTTGAGGAGAAAAAAATTGGAGGTCAGAGCCTCATATTCATAGTAAAAAAGTATCGAGGTGAGCCTAAGACTTGAAACAGCTGTTCCAAACTGTTCCTACGGGTTCCTCAAGTATACTCTATGTAGCTCTTATAGCAGGTGAAAATTGATGGATGCAAAGAAAATTATGGTCGCGTTTTTCATGGTTGCACTTCTTGCCCCCATGATTCCCCTTTCAATAGCTGCAACGGCTTTGACGGTACAGACTAATTCAAAGTTCTATAACCGTGGAGAAGAAGTTACTATAACCGGAACAGCGATAGCGGGCTCGACTTATCAAATTGAGTTAAAGCACGGAGTAACGACCCTCCCGCCTTTGACACCTATCGCAGATGCTGCTGGTGCATTCACGACAAAATATACGCTATCTACTTCAGCAGAACTTGGTGTCTGGACGGTAACAGTTACTTCAGGAACTAACAAAGCGATTACAATGTTCTTTGTTACAACTGTAAAAACCGATGAAATGGCCAAGCAGATGATTGATATCGCGAAGAACTCTGGTAAAATCGCTAGTGATACAATTAAAAGTCTAACAGGTGTAACTCTTCCAGCTTCTGTTCAAACAAACATGGATGAAGGCGATTCTGCAATAGTCAGAGCGAATGTTCTATTGACTGAAGGAAAGGACATAGCTGCGCTTGAGGCTGCTCAGAGAGTTATGATTCATTACAAGAATGCTTTAAGCATCGCGTTAAGGGCTGCAAAGGTCGGTGAGGTCGCTGAGGACAGGGAACAAGCTCTTAAGAACCAGATTGATAGACTCCTCAGAGAAGCTAAAATATTAGAGGAGCTTGTTACTAAAGTTGACCCAGAAACAGATGAGACCCTTTCAGGGATAACTCTTGAAATCAATTCTGCTAGGACTGCGCTTACTGGTGCTACTAGTCTGATTGAGCAAGAAAAATATGATGAGGCTTTAATCAAGATTAAGGAAGCTAGGGTTGACCTCAAGGATGCTATGGATCTGCTTAAGCCGATCCTTCACGATATCCGAAAAGGTTTGATGGATAAGTTCAAGCTCCACTTACGGGAGCGTGTTGAAGCTGCAGAGAGCGATGTGGGTAAGATGAAGGGGTTCCTTTCTGGTACGAAAATGAGTGAAGCGCTTAACCGCTTCGGCCGAGCGAAGGGTCTTGTTAACCGTGCTGAGAATATGCTTAAGAACGGTCTGGACGATGACGCATTCGAAGATTTAGATAAGGCTTCACAGGAACTCGGTGAAGGGATAACTGCGGTTGATGGTAATGGCTTCTCGCAAGGGATGATGAGGACAAACCAGATCCGTGCTCAGATCCAGATTCTTAAGGAGATGGCGGAGCAGTATCAGCGAAAGGGCAAGGATGCTTCCGACATCTTAGCTAAGATCGTTGAGCTTCAATCCTCACTCGATGATGGTCTTGGCATGATGGCAAAGGGTGAGATCAATAGCGCAAATGGATTCTTTGATAAAGCCAAAAATGATGGTTGGTTTGCGGCGATGCCTCGCAACGGTTGGTCTTTTGGCTCCGGAAAAGGCTCTGGCTAGAAAGTATATGTTTAATTCGTGCGCTTGAGTTTAGAATATGACAAATTTTTCTTGTTTCGCTTTGCAGATTGGGCACTTTTCAGGTATATCGTGCTCAACTGTGTAGCCGCAAACTTCACAGACTCCTACCTTGCCTAACTGGGCGTCTTGTTTCTGTTCAGCCGCCTGTTTAGCACTCTCATATAGGGCTAGGTGGGTTTTCTCAGCTTCCCAGGCGTATTTGAAGGTAATCTCTGCTCCGTACTCTTTCTGGTCCTTAGCTACGGCGATGTAAGCAGGATACATTTCCTCAATCTCATGACGTTCACCTTCCAACCCATGCTGAAGGTCGTCAATGGTGCTTCTACTCCCAAAAAGAGCTCCACCAACAGTGGTCTGTCCTCCTTTCACCATAATGTTTCGA
>JBFYNP010000049.1:0-21429 GCA_041304325.1 Candidatus Bathyarchaeota archaeon
ATGGAAGAGATCTAAGCCCCACCATTATAATCACTCAGTCCTTAGGCTCAGTATCTCTTTCGATGCTACCACAGGTACAGTGGATGCTGCCGCTATTCCGAGGTCTAACTAGACTAGCGCACTCTACTTCAACGACTTCCACTCCTATTGATTCAAGCCACTTTCTGTTCTTAGAATTCCCAGTAGGCACAAGAATCTTCATCGGCTCAAGGACGACTCCTGTGTCAGGCCCTTTCTTGAACCCGCGGGTGTCGATGCTGATTAGGTCTTCGGGGGGAGTGATGAATCTCCAGTTCATCTCCCGCTTCATCCATTCAACAAGGTATGGATCATAAAAACTTGGGTCCCCCACAATTGTATGACGGTCAATCATACTATAGTGGAGAGTACCTTTTCTAGTCCCATAGCCTGGTCCTAACCTTATATCAACCTCCGGATCCTGCATCTTAACGATCCGAGCATACTGCTCATGCCCCGACTCGTTACCACGCATAACTTTAGGATCAGCTGTATTACCCCGGGGGTAATGGACCTCAATTAAGAGGTGTTTTTCGTCAAGCCATCCGCATGGTCCCCCCTCAACCATGCCATCACCAACAACCATACCGACAACTGGACAACCGATCTCAGCTAGAGTCTGGTATGTGGGTAGCTCCTCCCCCTTTCGGATGTAATCGTACATTCGAAGAATGACTTGACCATAAACACCTGCATGACAGACATCATCTGTATAGATGCTTTTAACCTGATACGGGAACTCACTTGCATCCGGTTTCCTGATGACCACGCGAATTCCCTCATCTTTGTAAGCTTTTACCAGATTCTCATGATGCTCTATAAGCTCCTTCATATTCGGTTTTTCCGTCATCCTCCAAGCATCAAGACTTGCCTCATATGGAGGCCACGGTGTCTTCTTCCCGACGCTCAGAAACTCCTTACCGGGTTTGTGAAGAAGCACAGTTCTAAGTTTACCAATAGTAGTGTTAGCTTTCCACTTACTACTCCAGTACTTCGGGATCTCATCCTCGAACTTACTATACACTTGAGGGTGGAGCCTGTTATAGATATCATGAAGTTGCTCCACCGCATTCTTAGAAGGTTGCATAACTCTCTATTGGAGCATCGATTTAAAACACTAACCCTTCATCGGGAATAATTGTAACTTGCCTGACGAGTACGTAGCCACCCCGTAATCATCTGCGGCACCGGGTTGGGGAGGAGGTTAATATCAGTCATTCTGCCCACCTCCACCCATGAAAACTCTAGATGAGGTTCCTTAGAGGAAACATCCCCCTTAAAGTCGATCTCAAAGATAAGGTTCACCTCGTGATGCTCATCCCTCTCTCTACCGATATACCCGTGCTCTAAAGCTCCAATGAATTCACTTATCTCAACCCTTATACCCGTCTCCTCGCGAAACTCTCGAAACAGTGCTTTAAGAGCAGATTCACCATACTTAACATGCCCCCCGGGAAGAAAAGTGTTCGATTCTCCCTTCTTTTGGGCGACAAGTATCTTGCCTTCTCTATATGCCAAACCTCGAGCGATGACCTCTATCACGCCCAAATTAGATCAACCAAAAATCGGTTTGCAATCATTTAACCTTTAACATACGTGCAAACCCAATACCTTTTTATGGACTCGGAGAAACCCAACTAATCGGTGCCATGTGTGTCCGGTGAATGTCAAATTCTCAAAAACACTGAGACACTCGAATAATAGTTTCCACGAGGTCAAATAATGTCATTTGAGTCCATAGACAGCAAAATCGATATAGCGAAACTGGAGCATGAAGTTCAGCAGTTCTGGTCATCATCAAAAGCATTTGAGAAGAAGCGAGAAATGAACAGAGGAAATCCCGCTTGGAGCTTTATAGATGGCCCAATTACAGCGAACAACCCTATGGGGGTTCACCACGCATGGGGTCGCACTTACAAGGACTTGTGGAACCGCTACTTCTCAATGAGGGGGCGTGAGCTCCGATATCAGCAGGGATTCGACTGCCAAGGTTTATGGGTCGAGGTAGAGGTGGAGAAAGAACTCGGGTTCAAGACGAAAAAAGACATTGAGGCTTATGGTGTCGCGGAGTTCGTGGTCAAGTGTAAGCAAAGGGTTCTTAACTACTCGGCTAAACAGACCGAGCAAAGTATACGCCTCGGTTACTGGATGGACTGGAATAGTCCCGAGGAGCTGAGGAAACTTGCACTTGCCATGGAGCACCCATTAGAGAAAACCACATACATCGGCAGCAATGGCTCGGTGACAAACACCGCTGAGTGGATAGTTGGTCATCTCGGTCTTCCCGAGATTGGTGGTAGCTACTATACTTTAAGCGACGAAAATAACTACATGATCTGGACCGCTCTAAAAAGCTGTCATGAAAGAGGATGGATATATCAAGGACAAGACTCTATGCCATGGTGCCCAAGATGTAGCACCGGTATTAGTCAGCATGAAATTGTTACAGAAGGCTACCGGGAACTTGTACATACAAGTGTCTTTGTAAAATTCCCTCTCAAGGACCATGAAGGGAGTTTATTGATTTGGACCACGACACCTTGGACACTTACAAGCAATGTTGCTGTAGCTGCTAACCCTGACCTCATCTACGTTAAATCTAAGGTTAATGGTGAGATTCTTTACCTAAGCAAAGGAACCATAGAGACCGTGCTTCAGAAAGGAAGCTACGAGATACTCGAAGAGATAAACGGAAAGACTCTGGAAGGCTGGAAATACACAGGTCCATATGATCACCTCGATACACCAAAGAAAATGATGGTTCCAGAAGCGCATCGAGTTATCATGTGGAATGACGTCGGCGAAACTGAAGGCTCAGGCCTTGTTCACATCGCCCCTGGAGCTGGCAAAGAAGACTTTGAACTAGGTAAAAAGAACAAACTTCCCGCCCCTGCCCCTCTTAACGAATACGGAGTAATAATCGAGGGTTATGGATGGCTTACAGGTATCACAGTCGCTGAATCTTCAGAACCCATCTTTAAAGATCTCCGAGAACGTGGTCTAATCTACCGAACTCAAAAAGTAACACACCGATACCCCGTATGCTGGAGATGTGGAAGCGAACTAGTATTCCGCCTCGTAACAGAATGGTTCATCAACATGGGTAAAAAATATGAAAAACCCTTAGAAGAGATCACAAGCGAAGAAAAAGATCATAGCCTCCGTTACCAGATGATGGACTCTACCAAACAAGTCCACTGGATACCTGAGTTTGGACTCAAACGTGAACTCGATTGGCTAAGTAACATGGATGACTGGATGATAAGTAAGAAACGATATTGGGGACTTGCCCTACCAATATGGAGTTGCAAATGCGGTTGGTTTGACGTTATCGGCGACGAGAATGAGCTTAAGGAACGAGCAGTTGAAGGTTGGGACAAATTCGAGGGACATAGCCCCCACAAACCGTATATTGACCACGTTAAAATCAAATGCCCCAAGTGCGGCAATAATGTAAACAGGATCCCCGACGTTGGAAATCCATGGCTCGACGCTGGAATTGTTGCTTTTAGCACCATCCAATATAGATCCAACCGGGAATACTGGAAGCGCTGGTTCCCCGCCTCCTTTATCACAGAGTCATTCCCCGGACAATTCCGCAACTGGTTCTACGCAATGCTCGCAATGAGCACAATCCTAGAGCGTCACACTCCCTATGAGGTCTGCCTCGGTCATGCATCAGTCCTTGCTGAAGATGGCCGAGAGATGCATAAAAGCTGGGGAAACGCTCTCTGGTTCGACGATGTCGCTGATACAGTCGGCGCTGACGTGATGCGGTGGATCTATTGCTCTAGTCGCCCCGAGAATGATGTACTTTTCGGATACACAAAAGCAAACGATGTCAAAAGAACCTACTTCATGACCCTACTCAACATCTATAACTTCTTCACACTTTATGCAAACCTAGACAAATGGACCCCAATTCAAAAACCATCGCAGATCAGCTCAATAGATCGTTGGGTTCTTTCAAGACTTAATAGCCTTATAGAGAAAACCACACTCAACTTCGATGCTTACGATGTCTATACCATAACACAAGAGATTGGTACCTTCATCGATGAATTAAGCAAATGGTACGTACGTCGAAGCAGACGCCGCTTCTGGAAAACAGAAACCGACGATGAAAAGAAAGCTGCTTACAACACGCTCTATACTTGCCTAAAGACTCTGGTAATCCTTACCGCACCTCTCACACCTCATGTGTCAGAGGCAATCTACCAGCGTCTCGTCAGACCCGTGGAACCTAACGCGCCTGAGAGTATACATCATATCGACTGGCCAGTTGCCGACAAGAAACTCATAGACAACTCACTGATGAACGAAATGAGTCTGGCTATTCAAGCGAGTGGATTAGGACGCGCAGCCCGAAGTAAAGTCGCAATCAAACTCCGTCAACCTCTACGAGAAGCCGTTCTCATCTCTGATGATGCAACTTTAAAACAACTTGAAATTATCCAAGAACTCGTCAGAGAGGAACTAAACGTCAAAACAATCAGACTTACAAAAGACCGAGGGATTCTCCAGAGCCATGTTGTAAAACCACTTCCTAGAGCTCTCGGTAGAAAACACGGTAAACTTTTCACAAAGATCGCCATAGCAATAAATGCACTGCGTGAAGACGAAATTAACAAGTTAGTGGCTGACAAGTCCGTTTTCATCGATATCGACGGCATATCAATCGAAGTACATCCCGAAGAAGTAGAAATCTTATCAAAGCCAATAGCTGGGTACAGTTTAGTTGAAGAGAACGGGGTTCTCATCGGTATTGACACAACCATCAATGACGAATTGGGAAGCGAAGGACTAGCGCGAGATATAGTCCGTCGTATACAAGCCCTAAGGAAGGCTGCTGGGTTCGACATCAACGATCATATAGATATCTATTACCAAGGTGATCCTGAAATAATCGAAGTTTTCACTGAGGAATTAGATTATATTAAGACCGAAACCCTCGCAGAGATCATCCGAGAGGGAACACCGTCTTCTAAAGCCGAGTCAGCATATTACGAAATAGGAGGCTTAAGTTTAACGCTAAATCTAGTTCGCCACCTCTAGTTCGAAGAATACATCACCTTTTTTAACATCTAGCTTCGCCTACTTCATGATTAAATATGCCTGGTAAAAGAAGCCTGAAGAAGATGGAAAAAAGTCAGGACGCTCCACCTAAAGAAGAGGTAAAGAAGAAAGAGAAAGTAGTCGGAGCAGTCAGTGGAATAAATGCTAGCAGCCCCGAACTAATGGATGCCATGAAAAAGATGAAGGTAATCACTCCCCCAGCTGTTGCTAGCCAGTTCAACCTGAAGACTAGTGTAGCGAAGAGGATGCTCGAAGAAGTTGAAAGTGCCGGTAAGATCACAATGCTTACCCATACAAACAACTTGCGCGTTTACACTCTCACAGCGAAAAATTAGCCTTTTTCAATAACGACTCGAGAGCCTGTTTTTAATCCTTTAAAAATATCCACATTATTTAAAATAATTCCCACCTTATTTACTGGGCTAGATGTTTTCCAAGCAACAGGGTAGATGCAAAGGCTTCCTTGCTGAGGCCAGTATGCAATAACACCAGCATCAACATTAGTAACAGGCTTTTCAGCACCTCTCTTTAAACCAAGAAGTATAGTCACACACCCTGGACCGGGCATGATACGCCCAGTTATTGGTAGCCTTTTCATCAATTCACCGACCGTAAGCGGTGCGGTAAGTCTATTTAGCTCACCCGACGCTTCACCTAAATCGAGTATCTTAACCTTAATCGGGAATCTACTCAAGCTTTCAGCCATTTGCGAGCTTCACCGCATATTTAACTATCTCATCAGCAACCTTGATGTCGGCAGCTTGATTCAATGCTTGCCACCCCGGACTTGCATTCACCTCGAGAACTACTGGACCATTCGGTCCTTCAATAATATCAACACCAGAGTAATCAAGCCCCATCACTTTCGACGCCTTAATGCCGAGCTCCAAAATCTCATCGGGTACCCGCTCATTTGTCATTGATCCTCCTTGAGCAACATTTGTCTTCCAATGTCCAGCAGCCTTGTATTTATAGGCCGAACCAACGACCTGATCTCCAATAACAAATACCCGTATGTCTCTTCCCGGATTTTGAACATATTTCTGAAGAATAAGTGGCATCCCATACCTGCTAAGCATTCGGAATGCATTATACGCAAGATCCGGATCTTCGAACTTAATACTCCCCTTACCCATACTGCTTAAAATAGGCTTATAGATCAACTCCTTATACTCTTCACATACACGGTATCCCTCAGCTAAGCCCTCTGTGGTAAAAGTTTTAGGAACTGGAAGACCAGCCTTCTGAAGATAATATTGTGTAGCATATTTATCTCTAGCTCGTCGGAACGAATAACATGGATTAACCACACGCATTCCAGCGAACTCCATATGCTCTACAAGACTTATCCTTCGAGTAACCTGCTCAACACTTCCAGGACCATAACTACGTAAAAGCACAACTTCAAAATCCGTTATCTCCTCCTTACCCAACCAGAAACGAGACCCTGACTGACTTACCTCAGAAGAGATATCGCTCAAAGTACCCTGAATTACCTGATGTCCATGCTTCAGTCCAGCCTCAAAAAGCTCTAAGCTATTTCTACTGGGCTCAGAACCGTAGAGAATGAGGATCCTCAAAGTATATCTAAAAATAAGGATGTAATGAAGTAAATAAACATCCCATAGATCATTATCCCTCTAAGCATAATCTTGATCTCACGAACTAGTGCAAGACATTAAAATATTAATAAAATAAAGTTAAATAAATAATTTTTATAAACTCTCAAATTCATACCATGAAACCTCAAAATGATATACGACACCATAATATAGATCAGCTCAAAAAGGGTGACTTTATTACTCCATAACTACAGCCCTGAGATTATTTCTACTGTAAAAGGATATAACCCCGCATGCAATACTCCAATACATGTCTAAAAATCAAAGCATTCTATATGTCCAAACTAGCGGAGTCGATACTCCTGAACGACTCTACGCACCATTCATCCTCGGAACCACCGCTGTGGCAATGGGAATAGATGCTACAATATACTTCATAATCAAAGGAATAACCGTCGTGAAGGAAGGAGAAGCAGAAAAGATCAAGATAGGTTCTTTTCCCACACTCAAAGAAGCTATGGATCAAGCCATCAAAATGGGAGTAAAACTAATGGTTTGCGAACAGAGCTGTATGCTTCTCGGCCTCAAAAGAGGAGACTTTGAGACAGATGTCCAAATAGTTGGAGCTGCAACCTTGAACGACCTGCTTCTTAAAGCGGATGCAGTGCTATCTTTTTAGATGAAAAGGTCCTTTTCCCTAGGGCGAACTAGCTGACGTGCATTCGATTCATCCGACTTTTTGTATCTGTACCCTCTAATTATTGCTACTGGTACACCTTCATCAGCCTGACCTATAACAAGTTCAGCCGCAGCTGCAAGCTCATCCGCAATAGCCGTACGCTTAACCTTAAGCTCGTAACCAAAAAGATCTTTCTCTCCTCGCCTATCACGAATAACCTCCAATCCGGAAGCTCCAACAGCAACGTTAACCTCACCATCTCTATGAGCCCTACCATGAGTATCAGCAATTATCACCGCGGTCTCCACACCGAGATCCATAAAACGATTCCTAATTCTTCTCGCTGAATCATCAGAATCTTTTGGAAGAGGTGAAACAATTTCATCTCCGGGCACATTCGACTTATCTACACCAGAATTTGCACAAACGAAACCCTGTAAAGTTTCTGTGACAAGAACATCCTGAGCCATACGCCTTATTGCCCGGCTTTCTCTGAGAATAACCTCAACAAGTCTCGGATCCTTCCCTGTGAACTCCGCAAAGTTCTTCGCCACATACGAAGGCTGAATCGTTTTAAGATCCACAATATTACCTTCAGAGCGTGATACTATTACATGACAAAGCACAACAATATCACCCTTCTGGATCAATCCTCCTTCTTTCTCAATGGATTGTTTTATTAAAAGAGAAAGATCATCACCTGAACGAATAATCGGAAGGCCCAGAACGGGGATAATCTCAATAGACATAGCGTTAAATTAGAATACAGGTAGCTTTTATTTAAATCAATAAAATGACATGTGGATATACATCATTGCTTAACCCTCAAGAAACTCTTTCTTCTTAGTGTTTTTGGTGCGGCCGCCGGGATTTGAACCCGGGTACCCAGCTTTCCTCGAAAAAGCATGGGGGGCTGGAGTCTTACCAGGCTGGACCACGGCCGCGGAGCGTCGAAGCATAGGGCCAACATTCTAATAAGTGTTATCGACATAAATAGTAATTGCATTTTAAATTAATCTATTTTATAAAGTGTCTAAGCATTTAAATTGTCTAAATCACGCAAATGCAATAAGAGTTAAATATGTTGTTGATATGTATGGATAAACGGCTCAAAGCCGTGGGCCTGTAGCTCAGCCAGGAAGAGCGGCGGCCTTTTATGACTTCGGTCAAAGAAAGCCGTTGGCCAGGGGTTCAAATCCCCTCAGGCCCGCCTTTCTACTGGGGACAAAAGGTGAAAAAAAATGGCCGAGACCCGGGTAAGAGAACTAAAATTCCGTATGATGATCACCGATCTACTAAAAGTTGCTGCTGAAAGCCACACATATCAGGAGCTTTCAGATTACCTCGGGCTCAGTCCTCCGATACTCAGTAGATATATGAGGGGACATGTCCTTCCCAGCTATGATCGAGCTCAAGGTTTATATGATAAATTAATGGAAATCACCGACATAAAAACTGAATTAAAAAAGAAAATAAATTTCGATGAAGAAGGGTATTTTGATAATACCCCTCTTGTTTCCGAGATCACATGGCTTAAAATAACGAGTAATTACGCACTGGAGAAATTCGCAGGACGCCGAGTCACTAAAATACTTACAGCAGCAGTTGATGGAATTCCATGCAGTACCCTAGTAGCCAGTCTGCTTGATGTTGACTTACTAGTCGCTAAAGATACACGCGAAGTTGGCATCAGCGAGTTCATAGAAGAAACATTTATCCCCAAAGGCTCAGCGATGCGTAAAACCCTCTATGTACCAAAAACAGCATTAAAAAAGAAAGACAGCGTCTTAATCATTGATGATGTGGTAAGAAGTGGAGAAACAATCAAAGCTCTTGTAGAACTTGTACGTAATCAAAGAGCGGACATTGCAGGCGTCTATATTCTAGTTGCTGTAGGGGATGAATGGAAACGCGACCTAGCTGAGATCATAAGTAAAGAGACCTTCGAAGTGCTCATCGAGCTATGACATTCAACAACGTTTTTAACCCCCAAGCTTGGCTTAACTGAGGCGTAGCTAATGTTTAATGTCATTACCCTGAAAGACACGATCAGGATCAGCCCTCAAAAATTTGGGCAACCCCTCGAAGCCGCAGCCTATGATGAGCTACGTAGTAAATATGAGGGGCTAGTAGACGAGGAACTCGGCTACGTAATAAGCGTCAGTAAGGTGATCGTAAACCCTTACGGTCGGATCGTACCCGGCGATGGCGGAACTCACCACCCAGTTACTTTCAGTATACTAACATTCTTCCCTCAGCTTCAAGAGATCGTAGAAGGAGAAGTAGTGGAAGTAGCTGATTTTGGAACATTCCTCCGTGTAGGCCCAGTTGACACTCTACTTCACGTTTCTCAGCTGATGGACGACTTCATTAGTTATGACGAAAGGCAAGGAATCCTAATGGGCAAGGAGAGTGGACGTACCATCCAACGTGGTGATATCCTCCGAGTACGTATGGTTGCCGTAAGCTTCCCCAAAGGCAGAAGCAGCGGAAAAATTGGTGTAACAGCACGTCAACCAATGCTAGGTAAACTAGAATGGATAGATGAAGAAGTAAAAAGAGGTCAAGAACCCATGAGTAAAATCGAGGCTAAACCGGAGTCGAAGAAAAAGTAATGACCCAAAAAGCCTGTCGTTTATGCAAAGTAGTGACTGAAGAACCTATATGTCCCGTGTGCAAGGGGACAGAATTTAGTGAAGATTTTCAAGGTTTTATTATTATCCTCAACGCTAAGAAATCCCAGTTAGCTGAAAAAATGGGTATCAAGGAGGAGGGCCAGTACGCCCTCAAGATCCGGTAAAAAAGAAAGACCCTGGAAAGGGCCTCGTAATCTAATATTACCAATCCATCTTCGGTCCCAATTAAAAAACCCGTTAGGTGAACTATTTCGTGGTGAACCTTCCGAAACTATCGAAAGATTACGAATATATCTAACAAAAACTCCACCACTTTTCGCATCGGTAGGAGATTTTGTAACCAAAAATGTAATCGATGCGGGTCTTAACCCAGATATCATAATAATTGATGGAAAAACACTACGCGTTGAAGTTCCATTAGTTAACCACAAATTAGAGGAGATTAAAATTGTAAATCCTGCAGCCACGATCCAATTGGAAACTTGGAAGACTCTTTTAAATGCGATAATCCTTAAAAGGAAGCTAGCTGTTGTAGTCGAAGGTGAAGAAGACCTATTGGTTCTTCCACTGATGGCTGAGGCGCCTACAGGATCTGTGATCATTTATGGGCAGCCGCATGAAGGCCTCGTGGTGATCACCGTCACCGATGAAAGGCGACGATGGGCCAAAGGATTCCTAGACCGAATGGAGGAAAAAAAGTGAAACTAGACCTTACATCAACTAAGATAAACCAGTTACTCGGAAGAAAAGAACTAAAATTCCGTATAGATGAGCATGCAACACCTAACCGTATTGAGGTAAGACGCGAAATCGCTGTTGTAATGAGAACAGAACCAGAAAAAGTGATAGTACGGGAACTAAACACAAAATCTGGCAGTCGTGTTGTAACTGGAGTTGCCCACGTCTACAATGATGTAGCAACACTTGAAAAAGTAGAGCAGAAATATATTATTGCACGTAACACAGGTATCAAAGAAGCCCCCAAAACTAAGGAGAAGACAACCGAATGAGCGCAAAACCAGCCTCTAAACCAGGTCAGAAACCAGCCCCGAAAAAGACAGACGTAGCTCCAAAAAAGAAAATGGATGGAATAGCAAAAGACTATGTAATTAAAGATGGAAAACTCGAACGAATCCGTCCATTCTGCAATCGTTGTGGGCGAGGATACTTTATGGCTGATCACGGCAACCGGCTTACATGTGGTAAATGCGGATTCACCATATTCAAAGGAAAAACCGATTAGATAATAATTTTCTGATCTTTATAAATAACTCTAAACTAGATTTCATTTATTTAATACCACAAATGAAATATAATTTATATCTTGAGATAAATTACCTATCAGAAGTAAAAAATTACTTTATGAAGAAGTTTTTAAGTCTCTTCTCTAACTCAATTCGAGTTAACTTTGTTCGAAATAGAGAAAATAGAAGTAAATGGAAAAACTTTCCATGGCATGAAATCTACATTACCTGATGTACCTCCACTTGTACTCATTAAAGGAAGTAAAGGATTCATTATGTGCGGCTATCTAAATATGGAGGCAGCTGAGAGGCTTGGGGCTGTTGCTGCTATGGTGAGCGGTGTCAAAAATTTTGATGACATCTTGAATGCCCAAATTAAATCAGCTACAACAAAAGGTAAACAGATGGGACTTGAACCAGGCAAAAAAGTTTGTGATGTGATCGGTGTTATAGCGTAAGACGTTTTACAAGGTTTTCAATACTTCTCTTAGCATCAATTAGAATCGGTTCACCATGACTTAATAGAATCTTGTCAAAGTCGTAAACTAAGAGTATATTCAGCGATTTTTTTGCTAGATCCGAATCTTCACAATAACGACTAGGAGGCGGAATTAATACCCCACACTCATCAACCATTATAGTATCGCCCGCAATCATTAATTTCTCTTCCCTAAGGTAGAAGCAGAGGTTACCGGGAGAGTGACCTGGAACTGAAATTGCCTCAATTCCTCCACATGCATTGATTACATCTCCCCCTTCAAGAGTCATATCTGCTTCGACACCTGTTTGGCTTCTTAGAGATTCAGCATCTAATTCACCTATCATAACCTCGGGGTTTTCAGCTGCTGTTAGCACTTTTTTTAGATTATCAATATGGTCACTGTGAGCATGAGTGATTAAAACGAGTTTAATATCACTCCAGGTCTTTGAGATAGATGCTAGCTCTTTTTGGATATTTCTAAAACAACCTTCTGTGAATCCAACATCCACTAAGATGAGTCCACCTTCGCATTCTAACAACCATACCTCAGTTTGATACCCATCAGCTTTCTCTACAGGAATTCTAAAGATTCGTTGAGTGACTCTCAAGATAATCAACCCAAAAGAAGACCATCTATTATATTTACTCGTCGTATACATCTACAATTTTCGTTGTGGAGGTTGCTCCTGAAACCAACCTAACCTGTCGTTTGAAGAAATGTTTCAGTAACTTTAAAATTGCTTCATTCGCCTTTCCCTTGATCCTAGGCGCTTTAACCCAAACGAGATAATGACTTTCATCAATTTTCTCAATCTTCTCCTCTCTAGCTTCAGTTTTAACTTCGATTCGAACTCTCAAAGCATTCAACACAAAAATGAGAGAAAAGCGTAAAACTATTTCTACGCTCTTATAGAAATTATCTCCTAAAAAACCAAAATAATTTAACATCAACCTAAAACATGCTTATCGAGTATAATGCATGTAAATGATCCTGACAGAACTGTTAACTCACCAACTTTAACATCAACAGAGACTTCCCTACGCCGCGATTGCACAGATTCCACTTTCGCATAAGCTATCATCACATCTCCTACTTTTACAGGGGCAATAAACTTAACTTGAGAAGATCCTAAAACCACAAAGGAGTTATTAACAGCAAGCATCGCCGCATAATCTGCGAGTCCAAAAACAAACCCCCCATGAACCAAACCCTGTATATCAACCGCCATATCTGTGGTTGCTAACAATTCCGTAATAGAACTTACACCTTCTTCGATCTTAACTGGTAAACCTATTAAACTGCTAGATACTCTAGTATGCGTCTTTACCTGCATTATTTTTCCTCAGATTTCAATACCTATCCTGTATTTTATACTTATACGTCATCACTCTTAATTTATTCACAAATTCAATTAAGTTTTTTCATTTCAGAGGTACAAATCTATGATCCAGAATTATTTAACTTAAATTACTGAATATTTATAAATCAAAAATCAAATTGTTTATAAACTAAATACTAAATCTCGCATAAAAAATTGAATAAATGAAATTAATGTAACCAAATCGTTAAAGCCCTAAAAAGGTAACATTTATATCTGTATCTCCCGGTACCGGATATAGTTTCAAGGCGCCTATACTTTGGATACACTTGGCTTTGCTGGTCAAACACTCATCATTGAGGAAGTGACTATATGCTATTGTGTGTAAAATATCTAAAAAGTATATGCGAAATTGGTAGCATCCGATGAATGCTTCCAATGAATAGTATCGACTGGTGAAAATGTATGATTAGCAACGTCCATATAGGTCCCCCAAAGCTCACTCGTTTTGAAAGAGCAAGAATCGCAGGTGCACGTGCACTTCAATTAAGTCTTGGAGCTCCCGTATTAATTGAGCTCGCCCCAAAAGTTAGTGATCCAATAGACATAGCCATGAGCGAATTAAAACAGGGCGTTCTTCCAATGACTATTCGCCGAACTTTACCTGATGGCATCTATGAAGATCTAGCTCTAAGCGATTTGAAATAAGCTCAACCCTTTTTACTTCCTCTAACTTCTAATATCTATGGTCTCTCAAGAGCTTAGCTCATGGAAAATGGCAGCTATTATGCTAACAACGATCTCAATAACTATATTAATAATTCAAAGAACGAGTTGGGCTTTTCTTGATCCAATTTTTGAAATTTGCATATTCCACATTCCTGCAATTTTAGCTATTGGAGTATATTTCTATCAGATCAAAAATAGCAAAGCATTCAATTTACAAACAAACTCCAAATCTAGCGAGCTAGCTAACCCCGAATAAACCCCTAAAAAATAATGTTTATAATTTTTCACTTATTTATTCAATTTTTTTAATATTTTAAAATATTAGACATCGCGGCTTTTAGTGATTGTTTCATTGATAACAACGCCACGTTTTCTTAGATTGCTTAATAGTTCTTCGAACATGGCCCCTCGAATAATCCTCACAGGCCACTGAACACCTTTCTCTTTGATGTCACCTTTTGCTAACATGCGAGCAATGATAGAACCTGTATAACCTGTGGTTTTTGCCATCGATGTTATTTTCTTTTTCTCATCATACTCATCTACCATTTCGTATGTAACTTCTATATCTAAATCACCCTTTGTTCCGACAACTCGAACAAGGAGAACAGTTATGTCCCGATCCCCCTTATTTTCATCAAATTTAACTAAAGGATATATCAATTCATGAAAAAAGTCCACAGGAACAATTTCTTTACCATTATATCTAATTGGTTTGTTATCGATAACCCCGAGGTCGAGAAGAAACTTGATCTTATCGACAAAGCCATTATACCTAATGGTTTTACACTTGAAAGTTTTTACCCCCCGCTCTAAACAGAGCTTTAACAAACTAGACGGAAAACCATCATAGAATGCCTCCATATCATCATAACCATCTACATATATTGATTCCAGGTCATCATACCTTTCAGCATCAACTACTTTCCCATCAATTATTATTGGAACTTTACCTGGCCGTATAGGCATTCTTGTACCCCCAAAAACTATTTTATAGTCAAGAGGAGGCTCAGGGTTCTTAGGAAGCCCTCCACACGCGAAATGCACCTCTTCTACTTTATCCATATAATCCATACCCTGACCACTTAAGATATCAATGAGCCCTGGATCAACGCCACAGCCAGGAACTGCAGTAATCTGCGCTTCCAGTACACGCTTGTAAAGATCTCCCTCCATAGGGAACGTACCCGCAGAAAGATCAATAAAATTGGTTTCTGCTTTTATCGCAGCTTCAACTATGGAAACACTAAATTTAGAAGCTGATGCATTCACGACAACATCGAATCCTTTCAAAGCTTTTACAAGAGCATTCGAATCAGTTATATCTAATTTCATAGTTGAAAATTTCTTAGATTTAATGTAGCTTCTTGCTGCATCAAGTTTACTTTCATCGATGTCGCACCCAACAACTCTCATTATTTTCGGATCCGAAATACAATCTTTGGCTATTGTTGGTCCCATTAAACCCATACCAAGAATTATGATTTTACCCATTAGTGATCTAATAGTATTTAGATTGCAATGATATAAAATGACTCGGTTGACAACCCTAAAAGAATGAACAATTTTAAGTAGAATGTAGGGATAATACCTACTAGACCCTCAATGTCAATGAAGGATAGGTTCATAGGCCGAGATTTTCTCACACTCATGGATTATTCCCCAGTGGAGATCAGCTTTATGCTCGATGTTGCCTCCCAGTTGAAACTAAAGCGGATGATGAAAGAACCGCATGATTATCTCTCGGGAAGGACAGTAGCAATGGTATTTGAGAAGAATAGCACAAGGACAAGATTCAGCTTTCAAGCAGGGATCGCTCACCTCGGTGCTCAGAGCTTCTATGCGACTCCAGAAACAATGCAACTCGCACGAGGAGAGCCAATCAAAGATACAGCAAGGATACTCGACAGATATTGTGATGCTTTAGTAATCCGTACTTATGGTCAGGAGATAGTCGAAGAATATGCGCAATATATGAAAAATCCTGTAATTAATGCACTCACAGATCTTGTTCACCCTTGCCAAGCTCTAGCAGATTTACTTACAATTCGAGAGCACAAAGGCAAACTCAAAGGGCTAAAACTAGCATATGTTGGAGATCCATGGAATGTATGCCACAGTCTTATGATTACAAGTAGTCTACTCGGAATGGACTGTTACATTGCCCAACCAAAAGGTTGGGGGCCAAATCCAAAAATCGTGAAATTCGCCAATGAGCATGCGAGCATCGGAAAAACTCAGATGGTGGTTACAGATAGCCTTGAAGAAGCTTTACGAGGCGCTGATGTCGTTTACGCAAACACATTCCATAGCATGGGGCACAAGGATATCGAGGCACGTAAGGTTGCATTTGCCAAATACCAAATTAATGAAGAAACCATAAAAATATCCAAACCAGACAGCATATTCATGCATTGTCTTCCGGGATACCGAGGTGAAGAGATGACCGATGCAATTATCGAAGGTCCTCATAGTGTTGTTTTCGATCAGGGCGAGAACAGAATGCATACAGAAAAAGCAGTTCTAGCCCTCACTATTGCTTAACTACCCCAAACCATTATTTATCAAAGGCACATAACATACTTGAAGCATTATGCCTCAGGCATCTAAAGTTCCTAAACTAATTACCGAGATACCCGGTCCAAAGAGCAAGGCTTTGCTCGTTGAACGGAATAAATTTGTACCACCAGGTGTTTATCTGACTCAACCGGTTGGAATTGCCTCCTCCAAAGGTGCAATTGTAACTGACATCGATGGAAATACTCTACTGGATTTTACAAGTGGAATAGGAGTGGTTAGTCTAGGTCACTGCCGAGAAGAGATAGTCCAGACGATCTCAGAGCAAGCAGCTAAGCTAATCCATGGCTGCATTCACGTTGTCAACTACGAGCCATACGTCAAACTTGCAGAAGCAATGGTGAAGGCAACACCTGGTAAAAGCGCAAAGAGAGCAATGTTCCTCAATAGTGGGAGCGAAGCTGTTGAGAACGCAGTGAAACTAATCCGACAAAGTACTAAGAGACCAAATATTATCAGTTTTGAGAACAGCTTCCATGGAAGAACCTGGATGGCTATGACTCTAACTGGAAAATGGGATCCCTACAAAGTTGGGTATGGGCCTTTCGTACCAGGCGTGTATTTTACACCATATGCCTATTGCTACAGGTGTCCCTTCCATCAAGAATACCCTAGCTGTGGGTTTACGTGTATTCACCACATCGAGAAGAGCCTCTTCAAGACTCAAGTTGATCCGTCTACAGTAGGTGCAATAATCGCTGAACCCGTTCAAGGAGAGGGTGGATTTATTAGCCCGCCAATGGATTACTTCAAAGAACTCAAAAAACTCGCCGATGAACATGATATTAAACTCATAATAGACGAAGTTCAGACCGGATTCTGCCGTACTGGGAAAATGTGGGCGATTGAACATTATAAAATAGAGCCAGACATTATGGTTATGGCGAAAGCCATCGCCTCAGGTCTTCCCTTAAGTGGAGTAGTAGCAAAAGATGAACTAATGAAAGATACATATCCCGGTAGTTTAGGCGGAACCTATGGAGGAAACCCCGTTGCATGCGCCACCGCTCTAAAAGTGCTAGAAATTATTGAGAGAGAAAAGATCGCTCAACAATCCGCAAAAATGGGAATATACCTAAGAAAAAGGTTAGACGAGTTCAAAGACAAATATGAGTGTGTCGGAGACGTCCGAGGCCTTGGCCCTATGCTCGCAATGGAATTCGTTACCGACAAAAAAACAAAGAAACCTGACCCTGACGGCTCTAGTAAAGTAATCAAGGGATGTCTCAGTCATGGCTTGATGATTCTTAAAGCAGGTTTATACAATAACTGTGTCAGACTTCATCCCCCACTAACTACCGAAAGAGAGATACTAGATGCGGGACTAGAGATTCTTGAAGCCTCCATAAAGAAAGTTTAGGCACCATTTATCTAGTTCTCTCGTATAATCTTTCTTAAATGAAGCTCGGTTTTCATATTTCGATAAGTGGTGGTGTAAACCGAGCAATCGACAGAGCCTTGGAACTCAACTGTTCTACTTTTCAAGTCTTTACTAGAAACCCTCGAAGTTGGAAATATCAACCTCTAAATGAAGATGATATTAACTCCTTTAGAACAAAGATCATAGCATCCGGAATATACCCGGTTTACTCACATATGCCATATATTTCCAATCTTTCAAGTCCTAATAACGAAACCTATCAAAAGTCTAAAGCCTCCCTACATGAGGAAGTTAAACGCTGTAAACTACTAGGAATTCCTTTCATTATCACTCACGTAGGAAGTCACCTCGGCGCAGGAGAAGCAATCGGACTAGAACGACTGGTTACTGCACTAAATGAAGTTTCAAAAGATGAAAATCCCATGATCCTCCTAGAAAATGGCGCCGGCTCACCAAACAATATTGGAAATCGTTTGGAGGAACTAGCAATGATCATCAACAAAGTTGAGCCAAAAATAGGCATCTGCTTCGACACATGTCATGCATTCTCTGCTGGTTACAACCTATCATCAAAACCAGGACTTGCATCAATGATTAAGGATATTCAATTAACAATTGGATTCGATCGTATAAAAGTGATTCATTTAAACGACTCCAAAGGCGAACTTAACTCGCATATAGACCATCATGAGCATATTGGACTAGGAAAAATTGGACTTAAAGGATTTAAAAAAATACTTCGAAGTCAAATATCTGAGATACCAATGATTATGGAAACACCTATAGACGAAAAGAGAAGTGACGCTGAAAACATGAAACTGGTACAAAAAATATTGACTTTAAAAGTTAACCATTAAATTACTCTGATAAATGTTTGTATTTGTAGATGCGAGTATTAACCTTAGAGCCGCTGAAGAATATTCCTGAAGTTCTTTGTCTGAGAGGTATGGTAAAATTCTACGTGCAGTTTTCATGATTGGATCAATAGTCTCTATTTTTTTCCCTTTAATGTTTGCTTCTTCTTTAGATCTATGAACCAGCTGTTCCACAACTGCTCGTTTAATATTAACCTGAGCCATATTAACCACGTCTAAAGAAATTTAGACTTTCTTAGTATATAAATATATCATCATAATACCAAAATTAATTTCTTAAACGGTCTTAACATATAATTCAATAGTTTATATTACTTAAATAAAGGGCGAATAATATCGCTCATTTTCAGCATTTAAGCTATTTTAGAATTTTATTTATTTAAGTTGAAACATTGTAATAACTAGATCAGGATTTTTTCTTTTCCTAACAAGATTATATATTCGCGTAAATTCAGAGTAAGATTAAAAAGGCTGATGTGAGCGATTAACCACGTCTTTGCCCCGGTGGCTTAGCCAGGCCAAAGCGTTTGCTTGGTATCCAAGCATGGGCCAAAAAGCAAAAGATCGCGGGTCCAAATCCCGCCCGGGGCTCCACCACCCATCATTTAAAAACCACCATAAACATTCAGATTGGATGAATACTCGAATTAAGGCTATCATTTTTGATCTAGATGCAACTTTAATAAATTTTGGTGAATATATCGACTGGCGCACAGCACAGAGACATATATACGAAGAATACGTCAACCATGGTTGTAACGAAAGTACTGTACAACTATACAACTCGCATGGACTTTTCAATCTTTTAAATGCAATGCACGATAATATTATCTTAACAAAAGGAATAGCTGAGGCTTGTACAATCCAAGAAAACGTTTTTTCTATTATTGACAAATTTGAACTAGACGGGTTAAAATGTGGTTTAATGCCTGGAGCACATGAAGCCCTTGAATGGCTGGATTCCAATGACATTACAATGGGAATTTGTACATCAAACTCTACAAAAATTGCAGAAAAAATTCTTGAAAATCTAAAACTAAATCAATTTTTTTCATCCGTCATTGGTCGGACAGTAGGACTGAAAATGAAACCCAGTCCCGAACAAGTACTAAAATGTTTTAATATGCTTAAAATTATTCCCGGACAAGGTGTTATGGTAGGTGATAGTCACAACGATGTATTAGCGGGAAAAGCTGCTGGAGCTCGTACCATTGCAGTCCCAGTTTACTTTACACGCATAAATGAAATGAATGCAGCTAAACCTGACCTAATTATACCAAATCTCTTCGAACTTCCTTTAGCAATATCAAAACTACAAAACTAAAACCATTAACATAGCTCGCAACAAAAATCGCCATAATGTATACATTTCTCTTTGTATAAAAAATTTACACTTTAATTAATTATTCAAGTAGGTATCGTGCTACCTAACTATACTGTAATCCTTTGAACTATGGAAGAAACTCTCGCATCCATCATCTGTAACGTAGATGATATCCTCAATACGGAGCCCCCACTTACCTGGGATATAAATCCCTGGCTCAATACTAAACACCATACCTGCATCAATCATAGTCTTGTTTCCCTGAACAATGTATGGATACTCATGTCCATCCATTCCAAGCCCATGACCTACCCTATGATCCATATACTGTGCTACTCCTGCTTTCTTCATCAATTTCTTACATAATAGATCAAGACTTTCACAGGTTATACCAGGCTTAACAGCGTCACTAACATTTTTCTGAACCATCTGCAACTTATTATAAATCTTTTCGCAATCAGGAGTTCCTGGACCAACTTGCGCACTTCGAGTCTTATCACCAACATACCCCATGCAATTGCCCCAACCACATTCCCACCAAAAGGGGTCTTCTTTCTGAATAACTCGATCACCTCCACCACCGTGTGCACTACTACTATTAATCCCGGTTGCAGGTCTTCCAGCCATTGTGCTCATAGTAATAGGTGGATCATTGAATCCTCTGAACACCTCTCGTTTTATATCCTGAAGATCCTGTCCCAACTCAGATTCCTTTCTACCACTAAATTGTAACTCAAGTGTTTTTTCCCATGACTTATCCAGAGCTTTACCGAGGTGAACGAGATAATCGATCTCCTCTTTTGATTTATGCACTCTCATCTCACCCATAATACGATATGCGGAAACGAGATCGGCTAATGGAAATCTTTCGAGATATCGAACAAGAAATCTAGCCTGATGTGTATCACTTACCGCAATTTTAATAGGTTTTATCAAATCCACTAGACTGGCAACTTTCTCCACAGGATCTTCATGTTCTTCCCAGGGTAGAAGATCGAAAAATACTTTGATCTTTCCGAGCTCAAAACGAGGCATCTCGAACTTCGGTCCTATATAAGTGCCTTTTCCCTTTGAAGGAAGAATAAATACTCCCAAACGCTCAGATTCACCATGCTGATAATTTATTAAATATCTAAGATCAGTTCCACCACCCAAAAAGAGGTAATCTATTTCTGCTTCCCGCATAAGTTTCTGAGCTCTCTCCAATCGTTTCTCGTATAGACTCAAAGTAAATCCTCACCGAAATCATAGTCCTTCCCGATAAAACACTTACCACTTAATCAAATTATTTGGAAGAAACACCACCCGAATTTCAGTAAGCTTTAATGAGGATGTAGTAACAAATTTATAGTATCGAGGGATAAGCCATAGCATCCACCGCGCGAGACTCACAGATAATCGGAAAGGGAACATGGTATGATAAAGCTGCAGTAGAACTTATTGAGCGCGAGAAAAAATTAGGTCGAAGTCTCAAACTCATTAGAACTGAGAGCGGTTTAGGTGCATCTGGTTTTCCACATATTGGAAG
>JBFYNP010000050.1:0-5929 GCA_041304325.1 Candidatus Bathyarchaeota archaeon
CCCCAAAGGAATTAGAACATAAGGTAACCAAGTATAAAGTCCGACCCTATATCCCAGGTTTATATCGGCGTCGATTCCAGGGGAGCCATCGATGTTCATAATGAATAAGTAGTACTTGCCCGTCCCCGCGCTCCAGGTGACCTCTATCGAGCCTTTACCTTGGTCAGATTTCAACCAGAATGTCTCTTGGCTGGGGGGTTGGGCAGGTGCATTTTCTACCCCGCTTGGCCAGGAGTCCTTTGGTATAGATGTGGTGACTTTATAGGATTCGTAATGGTACGTCCAATTCATGGGCACAACACTCTTGAAGCTCTTCAAATAAGTGTAGCCGCTGTCGACCCAACATAACCCTATGAAGAGTTCCTTTTCGGGGTTGTTGTTTTTGACGGTCCATCTTAACTCCCTCGCCATTAAAACTTCGTTGTTGGAATTTTGATTTCCTCCTTGAGGGCCTATGACAAAGGCGTATGTTGGTGTTGTTATCCGGCTGATAGTACTTTGGGCGAAGGATTCGCTGTCGGTTTCCTGATTTCGTAGCAAGTAATAGGTGCCAAAACCGAGTAAGGGCAGGCTGACTAGGATGAGGAGGATTCCCCCAATAAGCAGGATTTTGGAGCCCTTACGAGTTTCTTTAAGTTTTTCATGACTCATGGATTATATCTATTTGAGCTTTGATATATGATTCTATTTCCTAAACATTATGTGAGGTGAAAGATAGTAGCAATTACTACTCGCGCGCGCGAACGTATCATCTGTGAGGCTTCTTGAGAGGCTTCGATTCGCAGCTGAGGGCTGTATGAGTGAAAGATATTTCTATAAGGGAGGATTTTATGATGAGTTGTTTTTTGGTTTGTTGAAGAGTAGCTGGCGGTTAAATTCTCTTGATAATTGAGGGGAAAAAGCATTTTAACCTCTTGCGCGCGCGCTCGCACTCGAAAGTGGTTCAAGGAGAAATATATACAATCTAATCCGCGTATCGTTAATGCTTCACATAGACTCGAAACAGAGGTTAACCCAGCGTATGCAACAAAATATTTATATCTACATTATTTTATTAAATATCTTATGAAAGGCAGAAAATCGATAAAAGAATATAGGGAGAGCCTTTCTGAGAACGAGTCACGGATACTATCAGACCTCAGCTTCAAAGGAAAAACAACTTTCAGCCTCAAAGACATTCTGAAATACAACGTCAACCGGAAAGAATTCCTATACAACCTCACCCGAAAAAACTGGATTCTAAGAATAAAGAAAGGCATATACGTGATAGCTCCACTGGAGGCAGGTGAACTAGGCGCCAAAAGCCACACGGTCCACAGCTTCGTGATAGCGTCTCACCTCGTTGAACCCTACTATATTAGCCACTGGAGCGCCTTGAACTACCATAATCTCACCCACCAGACCCCTCCTGCGGTCTATGTAACCTCAACGAAGCCGCGGAACAGGAGACGTATTCTTAACGCGGAGTTCATCTTCGTCACTGTTCCGAGCCGAAAGATGTTCGGATTTATCGCGAATAAGGTGGAGAACCGCGACGTATACATCTCTACCCCTGAGAAAACTGTAGTTGACTGCCTTGACCACCCGGAGCACTGTGGCGGAATAGTCGAGGTAGCTAAAGTCATCTATTTTGAGATTCGGAGGCTTAACCTTAAACAGGTCATCGAGATGGCTGAGTTGATGGGCAACCGGACGATACTCAAGAGGCTTGGCTACCTGCTGGATACCCTAAAGTTTGACGAATACATGGGATTGTTGGATGGCGTACAGCTCTCACAGGGATACTCTAAACTTGATCCGAAGCTGCCGAATACTGGGAGAATAAGCCAGCGGTGGAGGCTGAGAGTGAACGCTGAAATCGATTTCGAGAAGTGGCTAGGATGATTACGCCTCAAGAGCTCCGTAAAGTAGCGCGTATGAGGCGGCTTCCTCTTGACCTGATCGAGAAAGATTATGCTCTAGGTTGGATTCTGATCGCTGTGTCCTCAAGCAGTTTATCCGATAAGCTCATCTTTAAAGGAGGTACGGCGCTGTCGAAGGTCTATTTTCCGTTTGGTTGGAGACTTTCAGAGGACCTGGATTTTACCATCGCTGAGCGCATCGAGCTTAGTGAGATTGAAAGCACGTTGAGTGAGCTTACAGCCATCGTTGAAGCTGTGAGCGGTGGTTTGACTCTTAGCTTTAAGGATGAGCCTTATGTTAACCCCGGCTTCATTCGGGTTAGGGCTCAGTTTGGGGGGCTTATCGCGAAGAATACGGTGAAGATAGAGGTTTCATCTGAGGCTTTCATCGGGGACTTTCAACGCGTCAGGGTTGCTTCAACTTATGATTACCCTGAGTTTAGTGTGCTTACGTATAGCTTGAATAATATTTTGGCTGAGAAGCTCAGGGCGATTATTGAAAGGGGTTTTGTGCGGGATTATTATGATGTGTGGAGGCTTTTGAAAATAGGGCGGTTTGAGCCTGTTAGGGTGAGGGAGCTTTTTCTGGAAAAATGTAAAGGTAAAGGCGTGGTTTTTCTTGGTGTGGAGCATTTCTTTCCTGAGGGGGTGGAGAATAGGTTGGAGCCTTATTTTGAGAGAAGTCTTGCTAGGTTGTCTTCGGAGTCTTTGCCTTCTATCGGTGTGATTTTAAGCGAGCTAAGGATGGATGTTTCAGATTTATTCGGAGAGGAAAATAATATTCTTTAATTTTAATGCTTCTGTAATGTGGTGTGATCCGATTTTCAGCTAATTCAGCCAGTAATCTTCACTGGATATTATCAGGCTGATGCTAGGATAAGATTATGCACATACGGTGGCTAATCAAAGCCAACGCACCACACCCGACTCCAACGAATACAAAGCACCCGTAACCGTCAAACTCCCACCATCAACCAAACCTCTCAAACGCTCAGAGCCAACCCGAAGCCTCTCCAGCGAAAACAACACGTTCTCAACAACAACCCGACCCGGAACACAACCCCCACGCCTAACCGCCTCACCCAGATCAGCCATCAACAACCCCAAGTTCCCCACATGATCATCACCCGAACAAGCCGCGTATACCGCCCCACACATCTCATGCCCAAGAACCACAACAAACCCAACCCCCAGATGCTCCACCGCATACTCCAGAGACGCTAACGCGTTCACATCAACAACGTTCCCAGCGTTCCTGATAAAGAAAAGCTCACCGAGGCCAGCGTCGAAGAGGTGCTCCGGTGAGACCCGGGAGTCGCTGCATGTGACTATTCCTACGTAGGGCTGCTGGTGCGATGCTAGTTCCTGTCTTCTCGTTATGTGGTATCTGGTGAGTTGTTTGCCTTCTATGAAGCGTGTGTTGCCTTCACAGAGCCTCCGGTGGACGCTTTCTGGGCTGTTGTCAACCATACAACCACAGGTAAAACTCAACGTTAAGGATGATAAATTTATGGAAGACACACAATGTTGTGGATGTGGAATAATGCTGCAACTAAGCGCAGAAAGCTTATTCGTTTACTAGTGGTCCAGCTTTTATGCAGATACTGGACGGTGGTGATTGTAGACCAGTGTGGTTGAAACACCGCTGCTTTACCCCAAAGGCACTAGCGCACAATCTTCGGGGAGGATACTGATAAACGATTAGCCAGACTCAGAGTTGAGCATCAAGTTGATGTAAGAATAAGGTTATTGAGTGAACAAAACCATTCACCTACGCGCTTGAAGCCTAGAAAATGATTTATCCAGAGTTAACCGTCAGATACAACTAGACCACCCTTGAGAACCTACCAGGACAAAGCCCTAGAATACGCAAGCAAAAAACATGAAAAACAGCTAGATGACGACGGAAAACCCTACTTCTTCGCCCACGTCATACAAGTATACGACATCCTCAACGAAGTAACCAGCGACGACACACTACTAAGCGCAGGCATACTACACGACGTAATCGAAGACACACCCACACCATACAAGGAACTCCTTCACGAATTCAACAAAGACATCGCTGACCTAGTCATGGAGGTAACCTACGAGAAGAACAAAGACGACACACACTATTATCCACGGCTGGAGAGTAGAAACGCGGTTATGCTGAAGTTCGCTGACCGGCTAAGCCGGATCGCGAGGATGGATGATTGGCCGGAGGAGAAGCAGAACAGCTACCTGGATCGGAGCCGATTCTGGCCTGTGGAGCCTTGGAGGAAACCGTGATGTCGCTTGTGAATAAGGCGTTGGAGTACGCGAGTGTGAAGCATCGGGGGCAACATGATGATCAGGGTCGCCCGTACTTCTTCGCCCACATCATTCAGGTCTATAACATCCTCAACGTAGTCACAAGCGATGAATCAGTGTTGTGTGCAGGTATTCTTCATGACGTTATTGAGGATACGGGTGCGGGTTACGATGAGTTGGTTCGGGAGTTTAGTCGGGAGGTGGCTGATTTGGTGGTTGAGTTGACGCATGTTGGGGTTAAGGTGTCTGGGAAGTATTTTCCGGTTCTTCACAGTCGGAGGGCGATTCTTGTGAAGTTTGCGGATAGGTTGAGTAATATCAGTAGGATGGATGATTGGCCTGGGGATTGGCAGCTTGACTACCTTAACGAGAGCAGGTTCTGGGATACAGCCCCGAAGCATTCTATTTGAGAAAAAATAGTGAAGTTAACTCTCGATGTTACTTGACGACGATTACCGGGCAGTGGGACTCAGCGATAACCCGACTGGATACAGATCCTAGAATCCAGGCTTTAGCGCCACCCATACCTCTACTACCCATAGCAATGTAGTCGTAGCCCTCATCTTTAGCTGTTTTAAGGATCACATAGGGCACATCGTCGCTTCGTTCGCTCTTCAACTCGTACTTGACTTTAGAGGCTTTAAGCTTCTTCTCGGCGTCCGCCATCACTTGCATAGTCGGCTGATCCCTAACCTCAGTTCCCTCAATCTTACCTACCTTATCATCCCAGTAGATGTGGAGCAGGGCTAAGGAGCCTTTGAAGTGTTTCGCATTCTCCGCAGCTTCGTTTAATGCTCTTTTAGAGAATTCTGAGCCATCGTAGGCTACAAGAATCTTTACGCCTTCTTTCAAATCAATCACCGATTAATCATACTCTATTATCTGTGTTTAACGTTTACCCTCAGCAATCATTTATCAACCATAAAACCACCCGGAAAACGGCAGGTAATATTGAAATGGTATTAAACACGCGTGGGCGAGTTACTCTTCACTTGATTGCTCCGAAAACCACTTCGGATTTCCAACCCTAATCGTCTCTAAACTAGCCCCCTTAACTTTACCGATCTCATCACACACCCCAGCCAAATACTCGAAATTTTCATAGTAATTAGTTATCCCAGTACGCTTCCTGTCCTCATAGATGATTGGCTTAAACTTCAGCCAGTGGTAAAGAATGAGCCCACACAGCTGATTATACACCCAAGTAGGGTCAACGACCCCGCATTTTACTAGCCACCCGACGGAGTCAAGCCTGTAGTGGAGTGAGTTCATCTTAACCGTTCGCGCGCGCGTTCGCCCCAGTTCTTCTGGCCTTCTACTCCTGTAAAGGTTTGAAGGAGGCTGTTTGTCATATTGATTCTTAGTGCTTGCTGGTTTATCCTGAGCATCATTATGTAGTAGAACGCGGCTACACATACTCCTAGTGCTCCGGCGATGTACGATACGCTCTGCAGTAACGCTAAATCTACCAATTATCAATCACTGAGATGAAACAGTCTAAACTAGAGATAAGATTATTGACGCGCGCGCTCGTGCTTCATCATTTATCTTATATCTCATAAACCGGATAATCACACGCATAAACATGAAAAAACATCTCTCCCTTAAAATAACTCTCTTTGATGAACCTCAAATATATAGAATAATTGAGATTAAAGAAAACCAAAAACTGAGCACACTAAGCAAAACAATCCTGAAATCATACAATTTTAACGACGACCACTCCCACTTCTTCA
>JBFYNP010000051.1:0-16230 GCA_041304325.1 Candidatus Bathyarchaeota archaeon
CATTAGCGTAAAAATCCACTGAATCCCGCTTCACATCGATCTTTAACGCACCAGCAGCCTGTATCCCATCCACAACGAGATACCCTCCATGGTCATGAGCTAACTCAGCAAAGTCCTTCAAATCATGGCGTGCCCCGGTAAGCCACTCAACCTGACTCAGAGCAATCACCTTGGTAGAGTCATCAACAGCCCGCTCAACATCCTCAAGGTGAACACGCCCCCCGCGCCCACGAACTGTGCGGACATCAACCCCCTTCACCTTCTGGGCGAGCCATGGAATCTGGTTAGCCGGATTCTCAAGATCATTGATTACGATATTATCCCCGTCTTTGAGCTGCAGAGTTTCAGCGACAATACTCAACCCGGAGGAAGTGTTAGGTTGAAAGCAGGTCTCCTCAGCGAGACACCCGATGAGCTGCGCCCAGCTAGAACACGCTTCCTCAACGCGCTTATCACCCCGACGGTCCAGCTTATCCCAATCTAGAAGATAACCCCGGATAGCATCCTGCACCTGCACGCATGGAGGGCTATGGTTAGCTGTATCAAAGAACCCAACGGTTTTAGTTACTGGAAAAGAGTTATCCCGGATCTGCTGGACGTTCATGCAGTGTAGATAAGCATTAAACCCGATAAGAGTTGGGGTTAAGCGAGATCAATACGAACAGCAGGATACTCAGCAACTAGCTTGAAACCCACCCTCCGAGCAGTAGCGTTAGAAGCCTCGTTACTAGCCCAGCAATGCCAACCCATCCGATGGAACCCCTTTTTCACACCCATCTTCCCTAGAGCTTGTGTCAAAGCAGTAGCTACTCCCTTACAGCAATGCTCCTCCACAGTCTCAACCCCAACCTCAAATCTGCCTCCAGTATTGTTCTCGGATAGACACCACCCAGCCATATCCTCGTCGGTGACGGCGGCTACGCCGAAGCTCTTATCCAGGAAAGCCTCAACGGTCTCCTGCTCCGACATCATCTCCATCATCAATCTTTCGATGTTTTTCAAAGGCTTCAACAGCAACGCCTTGCTCACCTCAGTAATTTCAAATCCATTAAGGGCAGTTACCGTCATTTCATCTTCAATATCAGCTTCATAATACCTCCTCATACCCTCAGCGATTTTCGTATCCCAGAACTGCTGCTTAATAACCGGAATCCAACCCACGTTATCAGGATAAAATACAAACCTATCACCGATCAGGTAAGCTCGAAGGAACTGAGAATTCATAACCACGTTCAATCCCTCAATGAAATCCTTATCCTCAAAATCACCTGCAACGTAAACGCGGTTACTAGTCCATGTTACAGCCGACTTAGGCTCATGAATGTTATCAACATAAATTGGAGAGGCCGTACCCCCAGCCAAAATCCGCTCTACAGCGAGGTGAATACTCGGAGACTTGAACAGTGCACGAGCTTTATCCCGGTTTTTAAGATCGAAGACCATACTGGTCGCTATGGCTACCGTTTTCATCCTATTTAAGGGGCTACCATTTTCACACACGTCCTCCCCCCCAGCCAGATATGCTTTAAGTGAGCATCCATCTCAGTGAGGTCGATAACCTTGCCAAAGTTCGAAAATGACCCCTCAGGGCAAATGAAGATCAAGGACCTAAACCAGTACAGCCGTGGCGTAAGCTTAATCGTAAAAGTAGATAGGAAAACGGAAACCCGAACCGTGACAGTACGCTCAGATGACTCTGAGCACCTTGTATGCGAAGCCCTAATCGCCGACGAATCCGGAGCAGTCTACGTCAGCCTCTGGGACAACCAAATCGAAGAGATCCAACCCGGAATGTTCCTAACAATCCGAAACGCCTACATGAACGCATTCAGAGGAAGCATGAGACTAAACCTAGGACGCTACGGAAGCTTCGAGATCCTCGAAGAAGCACCCTTCGAAGAAGTGAACCTCGAAAACAACATATCAGAGATGAAAGTTGAATACGATGACCCTCGAAAAAGCAATACTAGCGACAAAAGCACCAGCAGCAGACGCGGCAGCAGCAGCGGTGGGCGTAGATACTAGTTACCTTCATAACGGAGAACACAACCGTTTCTCCACATGGCAGCTCAAGTAAAAGAGATCGTTGCCTTCGAGACAACGATGGGCAACTTTGAAATCGAGATGAATCGGGCAAAGGCACCGGTTACTGTAGAAAACTTCGTAAGATACGTAAAAGATGGTTTCTTCGATGGAACCATATTCCACCGAGTAATCCCCAGCTTCATGATACAAGGCGGTGGACACCTTCCGGATGGCACCCAGAAAAAAACCCGAAGCCCCATAATACTGGAAGCGAAGAACGGACTACGTAACGCAGCGGGTACTATCGCAATGGCGCGAACCATGGATCCGAACAGTGCATCAAGCCAATTCTTCGTAAACCTTGTCAACAACGACTTCCTTAACCCAGCCCCTGGAAACGCAGGCTACACAGTCTTCGGAGCAGTTATCTCAGGGATGGATGTCGTTAAGAAGATAGAGAAGGTAAAGACCGCCAATCGAGGCCCTAACCAAGACTGGCCAGTTGCAGACGTCATCATTAAACGCGCATACATGAAACAATAAACCGTAATCATGTAGTGGGTTTATTATGCTTTGAGCCCACCTCTGTTTTGATACTCATGTCAAAAGATCTCAAGGTAGCTATCAACAAATTTCCGTTCTCAGGCCAATTTGGCTTACCTGAACTTGGCGTACAAGCCGAAGCAATAGAGAAAGGCGGCCTCCCAGAGCTCCTCGAAAAACTAGGATGCGAAGTCGCGGAGAACTACACAGCTAAACTCACCGTAGATGACAGTAAGCAGTATGGAGCTCAGAATAGAATGGCTCTCGCTAACCGAAACCTTGCACAGAAGGTCTCTGCTCAGATAAAGTCCGGTGTTATGCCTCTTGGGCTCCTCCAGAACTGCAACGGGTTAATGGGTATGCTAGCCGGTGTTCAACACAGCCGAGGCTGGGCTCCTCTGCGTGTAGGCCTCGTCTGGGTTGACGCTCACGGCGACTTCAACACCCCTGAAACAAGTCTAAGTGGTATGCTCGGCGGTATGCCTGTAGCCATCAGCTGTGGTCTCTGCCTTGACAGACTTAGACGAACCTGCAGTTTAGACCCGCCTCTCCCAACACGATACGTAACAATGGCATGTGTTCGGGACACTGACCCCCTCGAGCAGGAGCTTCTAGACCGAAGCGACGTTGAATACATCACAACTGAAGACGTGAAGAAGCTAACCCCACAAGTATCGAAGCAGATTGAGCGTCTCGCATCCCTCACTGACCTAATCTACGTTCACATAGACCTGGATGTACTGGATCCTGCAGACATACCTGGTGCTGGACTACCTGTAGCAAACGGTCCAACAGCGAAGGAACTATCTGCATCTCTTGAAGTCATGTTCCGTCACCCCAAAACCGTTGCATTCGGCGTCGCCAGCTACCCTGCCGCTAGAGATACAGAGAAAGTTGGATTAAAGTCAACACTAAAACTCTTCGAAGGCGTAATCAGAGGCGTTAAAAACCGTAAAGTTTAGCTCTAAGTCTAAATTAATATCTACAAACCCATAAAAAAATACTTTGTAAAATATTTTATATAAAAAAACTTAACAACTCTTGGACTTAAGATTCGATAGGGGTATCACATGAGCAGAAATCTTACGTTATTCATGGTTATTGTCCTGCTCATGATTACCGGTATCACCATAACAGCTTGGATGAGGACAGATCATAAGCAAAAAGATGTCAAGCCTCTTATCAAAAACATCACGATAGGAGTAATTCCCGGGAACGAAGCATCTTTTTCCTCGTATCACTTCATATCTACAATTGCTCAAGATGATATCAACTCCTACTGCAACACAAAGGGTCTCCACTACCGCTTCAACTTCAACCTCAGCCCCCCAGTATTAACCCCCGAAATCCTAACTCAAACTAAAGACTACCGCACCGCAGGTGTGAATATGATTCTCGGATACCCGTGGTCCTCCCACCTCTGCAGCGGGGCTAGAGCATACGGATACAACAAAACAATGGTTCTACTCACTCCCAGCGCCTCCTCCTCCGTCTACGCACTTCGCAATACAACAATGTACCACCTTTGCGTTCTAGAATTCGAGCCAATCGAAACGACTCTCAAGGCCATGTGGGACCGCGGTGTAAGGGCATACATACTTTTATGCTCATATGAGAGCTCCGAGAATCTCGTCTCCATGATCCGTGGAAAGACAGGTACCCCTCACTTCGATTACAACATTACTATGCCCTACTCAATTAGATCTCCTTTAGACAAATTCATGAAAGAAGCGGATGAAGCTGTTAGGGAGATGATCACCAAGTACGGGGTCGAACACACCGCGGTACTCTGGTTCAGAGTAGACCCAATGGTCTATGACAAATCACCCTCTGAAGACCCGTTTCTGATCTCAGTCGCCTCTCAACCCAATCTCTCTTCAGTTATTTGGTACACGTACGAAGAAGGGCTGCGCATACAAGCGATCCCTAAAAGTAATGTAGGCAGCACTGCATCAAAACTCAAGCTCTTCACCGTGGAACAGACACCTCTAATAAATCCTACGTATAATCGAATAAATGAGCTTTGGAGAGACACAATGAAGCTGAGTACTGATATGGGATATTACATCGCTGTAGCGTATGATGGGTTTTGGGTTCTATCACTATCCGCGATTGAGGCGAATTCCACAGATCCCCTCAACATCTTCAAAGTCTTCCCAAGTGTGGCAGCTAACTATACAGGAGCTTCAGGAAGATGTACTATGGGTGACTATAGCTCAAGGTTAGGTGCTGACTATAACATCTCTGCATACTTTGAGGTTGATGATAGGATCCAAAGCCTCCAATGTGGGAGCTATGACTGGGAGAAAGATGTGTTCACATGGAACATGAATCTTATTAACTAAGCATTCGCGAACGAGTCGAAGACAAAGAACCTCCGACATTTTTGATACAACTCCAATAAAATAATGTGGTTCTTCACAATAACTATCTCAAATCTGGATCCAATAGAAAGTCAACACTAGCATAAACTCACCTCAAAAAGTTAAATTCATATCACTAACCCGAAGGCTCATACCATATGGAACTCCGCGGAAACAGATCACTTCTACTCCTAATGGGAGTACAGATGGCGAGCATGTTCCGTGGAGGAATCGTCTCCCCCATCATGAGCCTTCTCGTTCGTCGACAAGGCCTCAGTATAACTGAGGTGGGGGTCCTCGCAACCGTAGGAATGCTTGGATGGCTCATATTCGAGCCAATAATGGGACTCATAGCTGATAGATATCAGAAACGCTACCTCATCACAGTCGCCTTCATCGGCTCCTCCCTAATCTACCTCCTCTACCCATACGCCTCCACCCTAACCCACTTCATACTTCTCAGCTTCGGAATGAGCTCAGTGATGAGCTGCTACAGCATCAGCGTCAAATCCTTAACAGCTGAACTTCTCCCCGTCAAGGAAAGAGGAAAGATCTACGGAAGATTAATGTCTGGTGTGAGCATCGCCGGAATCGCTGCCCCATTCATAGGCGGAGTAATCACAGAGAGAATGGGATACACATTACCCTTCTACATCGCCGCAGCAATGGGGGCAATATCCATCGCGTTGGTCTGGTCACTAAAAGAGGCGAACAGCGTAAAGAAATCTGAGGGAAGCATCACCGCTGGGTGGCGAAGCTTCCTCGAACCAAACATTCTCAGCGTCTTCACAATCCGTGGAATCTACTTCATCAACTTCACGTTCCGAAGCAATTTCCTACCCATAATCCTCAACGAAAGCCCCAGAATCAGGGCATCCGAGTCACAGATCGGTGCCTATCTTAGCATCGTCAGCATCGCGACCGCTGTAAGCCAGGCTTTTCTAGGAGAGATCAACGATAGGTTCGGAAGCCGGAAGGTTTTCCTAATCTGCTCTGGTCTTCTCACCCTCAGCTATGTTGCCCTAATCAACGTCGACGGAGTCATACCTGTTTATGCGGTAGGTCTTCTTCAAGGGGCACTCCAAGCAGGGGCAGACGTAAGCCTCATGATGCTGTTAATCTCCGTAATCCCTGCGGGAATGACTGGTCTCGCGATGGGACTATACTCGGAAGCAGAGAACATTGGAGGCATCCTGGCAAGCCCCGCAATAGGCTGGGCTTATGCAGTCTACGGTATTTCAACCGCTGTTACACTTCACGTTGCTATACTGGCTACCGCAACATTGTTTGGTTGGGCTCTTTTAAGGAAAGATAAGAAGAAAACCAGTTTAGATTCAGCTAAATAACTAAGCTTTCTTTCTCAATGTTCCGGTGACTGATACCTATATCGCTGACTCGGAACATCCTATCCCCGAAGAGATTAGCGTAAACCTCCTCCTCGTAAGCCGCGTCAACTATGCGTCCAAGTGCATCAGCTTTCATGATCCCACTACCACTTGAAGCACCAACATAAATGAAACCAGGGCCTGCCTCTACAACCGGAGTCTTATCAAAACTGTTGATATCATACTGCCCCGCCCACATGTTCGAAGGATGCAGAGAATCGAAGCATGGAAGATACTGTACCAGGGCATGGTAGATGTTGTCCTTATAGTAGTTCAACTCCGGCTGAGGATCCTCCTCTACCTGGAACTTTCTACCAAGATCATCAGCACAGCCAAGCCATACGGATCCCTCTGAGAGCTCTCCCTTGAGATAGATTCCGGCCTTCGGCAGAATCGTTAGTGGCAGAACCCCTGAGTCATTTATCCCCTGAACATTCATCAATCCAGCGAGCTTTGGGTCCTTGAAAGCGAAAAGCTGCCTCTTCTTGGGCCGCATGAAGCAGTCGAAGCCAACCGGATCTAATATTTGAGCTGCCCAAGTACCACATGCTATGACCGTGGTCTCAGCAAGTATCTTACCCTTAACTGTATCAGCTCCAGCGATACGGCTCTCCTGCCAAACGAAAGGCTCCCCTGGAATACCAAGAGGCTCTACAGGATCATGAAGCAAACTTTTTGCTTCCGTGTTATAATGAATTTCTCCTCCAAGCTTTAGAAACTCCGTTTCATATGCTCGAACGAGCGCATCAGCGTTTATACTTCCACACTTTACACCAAATACCCCAATATCTATGTTCTCTAAACCAAGAATCTCTGTCTCTTCATTCTCATCATGATTTACAACAAGATCAGGGATCATCGAGTGAATCTCTTCACCACTATAGATCCGGGTCTCAGCACCTCTTTTCTCAAGTAAATGAAATGGCTCTCTGTTTGAATTATACTGCTCTTCACTAAAGAGCCAAAGATACCCCTGCTGACTGAGACCGAGATCATACCTCATCTTCGCTTCCATATGATGAAACCAATCTATACTAGTGTCTGCGAGAAGAAAGTTCGCTTCTCCTGTGAAGAGGTTACGGTACGCTCCCTCGCTTTTAGCGGTGTTACCCTGCCCTGGGCCGCCTAAGCGTTCGATGACAACGATCTTCCTTGTCGGATCACGTCTCTTTAGATAGTAAGCCGAAGAAAGGCCGAGTACTCCTGCACCCACGACGAGAACATCGGTCTCCATTTCTGAAGAAGTGAGGCTTCAGGGATTTAATATTATACCTATTCACAATCATATAATCATAACAACTGAAGCTTAAATCAACATCTAACCCCTTTAAACACAGACAATTCCACTCCCTTCAAATTATTTGCACACCCGCGACTTTTCAAAGGTAACATGTTCCAGGCTACGCGATAATCCTTTAACTCTGCAAGCTCACCTTAGCTTTATGCCCGCAAAAAGCGAGAACCTCATAGTCCCGAAAAAATGGTGGGAGAGCCTACCCCGCAAGATATACGCGAGCCTTAAAAAAGTCGAAACAAGTCAACCTTGGTTCGAAGTCTACGCAATCAACCCCAATATCTACGCCATCTACGAGCCTTACCAATTCGAAGAAACGATAAGCTACCTGATACTGGGAAAGAATAAGGCAACCCTAGTCGACACCGGAGACGGGATAGCTAATATCAAAAAATGCGTTGAAGAGCTAACCAAACTCCCCGTATTCGTATTAAACACTCATAACCACACCGACCACGTTGCACAGAACTACATGTTCAAAGAAATATGGAGCTACGACGGCCCGATGGCACATACAGCAAGCAAAAATGGGTATCCCCAAGAAAAGATGGAGGGCATGGTAGGCGAAGGAATGTACTGGAAACCTCTCCCCGCAGGGTTCAACCCGAAGAACTATACCTCTCCACCATGGAAGATCACCAAATGGCTTCATGAAGGCGATATAGTCGACCTAGGGGAGCGTCAGCTAGATGTTATATACACACCCGGACACAGCAACGATAGCCTGTGCCTACTAGATAAAAAGGCGCGAATGCTATGGGTTGGCGACATATTCTACACCGGAGGCATCTATACATACCTTGAAGGAGGAGACCTGAACCAGTTTATCGCAAGTTATGAAAAGATGATAAAACTATTCCCCCACTACGACTACCTGATGCCAAGCCACAACGAGCCTCTCGTAGGAAAAGAGATACTTCAAACCGTTCTCGAGAAAGCGAAATCCATCAAAGCAGGAAAAGAAAAGAGCTTCAAGGAAGGCGTCGACAACGGCCGAGCCATCAGACGTTACCAATACGAACGCTTCGCAATCGTCTGCGCCGTAGATCAAATAAAACCATAGAATCCAGATCTGCTTCTCCAGAATATTTTTTACAACATCGAGACACTCACTCTCAGCTTATAATGTAATCAACTCAATTACCGCGACCACATTCACCTAAGAGCTTCATCACGCGAAATTGTAATATTCCAGATACCATTCTCCTCCCACATGTCATCCCCCCCAGAGGATCGCAGTATACTTGTCGCTGAAAAGTGGTGGAGTAAGCTTCCCCGCCCCGCATACAAAAACCTAATCCGAATACCAACATCAGATGAGTGGTTCGAAGTATACCTCGTTACTCGAGATACATACGCTATATACGAGCCTGGCCAATACGAAGAAGCTCTATGTACACTCGTAATCGGCAGTAAAAAAGCCGCCCTCGTAGATACCGGATGCGGGATTAGCGATATATTCAAAGTTGTTGACGAGATCACCGATCTCCCAGTTACAGTCGTTAACACCCATGCTCACAATGACCACATCGCCGATAACCATCGGTTCAAGGATATTTGGATGTTCGATCATCCATGGAGTGTCGAAGCACAGAAAGGATTACCGAACAGCGAGATGGCTCATCTCGTAGCTAAGGGAATGGTCTGGAAACCCCTACCGAAGGAATTTGACCCCAAAAAATATGTGGTAAAACCTTTCAAAGTAACCCACTTTTATCAAGATGGCGAGATAATCGAGCTAGGCGGGAGAACCCTCGAAGTCATCCACACCCCAGGCCACACACCTGACTCCTGCTGCTTACTCGATAGAAAGCACCGTCTACTATTCACCGGCGACATGTTCTACACTGGAGGCATCTATACATATCTCAATGGAGGAGACATTCCAACATTCATACAGAGCTACAGAAAGATGCTAAACTATTACGAAGCATTTGACCGACTTATGCCAAGCCACAACGAGCCATATGTTGAAAAAGAACTCTTAAAAGATGTTCTAAACGCCGTAGAAAGTATCGCCGAAGGAAAGGGCAAATATGTGGAAGGCAATGATATGGGGATACCAATCCGCAAATATAATTTCGGGAGATTCAGCATCGTCGCTCGGGCAAATTAACAAAAACCTCATTTCAATAATAGCTTAGATAAAGAAACATTTTGATTTTATGTACTAAATAGTCGCTCATAAAAGGGAAAATAGATATTCTCGAACATACCGTTAAGGCGCTATGGCATACTCAAAGGATACAGATGCAGGCCTCATTGTTCCAAAGAAGTGGTGGGAGAGTCTACCTCGCTCATCCTGGAAACGTTTTCAACAGGTAGAGACCGAACAACTCTGGTTCGATGTCTACGAGGTCACACCTGAATGCTACGCTCTATACGAGTCAGGTCAATTTGAAGAGGTCATCAGCTACCTAGTTCTCGGTGAAGATAAAGCGGCACTCATAGACACCGGAAACGGGATCGGAGATATCAAGGCTTTAGTTGAGGAACTCACCGATCTTCCAACAATAGTTGTGAACACCCATGCCCACGCTGACCATACAGGTGGTAACTGGCAATTCGACGAGGTAGCCCTGTATGATAACCCCTTCTCTCGAGCACGTCTCAGAGGACGAACCCACGAAGAGATGGGCAACTTCCTCGGCGAAGGGATGGTCTGGAAACCCCTTCCCCGCGGATTCAACCCGGCAACCTACTCAAGCAAACCCTTCAAAGTAACTCAATGGATGAGTGAAGGCGACGTAATAGACCTTGGAGGCAAATTCCTTGAGATCACTCATACTCCGGGACATACCCCTGACTCCGTCTGCATCCTTGAACAAAAAGAGAAACTCCTCTTCACAGGAGACATCTTCTACACAGCCCCCATCTATATTTACGCCAAAGACTCAAGCATAGATGAATTCATATCCAGCTTCCAAAAAATGGTTGCACTACCATACATTTGGACGATGCCAGCCCACAATGAGGCAAAAGTTGAGAAAAAGGTGCTGGAGGATGTCCTCAAAGCCGTTAAATCAATAAAAAACGGTGTAGCAGGTGCATATAAGAGTGGAGTCGCAAATGGAACAAAAGTCCGAAGATACGATTACCCTAGATTTGCTCTTGTAGTCCGGGATGAATAACCCCTAGCCCACTATTAATAATAAAGTTAATTTTAATTTAAATAGACCTCGTTGAACCCAAAAAACCTCTATTTTTAAGTTATTCAAATAACCCATAATTTCATAAAAACCACGAGCTTGATTTATTAACATCAATAGTGAATGATTTACTAGAAATGATATGAAGTTCAAAAAAATATTAGTAGCATTTGATGGCTCAGAAGCCTCAAAACGAGCATTAGGCTACGCGGCAGATATGGCTAATGATGCTAAAGGGCAACTAATCATCCTCACCGTCGTACCTAAAATTACATTACCTATATTCCCTGATGAGGGCTTCGGTTCTGCCCCAAGCGCCTCCGCTCAAGACTTCGGTGAATACCAAGATCGCATGAAAGATACATACACTAAAGCCTTAAACGAGGCTGCAAGTGACGCCAAAAAGAACTTCCCTGACCTATCAATAACCCCAATCATATATGAGGCAAGACCAAGCGTTGCGATAGTGGAAGAAGCTGAGAAACAGGAAGTCGATTTAATTGTGATGGGTAGTAGAGGTCTAGGCGGGATCAGCGGATGGATTCTAGGTTCTACCAGCCGCCGAGTTGTAGAAAGCTGTACAAAACCCATCCTAATTACCAAATAATCCCTTTTTTGGGGCAACCTTTTTCACTCAAAGCTCAACGTTAAATCGGTAACCCGGTTTGGCTTCAACCGATGAGTATATCAGGGCAGGAAAGATCGCCGCTAACATCAGAGAAACAATAAGGGCAGAAGTCAAGCCCGGAGTCAAGATTATCGACATATGTGAACGAGTTGAGTCTATGATCCGTCAGCAGGGAGCAGCTCCTGCATTCCCCTGCAACGTTGACGTTGACAAGATAGCCGCCCATTATGCATCCCCCATCGGTGATCAATCTATCATTCAAAACGGTCAGTTAGTAAAAGTTGACATCGGAGTTCATGTGGACGGTTTCATCGCTGATACTGCCGTGACAATATGCTTGGATCCGAATCTTCTCCCACTGGTTAAAGCAGCTGAGGATGCCCTCGAAGTTGCATGCAGAGCAGCGAAACCTGGTGTACGCGCATCTGATATCGGAGCAACAATAGAACATATCATTAAAAATCGCGGCATGAAACCCATCAGGAACCTAACTGGACACAAACTCGAAAGATACATAGTACACGCCGGACGCAGCATCCCCAACATCGGTGGATTTAACTTACAAAAACTTGAGAAGGGAGAGGTTTACGCAATTGAACCTTTTACGGTTCTACCAAACGCAGCTGGAGAGGTACGTGATGGGCCACCCAGCAACATCTACCACTTTAAGAGAAAAAGAAACGTTACAAACTCCACTGCGAAAGAGATGCTCAAGGTAATTCAAGAGGAATATCAAACACTTCCCTTCGCTAGTCGTTGGCTTCTTACAAGATTTCCCGGCATAGAGGGGCAACGGGGTTTCCAGGAGTTGTTGAAAAACCTCTGCATTGAGGGTTACCCCCAACTTATTGAAAAGACCGGAGGAACTGTAGCTCAAGCCGAGCATACTATAATTGTAACGAATGAGGGTGGACTAGTTACAACTAAATAAGAAAAACGATTAAACGTCGCCAGTCTCTTCGGTCACTTTCTTCTCCTTAGCTATATCTTTCTCAGTCTTTTTCCTGTGGATACGATTGATGACCATCAACCCATCGCATCTAGTGCACGGCTCGTCGCTCTTGAAGACGTAGTCGCCGCGCTTAAAGTCCCGGACTCGCTTGAGATTACACTTCGGGCACTCTAGAGTAGTGACTACCTCTACTTTGGGGATATCAAGTTCTTTCTTCGCTTGAGTCGACACTGCTTTACTCCTGAATAACATATACCCGATAGAGGCGAACCCTAAGGAACCAATGAACATGTACATCATCGCAATCTGCTGGTCATCCGACCAATTCTGGAAACCCATATAGAGACTGAAAAGAGAGAGAACTCCAACTACAGCGATAGCGGCGTATGAAATCCACCCTGCAGTGATGCTGATCGGAGCGCTGCTATCTGTATTTCCGCTTCCACTCATCACTGACCAACTCCAATTGTATTACCGATTCCCATCACAACCACGGTGTCACCAGGCTCAGAGTAGTTCAGAACGATCATCTTTACAGACTCTACCGCCTTATCTGTGGCGTCGAAGAGAGGTTCAACAAGTGGGGCAACGACGTGCTCCATACCCTGCATAATAGCGACTGCATGCATCGGGATCTTATACTTGACCGAGATCTCCTCCATCTTATACTTCTCCTTCCCGCTGCCTCCAATAGCAGCACCGACACCTTCTCTAACCGCTCCGACGGGCTCACCTTCAAGCTTGCCAGCGGCATCTATGGTGATGATCATTTTAACTGCACCTTGCCTCTCCTCGATTGCCTTAATGAGCCCTTCATCAGGGTTCCCAACAGACCCACCAGGGCCTTCGGCCTTCATCACTAGAAGAGTTCTCCCCTCGTACGGGACCTCAGCTTGAACCCACTCCTCCGCCGTTAACTTAGCTTCATATCCCTTCATCAATTTCGCTGCAACTATAGGTCCAACACTATCACCGATTGGAATTCCGTCTTTAAACGCCTGAATACCTGCACTGTATGCTTCTACGAGCTGAATCACCTGAGGAAGAATCATCTGAACCTGCATAATGACATAAATATTCATCGTCTTCTTCCCCAGAAGGTAATAATGACGAAGAATTTTATAGAACATATTGAGTGCCTGACTCACCTCAATAAGGTTTTCAATGTTGTTTCTCTCAGCTAAGGTAGCACTAGGAGCAAGCGCCTTAACTTCAGTATCATACATATGTTTGTTAGTCTTCTGATAATGATCCATCTTATCAACGATCCCGGCTGGATCCAAAGACTCTAAAGGAATATTGAACGAGTCCATTATTCGCTCAACACGTACAGAAATATCAGTTGTTGGCTTACCTATCTCATTGATAGTTTTAATTGTCTCATTCTTAGCTTCATCCTTAATTACCTTAACCTTACGAACGGTGACCTCAACCTGCCGAAGCATTTGAAGAGCCTGAATCTTTTGGGCATAAAACAAATAGATAATAAAGGCAAAGCTAAACAGAGTCTGAAGAATCGTATTCAGATCAGTTGGGTTCTGCTGCGACACGGAAATTCACTGCTTTGCATGCAAGCTGAATGGTTATAAACCTTAGTCTAAAACCCCAAAAAACCCACTAGTCTTCGATTTAAAGGTATCTTACAGCCCCAAAGACATAGAAGCACTTTTAGGGACGCATTCAAAGGAATGTTTGCGATGTTCAGCTACGCTTCGAAGAGGATCACACGTGGAAAGGGATTATTCCTCGCTCTCTTCCTTAGTGTCGCCCTCGCGTCAACACTTTTCTCAGGAATCATTCAAGGCTCAGACGCAATCTCTGTCAGCCTTTCAACAAACCTATTCGGCAAGGTAAAGTACGATGCCCTCCTCGTAGCGAGCGAGTACATGAAGAATGTGACAAAAACCAAGATCTGGGATGCTGAAACGATCTTTGCTAACCAGGAAGGCGTAGCGCATGTTGATCACTTTGTTATGATGCCTAAAGTCTGGTTCGGCGATGGAAGCAAAGATAAACAGTTACAAGGCATCCTTGTTGCTATCCCGGACAACTCAGAACTTTATGAAGGAATCAATGCAGTAACTAAGATGGAGTATGGTAAGCTTTACCCTGACGCTTCATGCATTAACGCAACAAGCATACCTACCGGAGAAAAAGCATCAGTAACTTTCGAGACCTACAACGCCTTCGGAGGGTTAGCCGGTTTTGAGAAACGAACATACAACTTTACAATGGGGCCAACAATCGCTTTAGATGACCAAACATTCACCTTAGCAGTTAACGAGTATAACAGATACCTATCAGTAGTTATCAGTGGACGCGATACAGTTGGCGGGAGGCCAGCTATCAACGTAGTTCTCGTGAGTGAACAAACCATGAGAACGATGCTTGAAGGGTTAATGCGTACTGAAACGAGGTTGCCGGTAAAGGATCCGTTATGCATTGCTTTATTTCGTCTCGATCGTAGCAAGATCGTTAACAGTTGGGATATCCCCGAGAGCCAGTTGAGAGCCAAGAGGGTTGTTGAGCAGCTCAACGGAGTTGGTGCTCCCTACTACTATGTACCGAGAAATTATCTCAGTGATGTCCTCAACACGATCTACTCAAGCAGTAGCTCTCTAAAAGTTACCACAATGTTAGTCATGATTCCTGTATTCTTCACAGCTTGGTTTTTAGGACTAACAATAAGCGACATGAGTCTAAACATAAGACGTAGAGAAATTGGCTTACTTTTCACCAGAGGAATGACGCATAGACAAGTTCTCTTCATATTGCTTTTTGAGGCATTTCTTGTAGGGATTTTTGCAGGGCTTGCTGGGGTGTTAGCCGGAGCTTTTATTCTTCCCTTCGTGATTCCGGGACTCGAATTTGGACAGGTTATTGGGGTATTATCACCAGGAAACCTTGGCACCGCGCTTGTATTCAGTCTACTCCTGTCAGTACTCGCCGTTTACCGGCCTGCCAGCAAAGCTATAAACCTGGAAATTGTAGATGCTTTAAGCGAGTACCGTGCTGAAGACGAGGATCTCGGTACATGGCATGAACCTGTGATCGCATTATTCTTTGGAGCCTATAAGCTCGCAATGCTTCTGCTTCAGATCAACTTAGAGACATTACGTCCTACATCAGGAGATTTCATCAGCACCATCCTGTTCAACACTTGGTATGGACTGGATTATATCCTTGGGTTCATTTGGTCCATCCTTATCTTCTATGGTGTCACCAAACTTTTCCTTCTATATGCACCATGGTTTCCCAAGCTTCTCGGAGCTATTGCTAGCCGTTTCGTTGGAGACGCCAGCTATTTTACAGCTTTGAGCAGTCGCCGGAATATGAAGAGAACCATGGCTTACACATTTATGGCGACGCTTATCATCTCATACAGCTTCCAGGTTATAGGAAACTCATCAAGCACAATGGAGTTCACCTCACGAGTAATAGAGTCTCAGAACGGCAGCGACTTCTCGATTGTTCTCTACAACCAAAACGAAGCGAAAGAACTATCCAAAAAGATCAGTAAAATGCCTGGAGTAGCAGCTACCGCAGTTGAGGTTGAGTTCGAGGTAATGAGTAGCTTGGGCAGAATCCCTATCAGAGCTATCAATGCAACTGAGTGGAAGAATGTCGCCTATCTAGATCTCTATAACCTCGATTTAGCCGCGCTCCAACGTATGGATGAAGAACAAGCCAGACTTATCGCTGAATTTGAGGCAAGCGGTAATCCCGTATTGGAAGTTTACTCCGGGATCCTCGATCGGGGAGTAACTAATCCTCTAGGCATGAAAACAGATGGAACTGGACGAATGAATATCCGGGTAGAAACCCGAACATATACCTTAAACATCATGGGCAACTTCGGTAGAAGTCTCGGAGATTATTGGATTATCCAGT
>JBFYNP010000052.1:0-25593 GCA_041304325.1 Candidatus Bathyarchaeota archaeon
TTTACCGCTATCTATGCTAATAGTGTCAGAGACGAGAGGCGTGGGACGGTCTATGGCCTTGTAAACGTCTTTGCAACTGCACCTAGTCTCTTTGCAGGGATTCTTGGCGGTGTTATCGTTAGCTATTTTGGAGGTCTTAGTGTCCAGGGTATACGTCCTCTATACATTATCCAGTCAGTTCTGCTCATTATAGTTGTACTAATCGTTTGGAGGTACCTTGAACCTGAGCAAAGAGTGAAAGACAGTAGCAAACTTTCCCTAAAACAGATGGTTGAGGATTATAAAGAGGTGCTTTCGATACGTGGAGCACGTAATTGGGCTATTATCAAGAGTCTAGGTTCTGTTAGTATTGGTATGGCGGGTCCTTTCTGGATGCTATATGCAGCAGAATTCAAGGGTGCTTCCGCTATGATACTCGCGTATATGGTCTCAACAAGAGGTCTCACCAACGTTGTGTTCTCTCCTATTGTCGGTAGGCTTACTGATACTATCGGTCGGAAGAAGATGATAATCGGTGGTAGAGTCCTAATGTACGCTGCAACTGGGTTGATGTTGTTCTCGAACGCTGACTGGCTACTGATCTTAGCGTGGCTCATAATGGGGACCAGTGATGCAACCGGTGTAGCTTGGCAGGCTGAGGAAGTTGAGCTTGTTCACCATGATCAGCGTTCACGAATGACTGCTCTCAGTGTTGGCAGTTTTAACCTTCTCGCTGTTCCAGCCAGTATCCTTGGTGGATATCTGTGGGATAATGTTAGTCCAATAGCTCCTTTTGTTGTTATGGCTTTTATTGATGGCTTTATCCGGATGCCTGCGATATATTTCCGGATCCCTGAGGGTAATCATCCAGTTAAGAGTCCCAGTGTTTAACGCTTAATGAGGCTAGTTTTCTTTTTTCTTTCTCACTGACTCCACTATTTTAAATAATTCGTCATAGCTAGCTTTCAGGAAATCCTCATCCTTTAATCCATTCAGCTCTTTTGGTATGAAGCCTTTTTTCTTCGATTCCATAAGCTGAATCCTTAGTTGCGCGGCTTCAGATAGGATTTTGCGTCGTTCCACGTTCTGTGGGAGATCTTGGACATATTCACTCATTAGGTAGGCTTCAATTTTTGTGCCTAGTGGTTTGACGTAATCGACGTTTGGAATACCTCCGAACTCAGAATCATGAGGCTCTTGTTGATACCAGTATGCAGTGCTGCTGTAATCCTCGGAAAGCATGTTACGGTTACAATGCTCAATGGTTACTCTGATCTTTTTCTCAAAGGGAATAGGATCAGGGATGTGAAGCCTGTAGGCTGTGAACCTGCAAAGGAGTTGGTCGGCAAAGCTTAGACCGTGATATGGGGCTGAGAATGGCCCATTCTGCCAGTACCATCCTCCCTGAAAGTAATCTTCGGTTCCCGTTCCTAATATGCTTGGCTCTGTGTCGCCATCGACCCATATTGCTTCATCTCCTTCAAGCATGTTGCGACTACCTTTATCGTAGCTCTGCATGTTCAGTACACATCCCGTGAAGTGACCTTTGCCTTTCGCCTCCAGAATGGTATAATTCTTGCCTATGCTGGTAGGGTTTTCTCTCCTCCACTTCGCATGGAATCTTGGCATGTCTTTTACGACTTTTTGTTCGTGGTACTGGATCCCAAAGTAGAGGTGTGAAATGGGGATATCGCCTATGTTCTTTGCCTCTAGTTTAGCGCCTTCACTAAACGGCATGGGCCAATAGCTCCACCATCCACCACTCGTTACTCCCTGAATTGCGCTAACATGCTGTGAATATTCGCTGAAGCCCATACCAAAGTAGTCACCATAAGGCGCTTCGACGCTTGGGTTCTCTTCGTCATCCCAATAAAATTTGAATATTAATTTTCTATATACATCTGGGTCTGGGCACATTAACGTAAACCACATTCTTGAGATCCAGCCACCTCCGTCGATTTTTCCTAGTTTCACCGATTCTCCCGGCGCCACAGAGATAAAATCATGATTGCCTCCAGAAGGATCTGTGCTGCTAAGCATCCTACTCTTCCATTTTTTAGTTGAAGGAAGATCACCGTAACCTGGTCCGAACATATGCAACTCTATGAGAGAAGGGGTTTGAGCGACATAAGAAACCTAGGGTAAGCGGTTAATGAATAATACATGGGAAAGTAATTTTAAAACAAGTAAGCATATACATACCATGCTTGAATTTACTGAACTCGTAGAAAATATTCCAGATTGGAAAAAGTATTATACAGTAGATGAACTAGACCAAAGAAGTGTAGAACTTGCTGATGATTACCCTAGAGAAATTTCTCTTTTAAGGTTGGGTAAATCAGCTCAAGGGAAGGCTATCAACTGCTTAAAACTGGGAAACGGCAAATTCAACGCTCTAATTCATGGATTTCCTAACTGTGAAGAACCATACGGTGGTAACCTTCTAGTATACTTAGCTGAGGCACTTGCACAGAACGATAAAGTCAGAGAGAATCTTGATTACACCTGGTTTCTGATTCCGTGCAGCGACCCTGATGGCGCAGAATTAAACGAAGGTTTCCATAACGGTGAGAACACTCCATTAAATTTTACAATCAACTACTACCGAACACCTAACTCAATAACCCCTGAGAGCTGCTTTCCTATACGTTTTGGGCCTCTTAACCTGGACAATCCAGTACCTGAGACGAAGGCATTAATGAAAATAATGGATAGCCACGAGCTTCACTTCGTAAGTAGTCTACACATGATGAAGTGGGGGGGAGTTACCTATGAGGTTCCACACGCCTGTCCAGAGCTCTATGCGTCACTTTGGGAGTCAGCGAAAAAATTCAGTATCTTCCCTAGAAAAAGGCCGGGCACGACAATAGCTCCAGGGGTGATGAAGGCGGATTATTTAACACCTGCAAGAGGATATATTCGCTACTGGGCGTCTGGAAATAAGAATATTGAGCCGATTCAGGGCTGTTATATATATGAGTACGGGCAGATCCTGAACCCGAATCTTTTCATGATGATCCCTGAATGCTGTATCTGGTATGACCCGCGTATGTGGGATGATACACCAACGAATTGGGCTCTCGGTGATTCCTTGAGGTATGCTCATGAGCGAGCGACAGAGACTGACCGTTTCCTTTGTGATATCTGGAAGCGCTTGTTACCTAACCTCAAAGAGAATTCACCCTTCAAACACATGATGGAGGAGGAGCTAGATTCCATTATTAACAAATACACCAATGTAAGCAACCCTCCTTTTGTATTCGACGCTAAAGTCCATTCAAGAAAAGCAACCATTGCTGAAAAGATTGGGATAGAAGGTCGTGAGGACCTGTACGTGATGTTTCCTCTGGGAGGCATTTTAAGGACATTAGACGCGGAGATTGAGAAAGATGGGAACAGCATACTAGGTGATTTACGTGGAGAGGTTTATGAGAAAATCCTGGAATATGACAGACGACTCCACCAGACATATCAGGTTACTCCTCACCCGATTAAGAATCTTGTAGGAATGGGTATTAACTCCATACTACATTCTGCCCTATATGCTAAAAACCGTCAATTCTGAGGTACACACTCACCTTGGTTTTTCCCATAACACTCGCCTTTTTACATAAGGCACTTTTCTTTGTATTCACAGCTTCTGCATTTGTTCGGGTTATCTGCAGGGTATGCTTCTCTTGAACATTTCCAGTATTCTAACGCCCAGTCGATATCCTTCTCTGCATCACCCTTATTGTATTCGTAAAGGTATATGTGGGCATCTTTTACTTTCAAGGATACTTCAAATGCGCCATTTTCCTTCACAGCCCAAATGACCCTTCTAAAAATCTCAGTGTCGCTTCGACTCTCTTTCGGGACCATAGCTATAATGTAGAATAAGTCGGTGGTGTCAAAACCCATACCTTCAAGGATCCTTCCATAAACCCTCGCCTGCACATGATAACTCCTGTAAGGTAAAGGTGATTTGCTGAATTTGTACTCAAATAAGGCAACCGGGTTTCCCTCTTTAAACATGACGGCATCAGGTTGTCCTGCTAGGATCACATCGCGATATTTAGCAAGCAGTGGCATCTCGTGAACGGTTATAGATTCCTCAGAAAATATCTTACTAAGGATCTCTTCTCTCTCAGCTTCTACTGTATTCCATAACAGTGACTCATGCCCCTCGCTCCCTTGCTTCTTAGTCTCCGTTTCGACTCGGCCATGTATTTGCGTCATTTCTGTTTTTTTCTCGCAGTAATATTGTTCAGCGATTACGCTTGCTCTAAGGTAGATCTGGTTGAATCGAAGGGGTATGCTTCCCTCTTTTGATTCATTGAGCTGTTGATGTAAAGATTCTTCCAGTGATAAAACTAGGTCCATTCGGTGCTTCTGTAACGAGGTTAGATCCTTCACCAATTTTCTAGTCCTGCTTTAGATCATAAATATTCGTACTATAATCGATTTGCGTATTTTATTGATGGATGTCAAATGAGCATAATTAATTTCCCGTAACCTACATTTAGCTGCGTGACACCACTATAGGAAGTCGTGTAACCGTTTTCAACCCTAATCCTACTGGCTACCTTTACGAGTGTTATCTGCTTATCCCACAAGGTCATAACTACTCTACCTGTCTCATCCTCTAACGCGGCGTTAGATACCATCAGCGATTCTCTGGATCTCTTAGCCTTAACCATACGAGCAAATGATTTCTCAACTATTTTTCCTTCCACATTTACATTATTCATACCCTCTTTGAGAGATGAAATTGGGATCATCACACTGCCTTCACCGATCCTTTTCTCATACCATCGCCCTCTGAATCCGGGATCGGAGTGGTCCCAGCCTACTTGATTGAATCCGAGCTTTTCATAGAAAAGCTTCGTTCGGGTATTCCACTCGGGTGTGCCTAAAGTCCAGAGAACAGCTTCAGGGTACTTGTCCATGATAAGTTTCATCGTACGTGTTCCATTTCCCTTTCTTTGATAAGATGGATCAATGAAGATGCGCTCTACTACCCCGAGTTTGCCTCCTACTTTAACCATAATGCCTCCAATCAACTCATCTTCTACTAATATGAGAAAACAGTTGAGGAAGCGAAGCATTTGGGAATAGAATAAGTCTGAGTCATAGCCTGGCGGTCCATTTGTGTTCGGGGCTCCGAAATCAACGTCAGAGTCAAATGCTTTTTTTGATATCTCAGCTAGTCTTCCTGAGTCGGATTCGGAAGCTTCGGATAATGTAACTTCTTTACTTGAGCCCATATTAATCACCCTAAGTTATGACGATTGTCAATATATTGTTGATATTCTCCACGTTTTAAACAGAGGAGGTTCGGTTGCATAACATTTGGTTTTTATATTTTCTTATAGCATTTTCCAGTATGGATGTTCACCGCTATTTCGAAATATCGAGAAGAATACACGCTGTAATATTTGCTACAGGTCTCTTACTTCTCCTTCTTGTTGTTGGAACAGTCTTCGTAGAATCGGCTATCAAAATGGAGCCTACCGGGTACTCGATATTTGATTTCCAAGGGGCTTGGACTAAACAGCGTAGCGACCAGATACTTGCAGCTTGGATCAACATTTTGGATGTTGTTTTAATCCAAACTTACTGGGATTATTTTTTCATACTAGGTAATGTTCTGCTAAGCCTTGGCCTTCTAGGATTCTTAGGAAATATTCTTATGAACAAATCCTCAAGAAAGCTAGCTTTGTTAGGCATCGGATTTTCAATAATTGGTGGTCTATTCGATGCTCTTGAAAATATCTGGACAATCCTGATTTTAACTAACCCAAGTAGCTACCCTGAGATTTGGATTCAGTTAGTGAGTTTTTTCGCACAAAGCAAATTTATCATTTCGTATTTCAAATACGGTATAATTATTTGTGTCTTAATTTTGGTTGTTCTCGAGAAAATTAGAGGGAGAAAAAAGCCTACCTAGCTAAATGTAAAGGTATGCTAACCTTCAAGATAATCATAGGCTGAGAGAATATGTACTTTTACGATGTGAATAAGTTCTTCTGACTCTACATATTCGTCAATAGTACCCATTCCATGGTTCGTTGGACCATAGTAGTAACTTGGGATCCCTCTGATTCTCCAGAACTTTAAGTCAGATGCACCGAGACTCACGATAGGTTTTGGATCGATGCCGAAACGCTGAGAATTTTTTCTTAGAATACTAGCCATCTCCCCGTCGGGTGGGCTCCAATTAGGTTCATCGTAACGGATCTCTTCTATATTCGCCTCTGGGTACTTTGAGCTAATTTTCAGGATATGTGGCATAACATTTTCCTTAGATAGTCCTGGGGGTAAACGTAGGTCGACTTCGAAAGTGCATTCCTGCGGAATCATATTGATTTTCAATCCACCGGAGATGGTGCCTATGTTAACACTCAGTTTCTCCATAACATCTGCCCCTCCGTAACCTAAGGCCATCTCAGCTGCATCTCGTCCCTCCCTTATGGCTCTAGCGAGGTTCTCAGGGTAATTAATGGGGACCGTAGTCAGGTTTTCTAAGTCGGTGATAAGTTTTGCAGCGATTTTAATCGCGTTTGGACTTAGATGAGGATAAGCTCCATGTCCTCCAGAGGTATTGACTGATACTTTAAGCCACAGAGGACCTTTCTCCCCGAACCGTAAAGTGTATGGACTGCTGGGCTCACCATTCAAACAGCAGTCTCCTATAGCTTCAGGAATATTGTCTACTATCCAACCTGAGCCGAGCCGGCCGCCTGACTCCTCATCGCTTACTATCGTTAGGGTTAATTTACCTTTCAGATCCTTTTGGATGCTGTGGAGATAAATATAGGTCCAGATTGAAGCTGATGTACCAGCTTTCATGTCGCAGGCACCTCTTCCATATATCCTGCCATCAACGAGTTCCCCTCCCCAGGGGTCGTGACTCCAGTTTTTTCCATCACCGATGGGGAATACGTCAATATGGCCGTTCAGTATCAGGCTACGACCTGGACGTGGTGCGGTGAAGCTTGAAATGATGTTCGGCTTCTCCGAGTCGGGTCCAACTACCTTGAATTTGATATTCCTCTCTTCTAGGAATCGTCCGATATAGGCAGCAGCGTCTCGAGTATCACCCGGAGGATTCGGACTCGGTACACGTAGGAAACCTTGAAGGAAACTTATTATTTCGTCTCTATTATTCTCCACCCACTCTACAATGTTCTTGGACAAAGTCGCAGCTCATTATGAAGATGTATATCCTTGATTAAAGCTTTAGAAATCTTGCCTAAATGAAGCTATACGGTTTTTAGGCCGTGCTTGTGATTGCGGTGATGCTTCATACCGCGCCGGTACCTATCACAAGTGCATCGGTCTCTACTAACCTCATCTGAGAATCGCATAGCAATATGATTGTGTGAAAAGATAGAATTTTCTATGTGCATGGGTGGATTAATTAGCCTTATATTAGATAGTTGGAGCGGCGTTGAAGAAATGGTTTAAAAGTAAATTTACCTATTGATCATTAGAAACTACGTATAAGTGCTGTATTTTTTATAGGAAAAATAACTTAGTATTATAGTAAGTGCGTGGAGTTACTAAATACGTTATTTCAAATGAATTTATGTATCATACATATGTTAGAATTAAGTTAAAAACAATATATAGAGTTGCTCTCATATTATGATGATGACTTATCATATAACTTTATTAATGTGAAGGTTAATATTTGTGCGGTTAAAAAAATGAGTACTACATCATTCCATTTGGTTGAAGTTGACAAGAAACCTTCGAGAAAGTATAGGAAGGGAAGTAAATATGATCCTATAATTGATCAATTCTTGAAGGGCAAATCCACATTAGTCAAGGTTGATGTCTCAGGTAAAGAAGCTAATTACGTGAGAACTCAATTGAAAAAGAGGATCGATGCTAGAAACATGGGTAAAGAGATCGAGATATCAGTTGTAAACAATGTAGCTTACCTCGAGAAGAAGTAACACTGTTCAACTTCTCTTGGGAATAAATTTTTTAATATAGGGTAAAGTGTTCCATAGATAAGTCAAACATATTTTATGCTATTCTCACGGCAGCGAGAACCTGCTTTACTTTTTCTATAACTATCTCAACCTCTCCAGGTTGAAGGTACTCGGTTCAGAGTAACCATACCTTGACAGTTATCGAGCATGAAAGTTGGTTCGTAAATAGTGTGTACAACAGGATCATTCTCTTTCATCATTGAAACAAGTCTTCCTTTTTAATTGTACACCGTGGAGATACGCATGTAAGTCAAATAAAACCTTAAAATTATTTAGGTTATTTTTTTGGGGTTACTTTATTTCCACAACAACTACAAACTATATACCCCTGTTTTAGTTTACCTTCAACAAAATGTCGGCACTCTTCTTTATTCAGGAAAAGAGGTTGACCACAGCTACCACATTTAAAACCTTCAGCCTCGACTATCTCCAATCACCCAACCAATAAGAGAGAGAAGAATAGAAACTTAAAAAGTATCTTTAAAATGTGTAATCATTTTTCCTGATTTCAAGATATACTCGAAAATTGTTTAAACAAGTCAGGTGATCTCCAATCATGTCTGATAATCCCTTCATGTATCAGTTGAGAACTTGGAAAGGCCCTGGCAGACGCGACCTTGTAGCTGAGAACGTTGTTGTTGCTTCCAAGCACAAGCTTATCGGTGAGGCAGGGTGTAAGATGATTCGACGCGGAGGAAATGCCGTTGATGCCGCGGTGGCTTCGGCCTTTATGGACTGTGTTGTCGAACCCGCAATGAATGGCTTAGGAGGGGAGGGCGTTATGGCAATCCATCTCGCGTCAGGGGAGAATATTATTGTTGACTATGTTGGGAGGCCATCAAAGGACTGCAAACCTAACATGTATACTCTTAAAGAAAATACTGAGCCTGGATGGATGGGTTGGCGAAGTGTTGAAGGCGACGCAAACGTCGTAGGCCACAGAGCTTGCGTCACCCCAGGAACGGTCGCAGGACTCACGGAAGCTCTTGAAAGCTACGGAACCTTAGGTTTAAGAGAGGTAATGGCGCCAGCAATTAACGTAGCAGAGGAGGGTTTTCCAGTAGGCTGGTGGACAGCTGGCTACATCTTCCAGCGGGTTAAGACATTCTGGGGTTTCAAAGAGTGGAGAAGAACATTTCTCCACGAGAGTCAATTCCCCTACATCCCATTCACATCCGATATACCTCAACCTGAGATGCTGATTCAGAAAGACCTCGCAAAAAGTTTGAGGTCAATCTCTGAGGATGGACGAGACGCTTTCTATAAAGGTTGGATAGCGGACGCAATTTCAAAGGAGATGCATGAGAACAGCGGATTAATCAGCCTGGAGGATTTGGCGATGTATCAACCTATAGTCTCCAAACCGACCCCTGGTAACTATAGAGGCTATGATGTGATTTACGATCCAACTCATGCTGGTACGACTCTCATTGAGATGCTAAATATACTCGAGGGTTATCCACTGGATCGTTACGGATTCGGCTCCCCTGAGGCTCTTCACCTGGTTTCAGAGGCTATTGGCTTAGCCTTCTCTGACCGCTTCGAATATATGGGTGACCCCTGTTACGTGAAGGTTCCACAGAAAGCTCTAGCCTCAAAAGAGTATGCTACATATCAGAGGGGAAAGATAAATCTCAAAAAGGCGACTAAGGTTACCCCTGGGACACCCTGGCCCTTCGAACCAGATCATACCACCGCTCTTTCTGTCGCCGATAAAGAAGGCAACATGGTATGCATTAATCAGACCTTAGTGAATTTGTTCGGTTCAGGCGTTGTTATTCCAGGCACAGGGATAACAATGAACAACGCCATGTACGGGCTTAACCCGGAGCCCGGGCATGCAAACTCTATAGAAGGGAGAAAGAGGCGGATCCAGAATGTCTGCCCTACGCTCCTTCTAAAAGACGGTTCTCCATACTTAGCAGTTGGAGCCCCTGGTGGCAGAAACATCCCGGTGTCGGTTCTTCAAGTGATCCTAAATATCGTAGACTTCAAAATGGGGATTCAGGAAGCCATTGAGGCGCCAAGATGCACCAGAGAAACAGGAAAGCTCTACATCGACAGCCGATTCCCGCCAGATGTAAGAGATAAACTCATCCATATGGGGCATGACCTTGACTGGGTCGATGAGGAATTGAGAAGCTGGGCTCGACCTGTCGGTGTAATGAGAAACCTTATGACGGGATTGCTGCATGGAGGAGTATCGACTACACTCACAAATTTTGAGTCTATAGTGGTCGGGTGCTAAAAAAAACGTGAATAAGGAGAGGGTTCTTAATGAAAATTATGATTATTTTTGATTCAGTTTTCGGTAATACCGAAAAAATTGCGAAATCACTGGGAAGTTCCCTTGGGGCAGAAGAAGTAAAGGTAATTCGAGTTAATGATGTAAAATCGGACCAGTTGACTGGGGTTCAGCTTTTAGTCGTCGGTTCTCCTACACGGGGGTTCCGACCAACAAAACCGATCACGAGCTTTCTGAGAAATATTCCTAACGATAGTCTCAAAGGGGTCAAGGTAGCTGCTTTTGATACCCGCATTACTATTGATGAGAAAGTTCCATTAATTCTACGGTTTTTAAGCAATATTTTTGGCTACGCGGCGAAACCTATCGCAGAAAAGCTTGTAGAGAAAGGTGGAGAATTAATCGTGCCTCCTGAAGGTTTCATCGTTAAAGGATCTGAAGGGCCGCTGAAAGAAAGCGAACTCGAGAGAGCTGTGGCCTGGGTTAAGCAGATCAAACCTTGATGCAAGTCAGTTTCTTATGGTTTTCCGAGTCCTAGAATCTTTCTTGCTTCATCTGGTTTAGCGACTTCGATGTTTAAGGCCTCAGCGATTGTAACTATTCGCTTAACGAGATCAGCGTTGCTTTTCGCTAATTCCCCATACCTGATGAATATATTGTCCTCGAAGCCAACTCGAACATGCCCACCAAGAGTCATTGCGAGGGCACCCATTGGAAGCTGAGTTCTTCCTAGTGAACAGACGCTCCACGTCCAGCTAGGATTCAAAAGATCCAAACTATATAAGAGAGTTTTAGGTGTGGGCGACCAACCTGTTGTCCCAACCAATACAAACTGAACATGAAGCGGCTCTTTTAACACTCCTTCTTTGACGAGCATCTTCGATGCGTTAATCATACCTGTGTCGTAGAACTCCAGCTCGGGCTTAATTCCTGCATCTTGCATGTAGCCGACCCAACGCTTGATGGTCGGTATTTCGTTCATGAAGACGTTCTGGTATGGCGGTGTCCAGAGGTTTATTGATCCCATGTTGAGACTCATCATCTCAGCACCAAGACTACACCTTTCCTTCACCATCTCGTCAAGCTTTTCACCGGTGGTTGGCCTTGCTCCTCCAGTCGTCATGTTAATGATGATGTCGCAACGGTCACGGATCATTTTTGCATACTTTTTAAAGTAGGGATTCGGGTCCATTGCGGGTTTACCTGTAATAGGATCCTTTGCGTGAAGATGTACTATCGAGGCACCCGCCTCCCAACACCTGTAGGTCTCTTCAGTAATCTCCTCGGGAGAACTGGGTACGTAGGGGGTCATCCCCTTATGCACAGGCTCCCCGCCCGTTACAGCGGCTGTGATAATGATCTTCGACATAGAACTCCGTGTAATTAGAGTGTTAAACTCATTTTAACGGTTGCGAGTCATATTACCCTCAGCACGTGTATTATCCGATCACTATCTTGCTCGGATCAAGATCCTCTCTAAGAAGATGCAGCTCTTCTATCGTAGGTGAAGCTGTTATCGGTACTTGCTCGGGAATAATGAGTTTGAAACCTGTGTTGTTCGCGACTTCCTCTACCGACACACCAGGGTGAACCGAGACAAGTCTCATCCTCTTTGTATCCTCTGTAAAATCCATGACACATAGCTGGGTAATCACCCTGTATGGGCCAGTGTTCCGGGGAAGCCCCGCCTTCTCCCTAGATCCAGGGCCTGTAAGGTAGCCTGGTGTGGTCAAGAAATCGAGCTTCTCCACGAACTTACGAGTATCCTGACGCATAAGAACGATGGTGCGGTGACATAAACTTCCAAGGTCGTTTGCTCCCCCACTGCCAGGTAACCTCGTTTTAGGTTTATCCTGAGGACCGATACATGTAGTGTTGAGGTTCCCATAGGAATCGATCTGAGCGGCACCGAGGAAACCGTAGTCGATGTGTCCTAACTGTGCACAACTCATTACGTAATCCATGCTTGCTGCCATCACGGCTTTGTAGAATGTTCGACTATCCCCTACGCTAATTGGGATGACCGGTATTCTTGGGCCAATTCCTCCTGCCTCAAAAACGATTAGAAGGTTAGGAGAGCCAGTTCTCTGCGCAAGCATCGATGCGATGATGGGGAGTCCCGTACCTACGAAGACAGATTTCCCGTCCTCTAGGACTCTTGAAGCAACACATGCAATGAGTTCAGTAGAATTATATGACACGCGATTCATCTCCTCACCCAAGGTGCTGAGAGAGGCATCTCAAGCCTCTCCAACTTTCGAAGATACTCCTTCTTCTCTGCTCCACCAACTAGTGACAGGTATTGATCGAAACGCTCCACCGAGAATACGTATCTGTCTAGATACTCTCTTACCCCTTCTTCACTACGGCTGAGGTTTAGCCACTCCGCCATATGCTCCTCATCACTATAGTAGAGCAGTGGCATGTTGCCTGGATGACTCCCATAAGGAACCTCACAGACGGCGTCGACCGCAAAATAGGGGATCACAGTCCTGTCAGGGGAGTTTCTAACCTCGTCATCTCCAACGATTTTCTCAGTTGTAATTATGAGCCTCTTCGCAGCCATAGCAATTTCTTTATCTTCTATTATTGTGCCGTCAACCTGGGCGTTACCGAATCTATCGCACCTATGGACATGTATGAAAGCGAAGTCAGGATAACAGGCGGGAATGAGGCAAATTGGTTTTCCAGTATAGGGGTCCTCCACTACTTTTGCTGAGCTGAACCTGAACGTGTCTGTACCCATCATTATGCGAGCCGGGATCCATGGGAGCCCCATTGAGGCAGCTTTAAACCTCCATTGAAAAGCAGCATTACTCAGCTCCGAGACTACTTTCACTTTACCTCCTTCAACAAGTCTACGACCTGCAGGGCTCAGACCCCTGAGTTCATGTCCGAAAGCGTAAGCGCATTCAACCCTGTCGACGACCCCGGAGGCAACAAGGATATCCAAATCGTGAACTCCGGTCTTGCCAGCCATGATAAGATTTCTTCTCTTTTGCCTTATCATCTCGTAGATTCCAGCCATGCTGACGCGGACGTGGCCGAAACCTCCCATCGCGAGGTATCCGCCATCAAAAGTGAAATGTTCCACCGCGTCTTTAAGAGACATCACTTTTTCTACGAGCTGTTTACTTTTGTTCTCAGACATCCATGCCCTTGCATCGTCAGGGTCCATCCATGCATGTAACTCCCCAAGGCCTTCTTCAAGAATTTTCATGTAAGATACCTTCTCCCGCGTACACAGGAATCTATTCGTTGGTATAGTTTTTCATTTTTACTATGCTATCAGAGATAAGCATAGATTAACCACTAATATTTAAAACAACTTCAATCTATCTAATATTTGATTCTCTATGCCTAAAGGTTTCAACCTCTTTTCAAGAGCAGCGAGTGATACCCCTACCCTAGTTAAAGGTAAAGGAATCTACATATGGGATTCCGATGGGAAAAGGTATCTAGATGGTAGCGGTGGCCCTCTCTGCGTAAATATTGGTTATGGCCGTCGAGAAGTGAACACCGCAATCAAACGTCAGATGGACGCCGTTAGCTTCGCATACAGCGGATTCTTCGTCGCCGACGCCGTCATTCAGTTGAGTGAAAAGCTAGCTGCTTTCTCACCAGGTACTCTAAAACATAATTTCTTCTGCAACGGCGGATCGGAGGCAACCGAGGCAGCCGCAAAGATGGCGCGGCAATATCACCTTGAGAACGGTGAAAAGACGCGGTATAAGGTTATAGCGCGTTGGCAGAGTTACCACGGTAACACATTGGGTTCACTCAGTATGAGTGGCCATATAGGGAGAAGGAAGCGTTTCGTTCCTATGCTAATAGATTTTCCTCATATTGCACCAGCGTACTGTTACCGATGCCCTTTCGGCAAAACGCGTGATGACTGCGATCTCGATTGTGCTCGAGCTCTAGATACTATGATTCGAGCTACCGGCCCCGAGTATTGCAGCGCCTTCATTGCAGAGCCTGTTGTTGGAGCGACTCTCGGTACAGTCCCGGCCCCAAAGGGGTATTTCCAGCTTATACGAGAGATCTGCGATGAACATGGATTACTCTTCATATCGGATGAAGTGATGACTGGCTGCGGGAGAACCGGATTGAACTGGGGTATAGAGCACTGGGAAGTTGAACCCGATATAATGACTGCTGCAAAAGGCATCAGTTCAGGATACCTCCCCTTAGGTGCAGTGATAGCTAGTGACAAGGTTTATGAAGCTTTCAAAAACCCGTTTGCCCATGGCCACACATATGGAAACCATGCTCTCTGCTGTGCTGCTGGTTCAGCTTGCCTAGATTATTTACAAAAAAATAAGTTGGTAGAGAAGAGCGCAAAAAATGGAAAGTACCTACTAAAGAGGCTTGACGAGTTGTTTGATCACCCTACTGTAGGTGATGTAAGGGGTCTCGGCCTCTTCGCTGGTCTAGAGTTCGTTAAGAATAAGGTGACCAAAGAGCCCTTGGAACCTAAACTAGGTTTTAATCAACGGATCTTCAAAGAATGTTGGAACCGCGGACTAATAGTATACCCCGGCGGAGGCACTGTGGACGGAGTCAAAGGTGACCATATTCAGGTTGGACCTCCCCTCTGCGCGAAAGAGGGGGAGATAGATGAACTCGTTTCATTATTCAGTGAGGGATTAAACGCAGCAGAGAAATCACTAAAGTAGACCTAAAAACAATTAAGGTCTTGTTTGTAATGAAAAATCAAGCAAAGAGTATTAACTCATTGCACATTAAAATTAGGGATTACCCATGAAAGAAGGCATGAAGATTCTGGTACCTTACGACGGCTCGGATCATTCTAAACGAGCTTTGAGCGAAGCAATAATGTTAACACAAAAGTTTTCAGGCTCTCTTACCCTTCTACACTGTTGCTGGGTAGAATCTGATCAAGCTAGTATGTTATTATTGAAAGACGTACGAGGACAGATAGAGGCAGCAGGCATTAAACACGAGTTTAAAAGCATTAGAACGAACACACCTCCAGCGAGTATTCTACTTATTGCTGAGGAAAATGGGTACGACGTGATAGTAATGGGGAGTAGAGGTATGGGTGGTGCTAGAGCTTTGCTTTTAGGTTCAGTATCTAACAAGGTCTCAGCTGAAGCGGCTGTTCCCGTCCTCATTGTTAAATGAGTAAATCGAGAGGCGAATAACCTAGAATTACTCTACCTATCTTGATCATTAATTACCATCTTTGTTTAGAGCTTGGATGAGAACAAAGGCAAAATCGTCTGCTGAAGCACCAGCGATAACGGTTTTTTTTCCAGAAAAGAAATCATTTATTGTTTTTTTCATTGAATCCTGCTCAGTTTTATGACCAAAAAGCCTCGCTTCAAGTTCTTCCAAGTCTCCCTCAGGAGCCATAAAAAAGTCGCCTGTATACTGAATATATTTTATGATTCCCGCTTCTTCCTGGACTTTTACGCAGACCAGCTTACCTCCAGGAACCTTATAGGCGAACCTTTTCACAGAATTACCTCCGATAGATCCACTTCTGGTCGGAATAACGACTATGGAATTCTTTGATGAGTTGCTCCTCGTAAGTTGTTAAATCACCCTTGACGAGTTCAGCGCACAAGGCTTTCTGGAACCCTTCTTCGAGTGCATCACGGACCTCATTAAAACTGACATGTCTCTGAAGTTCTCGACGAATCGTCGTGACCCGCTCCTCCGCTTGCTGAATCATCTTATCACTGAGCTTCTCTTTACTAATCTTGAGCACCCCAAACATCTGACGAGCATCAAAATCAACAAGCATAGTACCATGGTGGAGAACAGCACCATATCGACGGATCTGTGCGTTACCCGAGATCTTTCGACCATTCACGATTATGTCGTTTATTGGCTTAAAATCTGCTTTAATTCCTAGGGCTGCGAGGGCATCAATCAAACCTTGGCAGAGAAAGCGATACGACTCGACTGGGTCCTTGCTTACGCGGGGGTCATCCTCCTTAAGAACAATCGAGTAAGTAATCTCCCCACTTTCACTGTTAAGTACGGCTCCTCCCCCACTGATCCTCCTGTTAAGGTTGAAGCCAAAGCTGTGCAGGGCTTCTTCATTCACTTCATCTTCAACGCTCTGAAAGTAGCCGAGGGTTACAGCGCTTGGTTTCCACCTGTAAAATCTCAGGGTGTCCGGAATTTTGTTTTCTCCTCTAGCTTTAGCTAAAGATTCATCTACTGCCATGTTCGTGTAGGCATCGTTTACCTTCATGTCGAGGAATCTGAAGCGATTACTCATTATTTGATCCAAGTAACTGAAGGTTAAAGAGTATTTCGAAGCGCAAATGAGTCTAATTAGACCATCTCTGGCGCGAATTTCAAGTTAAGGCTTTAGCGATCCTCCTTAGACTATAGGTCCTCAATTTATTAGTAGAGGGTATCGAGGCGAAGGTGTTATGGGAGACGTATGTGAAATTGAAGTTGATAAATCATGGTGAAATTGGAGAACATCGAGTTCACAAGCGGAAAGAATACCCTGATCGGTAGGATGTATAGGCCAGAAGGGAGAGCACGAAAAGCAGCTGTCGCGATCTGCCATGGCTACCCCGGGGATACGAAGAATATGGATCTCGCTGAGGAACTCGCATTCAACGGGATTGTAACACTAATATTCTATTATCAAGGAGCATGGGGAAGCGATGGTAAATACAGTTTAACTAAACTCGAAGCAGGGACGAGTGATGCCGTCTCCTACCTTAAAGGGCTCCCATATGTTGATCCGAATCGAGTAGGTCTAATTAGCCACAGTATGGGGGCGCTTCCTCTGTCCAAGACGATGAGTCTCAATCCATCGATAAAAACAGGTGTCCTAATGGCGCCAGCGGCAGATATCGGAGTCCACAATACTAAGAGGACTCAGGAAGAGACAGCTAAACGACTTACCACAATGGCGGAGGGGAAACTTACTGGGGCTACTTACCTTAGCCTCTTAAGTGATCTTGAAGAAGTGTCGAAGATAACGAACCCCATGGTTTTAGTTCCTAAAATTAAGGCTCCTATTATGGTAATAGTAGGATCGAAGGATGAGATTACTCCTCCTGAGAAGTGTAAGAAGTTGTATGAGGTGGCAGGAGGGCCGAAGAAATGGCTTCAGATTGAGGGGGCAGACCACGGCTTCTCAGAACACAGAATACCATTGATTAAGGCGATCCTGGAGAGGATCAAAGAGACCTTATAGCTGCTGCTAGATCTGTGTTAACAGCTACTCTAATTTATTTTATAAAAACAGTCTTCAGAGAACTTTGGAGTCACATAGTAAAATATGTTCATAGACCGTTGGAAATATCGTTAAGAAGAAGAATGTACAAGCACTCTTCATTAGTTGTAGAAAATCAACTATGTGCGTGTAATCTTCTCAAAGAAGGAAAAGCCAGTAGATGTTGAGTGAGAAGGTGATCACGATTAGCAGGATGCTCACTATTTTGCTCCAGCCGTAAATATCGCTGCCATTCATAGGTTTAACAGGGATACTGTCAAATAGAGCTGCAAGCAGGCACATTCCTAACCCGATTTCACCTATGATTGATATTCCAGCCTGTATAAACTCGTAGAAGATGAATGCAAATCCTAGCGTGAAGATTACGCCCAAGGTTGCAAGTAGACCTGTGGAGCGCTCACTCACATTGGAGGAGTGTTGGACATTTCGGCTGGGCGAGGAAAAGGGAACTTTGAAGATTGCTGTGGATGCGATGAAGGTTACTATTCCCGAGAACCATATGCGATGTTCAGTCCAGATTCCCATTCTCCGAGCGATTACTGAGAGTAAGTAATTCTTAGCGAACTCTACGATTATGCTTGTAGCTAAAATGATCGGGATAGATGGAAGGATATCATCCAAAGTGTCGGCTCCTGAATATGCGAATGCGAGGGTTAGAACAGTCAGCGCGACAATGTAGGATATGGTCTCCTTCTTTGTGAGTTTTAGGATTTGACCTTGTTTGTTCTCGATCTCCATTTCGCTTTTAGTGGAGTACCAGTCTTCAAACCACTTCTTAACCGCATCGGGTACAATGGATTGGATGTTCTGCATCCATTTTGAGTTACTAGCGATCATTGCTGCCGACGCTAGCACGATAGAGGAGATGGCTGCTGTTGCTGAAGGAGCCCAGAATAATGTGCTTTTAGTAATTGGCGGGGCTAAAGATATTTCCTGAGGTATTTCAGCTACTGCATTGAGCTGTCCACCGCTGAATGTGGCTGAGGTGATTTTAAGGTTATAGAAATTCGCAGCGTAATCTGTGAATGATTCGACTAACCCTTCGTTGCCCTGAACTATACTCGATAGGTAGGGGAAGTTTCCGATCTGCACTTCTCGGATATTCATCTGAGTGTATCCCGAGATGCTTAGAGTGCCCTTCAAATATACAGCTGGGTTTCCAATAGCTAGAGCTACATAAGGTCTCACTTGGCCTCGGATATTTTCTGTTAATTTAATTGAATCCGCGTAACCTTTCCAGCGGTCTATCCTAAGAACCCCTGACATTTCGACAACTCCGTCTTGGTTGATTTTAACTTGAGCCGTGTCGATAGGGTAGTATTTCCACTTCACCGCATGGTCGTTGATCAACGCGGTTAACTCCTCTTGAGTTACCTTCAGCTCCACACGCTTAGAACCAGTCTCCAGAAGACTAGCAGCCCCTTCAGCTGTAGGAGATAGCGTCTTGTAGGTTACTGCTAGTTTATTGTTGATCGATGTTAGATCAGCAGCAGTATATTTTACTCCAAGGTCACGTGGTTTGTTTGACCCCATTATATCTGATACTCCTGGGAGGAATCCTAGGTAACCGTAAAAGAGCAGTACAGCAAGCAAAATTATTCCTATTATGATGAATAAGCGCTTGATTAGACCCAATTTGAATCATTTAAAAGGAACATTAAGGGAAGAAAACATTTTCGCGTAGAAATAATAAGTGCACCATTAACTATAATAAAACCGGTTATACTCAAAAGGTCGGTAAAAGAATTGATTCTCGGTATATCCACTAGCGGTAGAGTGGTGTCAAAAAATCAAACAGGTCTCCTAATTAAAGGTGTAACTGAGGAGATGGTGGAGTACATTCTCCAAAAATCCGGAGAACCCCACGAGTTAGTCAGCCTCTCTGATAAAACGATCAGGGGCTGTACCGGTTGCTGTGGGTGCGCGAAAGATAACCTCTGCGTACTAAAGGATGATTGGGCCGAGATTCGCGACAAGATGTATAGTGCAGATGCTATTGTTTTCGGGGCACCGAACTATTATGGTGTTATCAACGCTATTGGTCATGCTTTCCTTGAGCGTACTTTCAGTCTCCGACATAGAGAGCGGTTTCCTCTTTCCGGAAAGCTCAACGCTATAGTAACTGTTGGTAATGAGGAAGACTCATCGGTTGAGGATTTTATACGTAAATTCTTCCGAGGTCAATATATGGCTGAGGCTGTTGGCGCTCTCCGTGTCTCAGGAGTCTCCCAATGTTACCAGTGTGGATACGGTGAATCATGTGCAGCAGGTTCTGTTGTCGCTAAACATGGGTTCTTACCTGAGATCAGAGACTATCACCTGCCGGTTATTGACAGAGATGCGTATAGGCGTGCAGCCATTATAGCTCACCGACTCGGTGAAGTAGTAAGAACCAAACGCATTAGCGCAAAATGATGTATCAAGGTCAGATATGTTGCGTGGGGTCTTTCAAAAAAGCTTCTTCAATCTTCTCCAAGATAAGTATTGAACCACCTGACGATATGTCGAAGCCTTTCAATCCTGTGTTTAGGTTTCCCAGACCTGCTTAACTCATGATTTTCTCCTGGGAATCTAACCAACTCAACTGTTTTCCCGAGTTTTTTTAGTGCAGCAAACATCTGCTCCGCTTGCTCCATCGGGCACCTGTAATCCTCTTCGGAGTGCAGAATCAACAGAGGCGTCTTTACATTCTTTACGTAGGTGATTGGCGACTTATCCATTATGAGTTGAAGGTTATCCCAAGGGTCTTTACCGTCACCCAACTCGTGAGTAGGTAGACTCATCCAGCCAATGTCGCTTGACCCATGGAAGCTGTACCAGTTACTAATAGACCTCATCGTCACCGCAGCACTGAATCTGTGCGTGTGGCCGACGATCCAGTTAGTCATATATCCGCCATACGAGCCACCAGCTACGCCCAGCCGTTTTCCATCGATATACCCATATGTTTTCACAGCGTAATCGACTGCCTCCATAATATCCTGGTAGTCTCTCTCACCCCAATGCCCAGTTATCCTAGCAAAAGCCTCACCGTATCCGGTGCTTGCCCTTGGGTTAGTATACACCACAACGAACCCGTTATCTGATAGAACCTGGAACTCGTGCTCTGCTGCTGTCATCTTAAAACCGTAAGCGCTATGGGGGCCACCATGAATCTGGATAATCAAGGGGTATTTCTTTCGTTTCTCGAATCCAAACGGCTTCACTATCCACCCCTGAACCTTCACCCCGTCACTTGCTGTTAACCAGAATTCCTCTGGCTCGCTCAGCCTCAGCTTCTTAACTAAACCTTTATTCAGATCCGTTAGGGTTCGGAATCCATTCAAGTCTTTAATCCATAATTCAAAGGGTGAGGTTGCATCCGAAACCGTCAAAGCCATCACCTTCTCCTCTCTGTCCATGGTGAAGCTTCCGACAGTAAGCTTTCCCTCGGTTACCTGCTTCACCTCTCCAGACAAACTTGCTCGGTAGATGTGTGTGCTTCCCAGGTCATCGGCCTTGAAGTGGACATTCTCCGAGTCATGTGTCCAAATCAGGCACTCATCTCCAATTGTTCTATCAAGAGTGGCTGTTAGGTTTTTTGCCTCTCCTCCACCAGAAGTGATCACCCAGAGAGTCGTATTCTTGAATTGAATCGCGTTCGGATCATCTATCGTTCTTCCGGTGAAAGTTAACTTACTGCCATCTGGTGAGCATTTTATCGCTCCAATAGGCCCTTTTCCACTAAAAATAAGCTCAGGTTTTCCACCTTTGACTGGTACACGATATATATTTCTGAAAAATGATGTTTCAGCGTCCTTACCTAGGTTTGAGACGAAGAAGACATGCTTACCATCTGAGGACCAGTCAAACTCCTCAACATCGTATTCTCCATCAGTCAGATCCTTAGGGTTACCACCCTCCACTGGAATAATGAATAGATGCGTATATTTTCCTTCGAAGAATCCTCTTCCATTATACTTGTATTTGAGCTGTCGAATAATTTTGACGTCGCTATCCTTCGCCTTCTCCCCTTTGAAGATGTTTGAGAGAAAAAGAATGCGTTTTCCATCTGGTGACCATAACGGTTTCTGAACACCCTCATCTATCGATGTAAGCTGCTCAGCCTCTCCTCCACCTCGGGGTATAATCCATATCTGGTTTTTCTTCTTTTTCTCCTCCTTAGCCTTATCGCTTTGGCCGACCCGATTGGATAGAAAGAGAATGGTCTCTTCATCAGGGGACCATCGAGCATAGGAGTCCTCACACTTACCCTGAGTGAACTGTAATGGCTTCTTTCCGGAAGTATCCATCATCCAGATGTGGCTATCATACTTATCCTCATCAAGATTGATCTTAGAGTACGTGAACAAAACGTTCCTGCCATCGCTGGAGATCTGAGGATCTGAAACAGGCTGAGATGGAAAAATTGGCATTATCTTAAAATCATCAAGGTTCTTCATAACAGTCTAAAAGAGAATCAACGGTTATATCTAATATATTTTAGGAATAATTTGTTAAAAAAATGTTGTTTTCTATGGAATATTTTCCTCACACCTTATATTTTGACGGGAGTTAACCCATTTTTATTCTATCTTAGTTTCATCATAGCTCCTCCCTTTTTGGTGTATTCATGGAGCATCTCATAATCGGTTTCTGCAAGTATTTTCCTATCTTTCTCAATTTTATAGAGACAAAACTTGAATAACACACCTTTATGGTTGAAAACTATGTCATAGGGTAATCCTCCACACTTTTCGCATTTTGAATCGCTATCGATTCCATCTAAGAATGCTTTGTAACTTTCACCTCTTGTGGTTGAAGTTTCAACTCTCTCAATACGGTGTTCCATAACCATTTTTTCCCCTAGTTTTAAGGAGTTCAATGATAAGTATGTTTTGGGTATTCTAACTCTTCGAAGCAATAGAGTATAGTGAGATTTAGAGAGATTTCTTTTAAGATAAAAACCGTTTTAAGGTGATCTACCCCATATGTATTTTTAGAATATATCTCAAAAACAAATATGGAGTCTATTGCCTAAGCTTTAGGAAAAGGAAGCTTATATTATCAGAATTGTATCATTATTTGGTTTAATATGAGTGGTCATGAATCAACATTCATAAGAGTCGCTGATACTTCGGAAATTCCGGCAGGAACCATGAAAATGGTTAAGGCGATGGGCGAAGAGATTCTACTAATTAACTCGGGAAACGCCTACTATGCCATCACTAACCGTTGTACTCACCGAAAGGGGGATCTATCTAAAGGTCACCTTGAAGGAAACATAATTAAATGCCCTGTTCATGGTTCAAAGTTCGACGTATCCACCGGGAAAAATGTTGATGGTCCAACTATCCTTTTTATTAAAGGCAAAACAGGAGATTTAAAATCGTATCAACTAAAGATCATTGGTAATGAGATTCATATCGCTCAGAAGAGCTAGCAAGTACAAATTCATAAAGTAAATATCAGAATATTAAGAGATAGAATTAGTTGAATCGATGATTATTTTTACTAGTCATTTTCACCAAGTGTGTACTTTTTACTGTAATTTTATTCTTCATTAACTAAGTTTTAAAAACCTAACAGACGCTATATAATTGGTGGCTCAGTTGCCGTTCTGTTCAAACTGTGGAATCCCGGTCGAAGCAACTCAAAAGTTCTGCCCTAGCTGTGGAACGAAACTTGGTCCGGTACCAACTCCACCTCCGCAAGCGACGCAGACCAATACTTCGGCAGCATCTGTGCCTATCCTGACCCCGGTACCTCAAATGCCTGTAGCTCCTGTCACCGTTTCTTCAAGCCTTACTGAAAGGATTGTTGCGGTTGTGCCCAATTTGAAGAAGCCGAAGTCATTTGGTCGCTGGGATACATATAACCTGATTGTGACGGAGAGGAGATGCATCTTCGCATTGCTTACCTCGGATATGCTGAACCGGGCGATAAAGGAAGCGAATGAGCGGGGGAAATCGCAGGGTAAGGGCTTTATGGATAGGTGGGGTGACCAGCTCCAAGCTTCCATGGGTTACTGGAAGCAATATGAATCGATAGAGCCGGAGAAGGCGCTAAGAGAGAATAAGGAGAACTTTTCTGTGGATCTTTCTGCGGTTAAAAGTGCTTATGTAAACAGGAAGGAGAAAGATGGTCAAGGGAGGAACGCTGTTAAGATTCATTACTGGGAGGTAGTTATAGAGACGCGTAGCGACAAACTCAAGTATGAAAGCGATGGTGACCCCAGTAACGCAGTAGCGAGAGCCTTCGGTGGCAGAACCTAAAAACTTTAGTATTTGTCAAATATCAAGGAACATTTTTTGTTTTCACTGACCGTAATTGTAGTAGCTTGCAGTTAATCCACTGGTCCATGTTGGACATTGTTTTGGATCTTCTCCTATAGGTGCAGTTCCAACTTATCTCTCTAGGGCAGTTGTAGCAGGCGTAGATGTTGTGGAGCTTAACCCTTCCTTCAGACACTTCAATTCCCCTCAACCACTACTGTGTATGATGTATAAGATCGACTTAGTTCTCGCGGGTAGTGAGATAACTGAAGATCTGGTTTAGGGCATATTAAAAACACCTAGTAATGCCTTTTGGGTTTGAATAGCGAGAAGTTTTTAGTCCCGTATTTGAATTAAACCTAGACTATTAATGGTGCAACACGAGTTTTTTATTAAAAAATGTCATCAGCTTGCGATAGAAGCGGGTAAAAATGGCAACCTTCCTTTCGGAGCCGTTCTGGTCTCTGATAATAAAATTATTATGACTGCCCAAAACTCGGTCATCAGCGACAACGATTCCACCAGGCACGCAGAGCTGAATCTAATTGTGAAAAGCCAGAGATCTTATCCTCGTGAATTCTTACAAAAATGCACCTTATACGCTAGCACTGCCCCCTGCTTAATGTGTACCGCTGCCCTCTGGAGTGCGGGAATAACTAAAATCGTATACAGTGTATCCTATGAAACCTATGCTAAAACTATTCCTGGTAAGGACAAATACATAAAAATCATTGAAGTTTACAGGCACCTAAATACAGAAGCAGAAATTATTGAAGGCATCCTTGAAAAAGAGGGTTTGAAAGTATATGATTTTTGGCCTGATGTGAATTCACCCAAGGTTGACTGAGTTATTATATGTGAATGATTGAGATCAGTTTAGATGATACTATGTTCATTACACGGGTACTATGATTTAGTTTAAAACCGGGTTATGATATATTCGGATTTCGTGACTTAACTCGATTAATCTTCTTTTCAAGTAGCAGCAATGGGTATTGAGGAATGGATGGATCTAATCCTAGGCTCCTATACCCGTTCTTCTCGTAGAATCGCTGGTTTCTCTTAGCCCACGGTGGCGTGTTGAGCGTCCAGCGAGATGCATAGTACATCTCTTCTACTTGGCGGATCGCTACGCTTCCAACACCCTTTCCCTTGTATTCAGGATCTACCCAAATTCTATCAATCTCCATATGATCAAGACTCCTGCGTTTGAGAATAACACCTCCAATGATCTTGTCCCCGTCGAGAATTTTATAATAAGGGTAGATGCTCATCCGGAGACGCTGGTAGGATGGAGAGTCGATACCAGGGTTTCCCTTTCCTGACTCACCAGTTTACCGATAGGAGTCTTCATCGAATGCCAGCTTGCATGTGCGGGCTAATTCCTCATCGTCTTCGAGGGTTGCCTGTATCACCCGAATGCTGCTCATTGACATTTCGGAGTTAAGTGTATTATATTAAGCGAACTCACGTGATTTTTCAACGAAAAATAATGCTACATTGAATCTTATAACGCGTGACATCGAAGCCTTTACTTCTCGGCGTACTTAGGGTTGATGTATAACAATTTTTTTGTAATTTATGGAGAGGTTGTTGGTACGTGTAGTTATTACTGGGCTTCTTCAGCCGAGAATTCTAATACTGAGAATTTGATCATTGTTAAAAACAGAGTTTTAGCTTCTAGGTACCTTAATGAGTTTAATTATTTATGGGGAAGTTAATCTGCGTTCATTTTATTGATTAGTTCCTATTATCAAATTTATTTAATCGTTGTTTTTAGGTAGTGCTGATATGATTTTTTCTAAGAGTGTTTTTATGAAATGGTTTCGCTGTTCTCGAGGTGGATTATCGTTTCCCTGTCTAGTGATTACTAGGTCTAAGCTGGGTATAACATAGCAG
>JBFYNP010000053.1:0-9252 GCA_041304325.1 Candidatus Bathyarchaeota archaeon
ATTGCTTCAAGCTGGATGGCTGAGGTGAGGTAACATGAATCGTAGTAGCTTATTCCTGAAAGATCTGCGTTGCGAAGTATCTCAAGGCGCTCAGATGCATCTAATTGGGGATTGATTTTGATTCTGAGTAGAGTTTTATGGAAGGCGGTGAGTAGGAGCTCTGCCTCCTCTATTGTCAGCTTCTTAAACAGGTGCAGGTCTTTCCAGACTGCGTTTCCGAGTTCGTAGGCGGCGATGCCTGTTGACGCGATTTTTGTTTCGTCATCTGATTCCGGGATGCGCCTTTTTCTTGTGAGCAGTATGATGCTGTTTGCGTCAAGGAGTAGGGTCTTCAATGTTCGTCCCTGCTGGCTCGGATTAGCTCGTTGAGGTGTTCCTCAGGGAGCTTTTGGAGGATCTTTGCAGCTTTGTTCATGAGTTGTTGATATTCCTCATCTTCGAGTTGACGTAGCTTCTCGGCGATTGCCTCGTTTATGAGTTGGTTTAGGTTTACGCCGTGTTCTTTGAGTTTGGCTCGGTACTCTGCGGGTATTTTGGCGCTGACTGACACGTGTTCACCCATTTATTACCGTTTAGGTATTACCTGTTAAGTATTAATAAATTAATCGGCGCGCAGTGATTCTCCCCTATATGACGAGACCCTAACTATCAAAATAAGTTTATTCTAACTGATTTAATTTAGGGACGAGCTAGCGCGCGGAGATTATTTTTGGTGGGTAGCTGAATTGAGAAATTGGTTCTAAAAAAAGGGTTATATATAGTCAATTATGTATTGATTATAAGGCGCTATAGCATGACCGAGGAGGCCACCACGATACAGCTCAAGAAATCAGTCGTAGACGAACTGAGAAGCATCAGAAAGTATCCTAGAGAAACATACAACGAAACAATCTCTGATTTAATTAAAATCGCGAAAGAATCCAAAAAGAGAAGGCAATATGACGAGTTCCTCCACAGGATCCAGCAGGCTAAGATGAAGGAGCTCTGGGACAACGAGGAAGATGAGGCCTGGGAAGATGCTTAGGCCCGGAGACGTCGTAGTTGTGAGCGTTCAATTCACTGATAGTGATGATGTGAAGACCAGGCCTGCGGTTGTCCTGTTTGAGGAGCATGGAAACGTCGTGATAGCGGGTATAACAAGTAACCTCAAGATGAAGGGCATACCGTTACCCAGGAGCGAGGGCATCTTGAAGGATAGCGTCATAAAGTTGAATTATATCCTCACTATCTCGGATGAGATGGTTTCCAGGGTCGTCGTCCATCTTAGCAAAGAGAAGAAGGTGCTGATATTCGATGAGCTTACCCGGAGGCTTGGTGGGCTCAAATCGTAGAATCGTTGAAGGAGATAGGTAAGTCATGAGCTAGCCCAATGCGCGTTTAAAAGTAAACAGATCGCTTGGGATCAACTGACTTATACCTCGTTAGCCACGCAGGTACTTGTCTATTCAGGCTTAACGATTAAGCAGGTTTAGGGTTCGTGCTTCAAGTCAGTTATCTGGATGCACGTCACTCCAACGTCTATTGCCCGTTTACTGAGACGCTTATCCTCCGTCACCAGAGTCAGCCCCAGTTTCTTGGCGGATTGCAGGTAGGCTGAGTCGTAAAAGTTTAGACCTTCGTCGAAGGCAATCTCCATGGTGCCGATATGCGCCTCCACGTCTTCGATCTTTATGACCTCCATCAACGCCATCAGATGGTAGGCTTGAGCTAGTGCGTCAATTGCTGTTGATTTATCCGTTTTTTCAATTAACTTGGTGATTTTCCATATGGCGTTTCCGATCTCGTATTTTGTTAGGTCGAGTATATGTTCTCCTTCTAGGAGGGTCGACGCTTTGTCTGGATGTCTTTTGGTGAGATGCATGATGGATGAGGCGTCGAAGAGGTGGGTTTTCATCGTTGGTCTCTGCTCTCTCTAACTGCGTTTGTTATCGTTTCGTCGGGTACGTCTGCTAGGAGTTTGCCTAGTTTCTCGGCGGCTTCTTTCGCTTTTTTTCTTTTAAGTCTTTTTACTTCGTTTTCTAGTGCGGTGCGGGTTACTTCGCTTATTTCGACGCCGAGGGAGTCGATTTCTCTCTTGAGGTTTTCTGGGACTCTAACAGTGATTGAGGTCATACGGTCATGTACATATGGAGGTGTAAGACGGATAAATCTTGTGTAAATGGTAATAACGATCGATGTTTAGATGAGGATAGGGAGTTTAGATTAACGCACGTGTTGAGGAGGAGTTGAGGTGTATGCGGGAATTTGGATTAGTCTTCTTCGCGCCTTCATAGAGTGCTGGATTGTTTAGGCGTATGTTTGTTTCTGGTTCAGGTACCCAGATTTCTCCCCGTTACTCTACCGCCCGTGCTTTTGAACGAGCAGGTGAGGAGGCGTCTTTTAGGGGATCTCTGATTTCTATGGATGTGGTTCTCCATGATACGCGTTGAAGAGATGCCAGTTCTTTATCATGGGTATAAATGACCGGAATCTTGCCGCTTAAATAGTTAGCGAGGATTAATGCGTCTCTGCCACCGAGCATGTATCGGGTGGCGATGTCCAGTCCAGTTTGGCTTGTTCTCCTTGTCTGGTTGAGGAAGTGTATGTAGGGGTGGTTAAGAAGTAACCCGAGCCTGCTCGTCGCTTCGGCTCTGGTGAATTTTTGGCTGTAGACGAGTGTATGGTATGATTCGTGTATGACTGTCGGGTTTACGGCTAGGGTTTTCTCAGGTGATAAGCTCAGTAATAGGGTTGATGCTTTGGGGTGTTCAGGGTAGGCCGGGTCTAGGGCGTAGCAGAGTATGTTAGTGTCGAGTCCGATGGTCAGGTTCGTTCACCCATATGTCTTTCATCTTCTCTGGGGGCCAGTTCTCCGGTTCCCCGGTCCTCTTAGGTTCGGTGGTGATGGCTTTGTTGAATTCCTCGATGAATTCTCTCTTTCTGCCTGGTGTGATTAGGATGCCTTTAGGGGTTCTTGTGGCGATTACGGTGTCTCCCATCTCGGCTCTGATGTCGGGGGGTAGGCAGATCCGTCCTTTTGAGTCCAGTTTCAGCTCAACCTCCTCCATTATCCCACCTTATGTTTGTGGGATGTGCAATGTTATTAAGCTTTCCTGGTAGACGCCGAAATCAAAATAGCGCGATACTCCTCCTCTTCAGGTCACCATAATCTCGCTTCAAGTAATTCATAGCACACTCACATGTAGATTGAAATAAAAAAACGGTTAGTTACTCTCCAATCCTGCGAGGAATGTTCAGAAACAAAAATCATATCCGCCCGCGCCAGATTGATCAGAGTTGTACGTACGCATCTTTACTTTTTATCTATCAGATCTCTTGACTTCTTAAACTCTTTAAGCTCATTGATTTTCCTCTCGAGATCTTCACCCTTATAATTTTCTGTGAGTTTTATTACTGCATCTCTGATGCTGGGGTCCAGGTCTTCCAGCGCCTTATCTATGTTTTTGCGTTTCTTCCTTTCGTCTGGCTTGAAAATCACGCCCATGTTCTATCCTCACTTTTTTTTCGTAACCTTAGTTAAAAAAGGATTGCCACTTAAAAAGCGTTCATAACGAGCAGTTGAGAAAGAGGCATACTCAGCGCGCGACGGGTCTAAGCCACTCAAGACACTCTCTGAGCATATCCGGAAAACGTTTCTCATACCGTCTGCCTTGTCCAGTTATTGGTGTAAAATAGTTTTAAATCCACATTTCCTTTTTCAGCCAAAAATTAGACTCTATTTACAAGAAAGATTCCAAACCCGTTGAACAACGCGCGCGCGTTAACTTTGTCAAATAGAGGGATAAGACTGGATAGGAATTCGTTTGATAAGTAGCTAGTGCAAGAGGAATAAGCACTTGCGCGGGCGATGACTATTTTTTCAATGTGATCATGTACCTAGCCCCAAGGGGCTTGAATACCTCATCTATTTTTTTGATCAGATCATCTATGAATCCTCTGGTGGGTTCAAGCATCCAAACAAACACGAAATCGTATCCTTCGAGGTCATCTGCTTTAGCGAGGATATTTCCGCAGCGCTCGTAGCTCACGTTTCCACGGTCCTTTAAGTAGTTATAGACCCAATCCACTGCCTGAAGATATGGGTTTTCATGCAGTAACATCTGGTTCATCAAGCAAACTCTAGGGCTCTCTACGGCGATCTTTTCGAGCGCATGTATAGCCTCCAAGTAGGGGGGTCCAATTATTCGGATGAGCGCTTTCATGCATGTAACACCACATTTTATTGTGAATCTCGGCTTTTAACCCTTGGCGAAATAGCCACCTCTCCTACAGGCAAAAATCAGCTTGTCCTAAACCTATCAAGTCCCTGCTTGAGAACATTTTGCGCCTCATTCACACTCCTATAGACGGTTAAACGGCGTTCAGGGTAGTGATACGTCCTCACAGACAGATCCTTCATAACGATGGCTCTGCATCCCGAGCAGACTTGAATGGTTCCACGCTCATGCTGCGGGAATAGGTAGTATCAGAGTATCCGCTCACTTCTACAGCGCTGAAGAAGAGATAGATAGGCTTCTTACTGTTCAGAAAAAGCATTAGTACAGTAAAATCATCCTCGCGAGTGACTTGATTTCAAGGCAAGAGCGAGACTTCGAGATGGCTAAGCTAGATAAAGCTGATAGGTTCAGTTGGCGCATTTAGTGATGTTGAAGCCCTCACGGAAATTCGCATGTGCATAGGAGTATAAAGAAGCGTGTGCTTGTACTGATGGTGAAATAAATGTCGCTAGTTAAGGATTATATGAGAAAAGAAATCTCAACGATCAGTATTGAAGCGTCAGCGAACCGCGCTTCGAAAACCATGTTAAACGAGAAAGTAAGTTACATTATCGTTCTGGATAAAGGCCAGCCGGTAGGTATAGTTACTGAGAGAGATTTAGTTCAAAAGATTCTGGCTAAAGATATGCCGCCTAATGATACAACGGTTTCCGATTGTATGTCAGCGCCTCTGGTTACGATCGATCCCGATCAGAGTATTAATGAAGCCGTTGAAATGATGAAAAAATATGGGTTCAGGAGGATCCCGGTTGTAAAAAACGGTATAATTTACGGTATCTTTTCTGCGAGGGATCTCGTGGAGCACTTTGAGGAATTTGAGGCCAAGCTGATAAGGGATCTTGTTAGATTTATGCCTTGGTAACCTAATGGTTTAGGATTGTGGCTTTTTATTGTGCGCGTGTGCGACTTGATTATCGTTGTGTGAGAATGTATTGTTCATGTTCAACAACGTAATCCTTGAAGGACTAAAGTTTAAGTAATACTGGGCAATGGCACTCGAAGTGTAAGCTTAGTTTAGGGTACAGGGAGAAGGAACTAAACTAGTCACGAGTGTGCTGTAATGTCTAGGGTAAAAATTATTTCCTAAACAACCAGGTGCGAATAATCGCTTAAAACCCACGTTTATATTCTCTCCTTAACAATGCCTACTTAGAGTAACTCAAATGTTATGCAAAGGCCTTAAAGATGATACAGTTAGCATACTCATAGGTGGAGAGGCTGGTCAGGGCATAACCCGCAGCGGTTCTCTTCTCGGCAAATCATTAATGAGAGGAGGTCTTCATGTCTTCGGAACAAGCGAGTACCCCTCACTCGCGCGCGCTAACTATCAAGATAAGTTTATTCTAATTGCTGTAATTTAGGGACAACCCAGCGCACGCGAAGTGACTTTACATAAAATCGGCAAAGGCACTCAAAAACATCAAAAAAAACCAACACGCGTGACTTAGGAAATATTCTTTTTCTTTAAATCGCGTGCGTGGGTTTCGGCAATAACTTTATCTTCACAACCTCTAACGTAAAATTATTGATGAGGAGATGCAAACTCAGTTCAAACATATTCATAGCTTTTCTTCTTATCTCGCTCACATCATTTAATGAACGACACCTACTTGCGGATGGAAATAACACCGGGTGGCAGACAGTTATAGGAGGATCTAGCTACGAATTTGCAAATGATTTCATTGCTACATCAGACGGCGGATACATCTTTACTGGACAAACCCTTATACGAGATGACGATGGGCGCAACCTAGACTGGGATCTTCTGCTGATAAAGACTGACTCAATTGGCAACCAGATTTGGAGAAACACATATGGTGGATTAGATATTCAGGTAGGCTATTCAGTTAAAGAGACACAAGGAGGCTATCGGGCCACCGGACATAGCCATCAGGGCACATTGATAACATTAGTATACGAAGTTGAAACTGATTTCTATGGAAACTTAATCTGGGAAAAAACACTCGACGAGGTAAGTCCAAACTTCGAGCAAAAACACGTGAATACATCAAATGGGGGCTCAATTAACATTCAATTTAGTAGGAAAGGAGAAGCTCAATACCTTATTAAAACAAATCTCGCTGATGGGTTAGGAGATGTTCAGTGGAAGAAAAATCTAAGGAATTATGGTCAGTGGGCGAGCTCCGTAATAGAGACATCCCGCGGCGACTACGCTGTGATGGGCAATAGAAACAGTGGAGCAGGCCCACATGCTCTAAAATCTGGTGGTAACACTGACATTTACTTCGCAAAGTTCAACTCCACTGGAGATTTACAGTGGTGCAAATACTATGGGGGGTCTTCAGAGGAGCAGGGTAGTTCCTTCAATGAAACTCCCGATGGGGGATTCATTATTGCTGGCTACACGACTTCATTCGGCGCAGGGAATGAAGATTTCTACGTAATAAAGACCGACTCAGAAGGAAACTTACTCTGGCAAAAGACGTATGGTGGATCTGAAGGTGATTATTTTACCGCCATGTGCATCGCGGAGGATGGTGGAATAATATTAGCGGGAAGCACCTACTCGTTTGGAGCTGGAGAGAGCGATATATACCTTGTTCGTGTATCCGACTATGAGCTGCCAAAAGCTGAATTCCAATCACCTGGTATAGTCGTTGAAGGAACCGAGGCGTTATTCGATGGTTCAAAGTCGCGGTCGAATAACTCTATAACCAAATATGAGTGGGACTTCGGTGACGGCAGCCCACACTTCTTGGGGGTGAGCTCAAAACACGTTTACTCGGAGCCAGGTATTTACATAGTTAGATTAAATGTTACAGACGAGTATGGTAACTGGGGCGAAAACAGTTCTCCAATAAACATAAAATCCTCTTACGAGCGACTGATTAAAACTATTAACGCAACACTAACTATGGACTCCGAGCGCTTAAAGCACGAACATTCGTTAGTTGTTACACTGCGGAATCATAAAGCTCCAATTGTGACTGGGGAATCTTGGTGGCTTGAAAGATATGTAAATGGAGCGTGGAAGGGAGTAGATACTGGTCAAAATACCTTTATCTCAATTGGCTACTACATCCCGACAGGCGGATCTAAGACCTTTAACCTTAGATTCTCAACAGACAGTTTACCTAATGGTTTATTTCGAGTTGGAAAAGAATATAGTCTCAAAGGTGACTATCGCGTTTCTCTTTCTGCTTATGTAGTTTTTCAGGTTACAGGTAGTTTAGTCTTTGACCCATTATTTCAGATAGAGAGTGACGTTCTATTTGTTTTAATATTAAGCGGTCTGCTAATGTTATCGTTTCTGATACTTTTATCAATGAATATGAGTTCGAGAGCATCAGCTTTCAGGAAATGAGAGTTCCAGAAGATCAAATGAACTCATTTCACGTATGTGTGTACGGAGATGGTTTTATTACTGGAGGAGTGCGCACGAAAAAAGAGAATTAATTCTAATCCACGCACGAAGACAACGATTGAGTTCGATCATCCCTTAAATTGGTTTTGACTCGCGCGCGCGGTTCTGAACGGAACAGTCGTATCGGTTGTCGCTGAGATCTGGCGCGACGTGTACGCGTATGTCGTCTTGTAGATGTACGCTATCGGGAGTAGCTCTTTGGTGGCTATTCCGTTTACGTCGGTTACCCCGAAGCTCATCCAGGTTCCAGCTGCGTACTGAACCGAGCCACTGGAGAGAGGAGAATTCACGCTATCGCGTAGACTCACAGTGATTAGTACAGTGCTGAAAACAACCGAGGGATTATCGGCTATGTTCTGGGGGGCTTCTCTAAGGATCCTCCTGCGTAGCTCAGTTTGAACTTGTATGACCCTGGAAGCAGCTCCCTTGTAGCTAAGCCGTCGCTTCCCGTCGTCCCGAAGCTGAGCCAGGTTCCCTGAGCGTAGCTGATTACGCCTCCACCTAAGCCAGCACCCGTCGAGTCTTTGAGGCTGACGGTGACTGGCATGGTTGTGAAGACCACGAGGGGGTTAGAGGCGACGTTCTGGGATTTGTACTGGGTTCCACCCGCGTTCTTCTGAAGTATACTCATCCAGCAAAGTATTAGTTACACGGATAATACACTGATTAGTGGCTAAGAATGGCGCATAAAACCATCACCATCTCGGAGGAGGCTTACAACATACTGGCTAGCCACAAGATGCCCGGTGAGAGCTTCACAGAAGTAACCATACGGCTACTTGGCCCCCGTAGAAAGAGTTCGCTTTTAGAGCATAAGGGAAAATGGATCGGAACAGACGAAGAGTTCGAGCGCATCTTCAAGGATATCAGCACCCTCAAAACTGAAGCGCGCGCGGTTACGGAGGGTACTTGCAGAGTTAATGTGATGGTTGCTTGGCTGCCTGATGTTACTGTTTGGGTTCCTGTTGCGGTTGATAATCCGGCTTCGCGCGTGCAGTAATAGGGCGAATGCGATTTGTGTGTTGGAAAGGGCTCTTATTAGTTACTCTGAAAACATGATTAACGTGAGGACTTTTTTAATTTATAAGGTTCCTCAGGTTATCCAGTAAACCCTTGAATGAAGTACTCCACTGTTTGCGCTCGTATGCTCCCATCCGATCTACCAACTCTCAACCACAAGCCCCGGTACTCTCTCAAAGTGCTTCCTGTCCCTAGTAATAACTGCCTGCCTGTTGACGAGAGCGATGCTTGCTACGAATAGATCCCTATCATTGATCCCACCCGACTTCAACACCTCCGCCAACTCACCCCACAACCTACCTGACTCATAGTCGAGACTGAGAACTGCGAAAAGCGCAAGCAGATCCTTAGCATCCCTTAACGCCTTCATCCTATCCCTAGATCCATACGCGCCGTGATAGAACTCAGCAACACTAACAGCCGTAATGTAAACAACCTCACCGCGCGCGCGATAAGGATGGTGGCTCTTCTGATGAGCGGTATGACTCGCAGCTATATGGAGAAGATTTTGCCTTTTTATGATGAGGCTGTGAAGGCGATGGGTTTCTCTAGGTGGCTTAGTGAGTCTAA
>JBFYNP010000054.1:0-18457 GCA_041304325.1 Candidatus Bathyarchaeota archaeon
GTCAGATACCAGGTGCTAGAGACTCCCCTCTAACCCGAATCGCAGAAGAGTCGGTAAAGATCTTAGGGAAGGAACCACGTCTTAGTAACCGTGGAAGCTGTAACATGAACGCAGGCATCGCGGCTGGAGTATTTAGTATTAGTACAGGAGGAGACCGCGGTGGGCGTCGCGGTTACACCGATGAGTATTCAAACATTGATCCGATCTTTACAGGGATGAAACTAAATTTTCTTATCGGATACATTCTCGGGGAAGGATTGATGCAGTAGATCGTTTTTTTTATAAGGGCAGCTAGCATATGCATTAAAAGTCGTGCTTGAAGGTCTAAGAGATAACCTAAGTGGTTACATCCAAAGTTTATTCGGGTTCAGAATAAGATTTGGGTCGAAGGCCGCCTTCATAGCTTTCATGAGTTTTACTTGGGTTTTGCCGACCTTACGCTCTAAATAAGGGCGCTTTGTGAATCCGAGTCCATGCTCTCCTGAAACTGTTCCACCCATTTTAATGCTCATGTCAACGAGATCCGAGATAGTCTCCTCTAGCACTATCGGCCAGTTCTCTTCGCTTTGACCTTGCCGTAAGATGTTACAGTGGATGTTACCGTCTCCAGCATGACCAACCGCAGCGATTATGACTCCATATTTTTTAGCTATTACTTCAGTCTCGTCGATGAACTCAGGTATCTTGCTTCTCGGGACACAAATATCGGCTTCATCGAGATCATAGAAGGTGTTGTATGCGTCATAGGTGGCTTTTCGGGCTTCCCAGATCTGTCGTTGCTGCTCAGCTTTGTCTGCTATGAAAGCATCTATGGCACCGAGTTCCATGCAAACCTCACCTACCTCTAAGAGGATCTGTTCTAGTTGTGAATCTGAATCACCTTCGAGACCCACAATAAGGTAAGCAGCATGAGTATCGTCCGGTAGTTTTCTCTCAATGTACTTTTCTATGGTGAGGACTGCGTGTTGTGGAAGATATTCTAGGGCGAATGGTTGAACGCGTCGTCGTATGATTTCAGAGACAGCTTTTGTTGCATCGGTGGTGCTGTTGAAGGGTGCATAGATTAGTGCAGTAAACTTTGGTTTAGGTATAAGCTTCAACGTCGCCTTAGTAACTACTCCGAGAGTTCCTTCAGAGCCAATCAATAAATCGATTAGGCTGTATCCTGTTGTATCTTTGACGTTTTTTCCACCCATCTCGATAACCTCCCCATTAGCGAGGACAACTTCGAGAGCTTGTACATAGTCGCGGGTTACACCGTATTTGACAGCACGCATTCCTCCTGCGTTAGTGTTAATGTTACCACCAATGCTTCCCGACTCTTGTCCAGGGTCCGGCGGGTAGTAGAGACCTATTTTCTCAACAATAGCGTGAACCTCGCTAACTAGCACTCCAGGTTCGACTGTACAGGTTAAATTGGTTTCATCAACTTCAAGAATTCGGTTCATGCGTTCAGTACTTAATGCAACTCCACCGAGAACCGGATGACTCGCTCCGCTTAGTCCTGTACGTGCTCCTTGGGTAGTAACGGGAATTAGTAACTTGTTGCAGAGAGCTAATATTTCTGAAATCTCGGCTGTAGAACCAGGTTTAACCACGATTTCCGGGAGATGTGGTTTAAGAGGACTCTCATCCACCGCATGTTTCCTGAGATCCTCATCGTATATAGAAATGTTCTTTGTACCAACGATAAATTCTAGTTTGAGGCGGATCGATTCGTCAACCTGAGCGTATTTAAGCACTCTTCTTCTGCTCCTTAATTTTCGTGATCAAACGTGGAAGGACCTCGTAAAGATCTCCAACGACGGTTAAGCTACTTACCTTACAGATGGGAGCATCTTTGTCTTTATTTATAGCTATGATGACATCACTCGTCTTCATACCTGCAAGATGCTGGACAGCTCCGCTAATTCCGCATGCAATATAGAGTTTAGGGCGTACTGTGCGCCCACTTAAACCGACTTGATGACGATACTGAATCCAACCTTCATCAATAGTGGGACGACTGGCTCCAACAGCTCCTCCGAGAACAATTGCGAGATCACCGATCAACTTGAAGCCTTCGGGTGAGCCAAGGCCCTTACCACCACTAACAATGATATCAGCATCTGTGATGCTAACTTTCTCCTTCGAAGCTTCATATCCTAGGACCTTTACACGATCCAATAACTTCTTTGAAACCGATCGGCTTATTACTTCTCCACTTCTAGAGAAATCTGGTTTTGCCTCATTCATCACTTTGTATCGGACAGTTGCCATCTGAGGTCGATGATTAGGGGTGATTATCGTCGCCATAATGTTCCCGCCATATGCGGGGCGAGTCTGTTGGAGAAACCGGGTATCTGAATCAATGTCTAAACTTGTGCAATCTGCAGTAAGCCCCGTATGAAGCTTGGCAGCTATACGGGGTCCGACTGCACGTCCAATAGCAGTTGCGCCTATTAAGAAAATACTGGGATGAACCTCTTCAACACATTCGCATAAGAGTTGAGTGTATGGATCGTCGCGAAAAACTGCAACTCTAGGGTCATCATAGACGTAAACCTTGTCAGCACCGTAAGCTATGAGAGCCTCAGTTTGTCTGTTGAGATTCTCCCCTAAAATTACGGCAAGAAGCTGCTCTCCAAGTTGATCCGCCAGCATCTTACCTTTCCCGAGTAGCTCATATACTACTGGGTGAATTATTCCGTCTCGTTGCTCCGCGAATACTAGAATTCCCTTATAATCTGAGATTTTTCGTAACTCAATTTTCTTTATTTCTATTGAGTTGGAGGGACAGGAGTCAACACAAGCGCCGCAAACACGGCAGCTGTCACTCACAGTTGCAACTCCGTCTATAACAGCTATGGAGTTGTAAGTACAGACCTGGGTACAGATCCCACATCCGGAGCAAGTATCTAGAATCTTAACAGGTTTTTCACTCACAGCGTCTTCGCCTCTTTAAGCTTGTTTATAATAGCATCAGTTAATTTATCCACGGATCCCTCCACGATTTCTCCTCCTACTATTGGATCAGGTGTGAATATCTTAATGACCCTTGTCGGGCTGCCATCCAGACCGATGTCTTTTGGGTCTAAAGCCAGCTCTTTATTTGTAATCCGTTTAACGGTAATCTTTTTCGCGGCAAGTCTTCCTCGGAGGGTAGCTAGACGAGGTTGCCCCACATCTTTACTCACAGTAAAAACAGTTGGTAACGGTACTTTAAGGGTCTCAACACCGTCATCGAGATTCCTTTTCACCGTTGCGAATCCATCTTTGATCTCAACAAACTCGCTAATATAGCTAACACAGGGAACACTGAGATGCTCCGCAATTTCTGGTCCAGTCTGTCCTGTATCGCCATCTGTAGTTTTCAAACCACATATGACAATGTCAAACTTTCCTATGCTCTGGATGCATTTAGAGAGTGTAAGACTCGTTGCCCATGTATCAGCACCTCCAAAGACACTGTCTGTAGCGAGCCATCCCTCATCACAACCCATAGCGATTGCATCTCGAAGCGCTTGTTCAGCTGAAAGCGGACCCATACTTAGAACCTTAACAGTTCCATTATTCTTTTCTTTGATACGGAGAGCAGCTTCTATAGCGAACTCATCAAAGGGATTGATAACCGCGGCAACTTCATCTCGCTTGAGTCGACCAGTGGTTTTCTCGAACTCAACATTTGTTGCCTCGGGCACCTGTTTGATGCAGACGATGATATTCAATCCATTGCTCACTTTCAACGTGCCCCTGTAAACTGTAGGTGCATTACACCACTCCTATAAAAAAATTAGCTGTTAAAGATAGGAAAATTACCGCACAATCTAATTTCTATCTGAAGAAATTTGTTTGACTTGAAATAAATAATTTCTCGGTACCTCTACCTGAAAAATTTAAGACTTGTATAACATATATCCTAATCGCTATGCCCGTTCACCCTATAGAGTTCAGGTATCGTTATCCAGAAATGTACGCCATCTTTACAGAAGAGTCTAAACTTCAGAGCTGGCTAGATGTTGAAGTCGCACTCGCTTGGGCCCATGCTGAGCTCGGCACTATTCCTAAGTCTGCAGCTGAAGAGATTGAAAAGAAAGCTAATCTAAGGTCCATTAAAATTGAGCGGGTAAAGGAAATTGAGGAAAAAACCAGACATGATCTACTCGCCATGGTTTACGCCCTCCAAGAGGTCTGCGAGGGGAACGCTAGCGGTTATATCCACCTTGGTGCGACGAGCTACGATACAGAGGATACAGCATTAGCTATTCAGTTACGTAAAGCGATGAGAATTATCGAATTGGACCTGAAGGACCTGCTTAAGGTGCTTCTAGATAAAGCAGAAGAGCACCGAGCTACGATCTGTATCGGTCGAACCCACGGTCAACACGCACTCCCCATGACATATGGTTTAAAATTTGCTATCTGGGCTTCGGAGGTCTCACGTCATTTAGATAGATTCGATGCGATTCGAAGGAGAGTACTCGTTGGTAAGATGAGCGGCGCTGTCGGCACAATGGCGGGTTTCGGTAAAAAAGGATTTGAGGTTCAACGAATCACTATGCAGCGTCTAGGTTTAGAGCCTGCGCTTGTGAGTAATCAAATCATCCAGAGGGATAGGCATGCGGAGCTCCAATGTCTTCTAGCTATCGTTGCAGGGACAATGGATAAGATGGGACGTGAACTCCGAAATCTTCAGAGAACAGAAATTGCTGAAGTCTCGGAACCTGCTAGGAGCCCCAGTTCCACGATGCCCCAGAAAATGAACCCCAGCAATTCTGAGCGTATCTGCGGTCTTGCTCGAGTCATCAGGGGAACCGTTGCGCCAAGCCTTGAATCCATCGCCCTAGAGCATGAGAGGGATATTAGCAATAGCAGTCTCGAAAGGGTCATCATACCTGAGGGATTCATCCTTACAGATTTTATCCTTCGGCAGATGACAGGGATTATAAAAGGATTAAAGTTTGATAATGACAATATTGAGAGAAATCTCAACCTGACTTTAGGTCTTATTCTCAGTGAAAGAGTAATGATTGAACTCGTTGCCAAAGGTATTGGCCGTCAAGAAGGACATGAGTTAATGCGTCGACTATCCCTTAAGAGCTGGAATGAGAAGCGCCCACTCCGGGAAGTTATGGAGGAGGACCCAGAGGCTTCCAACCTCATCTCATCGATCGAAATGGATGACTGGCTAAACCCAAATACATACATTGGTACTTCCATAGAGCAAGTAGATAGAGCCATACTGGAGCTAAGGATGAAGCTCTAAGATGCTTTTAGCCGTTAAGATATTAGAGCTAAATTGCGTTTCATATAGACTCATTGAATTATCTGATCGGGCACTCAGCGTACAGGACGTTATTCGATTCTCTAGAGGCGATTTTAATATCCGGGAGATATGTAAAACGATTATTCTGAAGGATGATAATGAAGGTAAATATGCGTTTTTCCTTGTTGGATCAGATAGGATAGACTTCTCTAAAGCAGAGAAAAACATAGGTAAGAGATTAAAAATGGTAAACTCGAATGAGGTTCGGGTCTTTACAGGAGTTGACCCCGGCGCGGTTTGCCCGCTTCTTCTCCCAGTCCCAATTGCAGTTGATAAACGTGTTCTTAAGCTAGAAAAAGTCAATTTCGGCTCCGGAGACCACAGATATGGGTTGGAGATAGCAACGACCGATTTTCTTAGGATCGTTCCACATTCTGTGATTGATATTACGAAAAATTTTGGATAAGAAATTTAGAAAAGGATAAAAAGCGAAGCATTTTCAAATCAATATGAAATGAGTCCGGAGCCAGCAACGCCTAAGCCGAAAAAGCAAAAAACTGAGGAGCGTATCGCCGAGCTTGAAGCGAAGCTGGCGGAGGCGAAAAAGAACGCCGACATCTACTTGACCCAACTAATGTACGCGAGAGCAGACCTCGATAATATTCAGAAACAGGCTCATTTGCGCTCAGAGGAAGCCATAGATCGCGCTAATGTTAGGATCTTAGCTCAGCTTCTAACCATCGCTGACGAGCTCGGTCTTGCTGCAGCCAACGGAGGTGGGAAGGGTGTTGAGATGGTTCACGGTAAACTTCTCAAGCTCTTAGAACAGGAGGGGGTTAAACCGATGGAACCGATTGGTAAACCTTTTGATCCATATCAGCATGAAGCGTTGATGGAGATAGAGACAGCTGAACATCCTGCAGGTTCAGTAGTCGAAGAAATAAGGCGCGGTTACAAATACAAGGATAAGGTACTCCGCGCTTGTATGGTCAAGGTGTCCCGGGCGCCGAGTAGTAAGGAGGATTAAAGATGTCTGAGAAAAGAGAGAAAATCATAGGGATTGATCTAGGTACAACGAATTCGGCAGCTGCTGTCGTTATAGGAGGTAAACCTGTCATCATACCGAGCGCTGAAGGCCCTACAATTGCTGGGAAGATGTTTCCTAGTGTTGTCGCTTTCAGTAAAGATGGACAGCTTCTGGTAGGAGAACCCGCAAGAAGACAGGCGATAACAAATCCAGAAGGAACTATTCGTGAGGCAAAACGCCTAATGGGAACGAATAAAGTAATCACCCTTCAAGGGAAGGATTACACACCTCAACAAGTTAGTTCATTTATACTCCAGAAAATCCTTCGAGACGCTGAGGCTTTCTTAGGCGAGAAAGTGACAAAAGCAGTTATTACAGTTCCAGCCCACTTCAACGATAATCAGCGTCAAGCAACTGTTGACGCTGGAGAAATTGCTGGTTTGAAAGTTACGCGCATTGTAAATGAGCCAACAGCAGCTGCGTTAGCTTATGGCCTCGATAAAGCAGACAAAGAGCTTAAAATCCTAGTATTTAGCTTCGGCGGTGGAACCAACGATACTACGATCATGGATTTCGGAGGAGGAGTATTTGAGGTTCTCTCAACGAGCGGTGATACACAGACAGGAGGAGCTGACATTGATAAAGCCATCATGGACTATCTCGTCGAAGAGTTCCGAAAATCCGACGGCATCGATCTCACCAAGGACCTTAAAGCGATGGCTAGGCTCAAAGAAGGAGCAGAAACAGCGAAGATAGAACTCTCAGGGGTTCTCAACACTGACATCGACCTCCCATACATCGCCATGTCAGCAAACGGACCACGAAACCTCCACATCTCACTAAGTCGTACTAAACTAGAGCAGATCGCTCGTCCCATCGTAGAACGGATTAAAGCGCCAATCCTACGAACGATAGAAGATTCAAAACTTACTAAAGCTCAAATTGACAAAATAATTCTTTTTGGAGGAATGACAAAGATGCCTCTCGTCCAAAAAGTGGTTGAGGAGACTATCGGAAAGAAGCCTGAGGGAGGGATCGACCCTATGGAGTGTGTAGCCGTGGGAGCTGCTATACAAGGCGCTATCATCGCAGGTGAAATTAGTGATATTGTTCTTCTCGACGTCACTCCTCTTAGTCTCGGAGTTGAGACTCTAGGTGGAGTTATGACTAAAGTGCTCGCGAAGAACACAACGATTCCAACTAAACAGACACAGACATTCAGTACAGCAACAGATATGCAGACCGCTGTGACGATCCATGTCCTCCAAGGGGAGCGAGCTATGGCTAAGGATAACATAAGTTTGGGACGATTTGATCTTACGGGTATTCCGCCAGCACCCAGAGGAGTACCTCAGATCGAGGTCAATTTCGATATCAATACAGATGGATTACTGAAGGTTTCCGCTAAGGATCTGGGTACAGGTAAACAGATGGGCATCACAATAACGGCCTCTACAAAACTAAGCACAAAAGAGAAAGATAGGATGATGGAGGACGCAGAAAGATATGCAGAGGCTGACAAACAGGCAAAAGAGGAAGCCGAGATAAGAAATAACGCTGACTCCCTCGTTTATACAACTGAAAAAACTTTAACAGAGTTAGGAGATAAACTCACTCCTGAATTAAAAACTAAGATTGAATCTGCAAACAATTTGACAAAGGAGGCTCTTAAAGGAACTGACACAAGCGTAATCAAAGCGCGGATGGAAGAACTCACAAAGATCGTTCAGGAAGCCGGTGCTGAAATATATAAGCAGCAGGCGGAAGCGGCAGCTGCTCAACAACAGGCTCAGCAGCCTCCACCAACCCAGGATAGCGAACAGGAGCAGGATAAGAAGACTGTAGATGCTGATTTTAAGGTCGTAGATGAGGAGAAAAAGAAGTAGAATCTATTGATCCAGAAAAACAGTCGAGATCAGCATTTTATACCATATATTTTAAAACTTCCCTAGATAACATTAAGTAATTCCCTTAGGAGAAAGTCTCTGCAAGTGCGAGTCGTGGTTCTTTAATGTCCGGTAAACGCGATTACTATGAAGTTCTAGGCCTTGAGAAAGAGGCATCTGCTGATGAAGTTAAGAAGAGTTTCCGCAAGCTCGCCTACCAGTATCACCCAGATAGGAATAAGGAAAAAGGCTCAGAAGAAAAATTCAAAGAAATAAGCGAGGCCTATGCAGTATTAAGCGACCCAGAGAAGAAACAGAAATATGATGCATATGGACACGCGGGTATAAATGGCAATTACACATCGGAAGATATCTTCCGTGGTGCTGATTTTAGTGGCTTTGGTTTTAATGTTGAGGATATTTTTAGTAGATTCTTTGGAGGAGGGTTCAGTGGTTTTGGATCCCAACAGCGTACAGGTCCACAGAAGGGGAGAGACCTTGAAACAGCAGTTGAGGTAACTTTAGAGCAGGCAGCATCCGGTACTGAAGTTGAATTAAATCTCAACAAGAATGATAAGTGTACTCGGTGCGGAGGAATAGGAGCTGAACCTGGCTCAAGTGTTGTAACATGCCCTACTTGTAATGGACGGGGACAAGTTCAACGCGCTGTATCAAGTCCTTTCGGCCGAATGATCACTGTAACGCCATGTGATCGGTGCCAAAGTCGCGGAAAGATTACCGAGAAACCATGTACCAAATGCAGGGGTTTAGGTGTTGAAGAAGCTAGAAAGAAGATCAACGTAAAGATCCCACCAGGAATAGAAGAGAACGTATACCTGACATTACGAGGACAAGGAGACGCTGGCTATTATGGTGGACCATCAGGAGACCTCTATGTAGGTGTAAGGATCAAAGCCCATCCTTATCTTCTCAGGAGAGGCGCTGATACCATTTTTGAAGCACATATTAACTATCCCCAAGCTGTAATCGGTGCTGAGATCAACATTCCAATTCTAGGAGGCGAGGCAAAAGTTACAATTCCACAAGGAACACAGAACGGTGATATCCTCAGATTGAGAGGTAGAGGCATGCCTAGAATCAACAGCGGTGGACGTGGAGATCAATTGATTCATATAACAGTCGATGTGCCAAAAAAACTCTCTAGGCGCCAAAAGGAGCTTATAGAAGAACTGGCGAAGGAAATGAGTTCAGAGAATAAAAAAAGCGGCTGGTTTTAGATCTAGCGACGATCGATAAGTTCGTCTACACCTGGACCGGTTCCTATGAGGGTAACGGGAATGTTAAGCTCCTCCTCGATTCTACGTATGAATGCTCTAGCTTCAACTCCTAACTCCTCATAATTTTTTACCCCTTTCGCTTCTGGGAAAAGAATGTCTAGTTTCGTTAACGCTATCTGTGTTGCACCGTTAATCATAGCAGCACGTTTAGCCAGACTGTAACTGAAGGGGGCAGCCCGGCGTTGCCTACCAGTTACGGTTCCATACTCATCCCAACCGCGCTTCTGTGCTTCTTCGTGGCTTATCTCGCCATCAAGCTCGCCTCCCCCAACGCGAGTAACGTAACTTTTCAATACAAGAACTACCTCATCGACGCGTGTAGGACCTATGCCTACATCGCTACAAGCAGCTGAAGCGCAGACATCTTTACTCGTCACATATGGGTATTGTCCATAGTAAAGGCTGATGAATGTACCCTGGGTTCCTTCAACGATTACGGTCTTTCCTTCATCTAGAGCATGGTTCACTAATGTAGGTACGTCGCTGAGGAACTGTTTCAACTCTGGAATATCACGGGCAAGTTTAGCAACTCGCATCACCCGATCAGCGTTGCATGGTCCAGTTCCGGTACCAGTAGTTTTAACAACGTTCTTGAGGTTATCATCAGATTGATCCATTAGTATGTGTTTTTGCTCGATTATCGCGCACATGGGGTCGATACCAAAACGGCTTTCTATCCCGGTCTCCTTTAACTCCTTAATCACAAGATCCGGGTTTACAAGTACTCCGGGACCAATTAATTGTAAAGTATTTGGGTTAACAAAGCCACAAGGAACCATTCTGAGCTTGTAGATTTTTCCATCCTTGACAACTGTATGTCCTGCATTTGGGCCAACTCCCGCCCGCACGCAGATGGCAGCCTCATCCTTGGTAGCTAAATAGGATACAATCTTTCCCTTGCCTGTATCCCCGTAGAATCCGTCAACTATTACGGTGCAGACCATTAGACCTTACCTGAAACCATCCAAATTAGTCTTACGACTGCTTTTAACTTTTTTCATATAAAATTTGAAATGTCCTTTTCAATCTTATTAACTAATCTATGTAAGGAAAACACCATTATTTCCTATAGAAGTGCCTGGTAACAAAAAATACGTCGAAAAGGGAGAGGTCGGCAACTTCAATAATATTAATACCTCCATTGTTGGGGATTAACGACTTGCCTGAAACTCGCAGAATCGAAGTAGGCCTGCAACGTCTTTTCAGGGAGCTTCATGATAACGATGATATCGAAGTAAAAGAAGTTCGAGATATCACCGTTGGTTGGGAAGCAAGAATTTACAGTTTCATCCTAATTAATGGCAACGATTCGACTAAGATGGTAGCTCGAGTTTACAATGGCGTGAACTCTAGCGTTAGAGCAGAACGTGAATTCGAAGTGATGAGTAGTCTTCGGCGGGCAGGTTACCCTGCAGCCGAGGTTTACATCGACTGTGGCGATTCAGACTTCATTGGAGCACCTTTCATTGTGATGGAGATGTTCACCGCTGGCTCTATGATGGACAAGTTTATGGCTGTAAATCCTGAAAAGTGGAACGCGTTCCTTCCCGAGTTTAGCGGTTTATATGCACAACTTCATAAGATTTCTCCAAGAAAAGCAATTCCCTGGAAAAGAAGCTACAGGTCCACAAAGGGAAGGATCCGAGCCAGGATTAAAGAACTTGAGTTCGATGCAAGGGATGCCGAGATAACGGTACTCCAAGAAGTATTTACATGGCTAAAAAAACGTCTCCATGAAGTGGAGAATATGCCTCTCTCCATAATTCACCAAGATTTCCATCCAGGAAATATTATGTACAGGTCAGATTGTTCAGCGGGGGTCATCGACTGGAGTGGAGTGGACATAGGTGACCCAAGAGAAGACTTGTCTTGGACGAAGGTTCTCGCATCAAGCCACTTCGACTCAGCTCTAGGTGACGCATTCACAGCAGGATATCAGACAGCTACGGGCTGGAATATAAAAAACCTCGAGTATTTCGAGGTACTCGCTATCCTGAGACGAATAGGAGATTATCTGCGAGTAGTAGCTAGAGGAGCTGTCAAATCTGGAATGCGTAGTGAGATAATGGAGATTATGAAGAGCAACAGATCCCACTATACACGTCTCCTTGAGAGACTCCATGAATTAACAGGTCTCGAAACAAAACAGATTGAGGCTACATTCAGGTAGGAAGCGTTTTCTTTATCCGCGCCAAATCTTTAGCATCTTGCCTCAGAAAGTCGCTCTTATCGTTGTCGGAAATGAAATCCTTGACGGAATAGTCCTTGACTCTAACACACACTGGATCACTAGCAGGCTCAATCCATTGGGTTTTTTCTTAATGGAGCGGTTAACGGTTCGTGATGTTATCCCAGAGATCGCTAGAGCGGTTAAGCGCACTATTGATGACGGATGTGGACTCATCATTATATGTGGTGGACTTGGCCCAACTCATGATGATATGACGGTTAAGGGAGTTGCTGAGGCTTTTGGTCTACCGATGGAAATAAATGAGGACGCAATGGAGGTAGTAACTCGCCAGCATATTGAACTTCACAAGAGAGGCATAATCAACTCATCCAACCTTACAGAAGCTAGGATTAAGATGGCTATCTTACCAAGAGGCTCAAAGGCACTGGACAATAGAGTAGGAACAGCACCGGGAGTTCTATTAGAGAGAGAAGGAGCAACTGTTATCCTTCTACCAGGAGTTCCTGCAGAGTTAATGTGGATATTTAATAATCAAGTTATGCCTAGACTTGCGGCCCAGGTTGACGGTTACTTCTATGAGGAGACGTTTAGCCTAGACCTACGAGATGAGTCAATTCTTGCTCCAGCAATCGATGAAGCGATGCGCATTGTACCAGGAGTCTGGATCAAGTCACTTGTGAAGCCATATGGTGAAGCAGGTATCCGTTTATGGATATCCGCCCGAGGAGACTCAAAACCGTTAGTTAAATCTCGAGTCGAAAAGGCATCCGAGACTTTGAAAAATCTCGCAGAGCGACTCAGGTAACCATTTTTAGCCTTCATGAAAATCACGATCACCCAAACCCTTTAACTCACCCCATCCCAAGTATCCGCGAAATGAAGATCATTGAGCTCCCTATCCCCGAGCTAGTAAAAGATGCTCTTCTTATGAAGGGGATAAGCGAGCTCTACCCACCCCAAGCTGATGCTATAAAAGCGGGAGTTCTTGATGGGAAGAACCTCGTTCTCGCTACACCTACAGCTAGTGGTAAGACGCTCATCGCGGAGCTGTGCGCTCTAAAGCATATCCTTGAGCTCGGTGGAAAGGTTTTATATCTAAGTCCTCTTCGCGCGTTAGCATGGGAAAAATATGAGGGGTTCCAGGAGTACAGTGATATCCGTAAACTAAATGGAAACAGGATCCGAGTCGGGGTCTCTACCGGTGATCTCGATAGCAAAGGAGGTTACCTAGAGAACTATGACATCGTTATTACGACAAATGAAAAGTGCGACAGCTTACTCCGTCACCGCACACCGTGGATGAGCTCAATTACCCTTGTTATAGTGGATGAGATTCATCTCATAGGAAATGAACGTGGACCCACTCTAGAGATTGCTCTCGCGAGGATCCGCCAGATGCGCCCAGACATCCAGATACTTGCTCTAAGTGCAACGATTAAAAATGCGGATGAAATTGCAGAGTGGCTTAAAGCTGAGCTTGTTACCACCAATTGGCGCCCCATACCGCTGAACGAAGGTGTTTACTACAATAATAGAATAATCTTCCGCGATGGAAAAATCAAGGAGTTAAAGAAAGTAAATCAGCAGGACGCCCTTAATGTAGCTGTCAACAGTGTGATTGAGGGTGGACAAGTCCTCGTTTTTGTTGAGTCACGGAAGAGAGCGGAAAGCATGGCTCGTGAAGCTGCTAATGCATTGACGGGTTTTCTTCCAAGGAAGACCCAAACTGAACTTGATGGACTCGCATTGGAGATAAGTGCTCATGGAGAGAAAACAAGTCTAGGTGAAGGCCTTGCCTATGCGGTATCTAAAGGGTCCGCTTTCCACCATGCAGGTTTATCGACTGAGCACCGCCGCGTCATAGAGAAAGCCTTCAAGAATGGGACAATAAAGATTCTGAATGCCACACCAACACTCGCAGCGGGGGTTAACCTCCCAGCTCGCACTGCCGTTATTGCTAACCACAAACGCTTCGTCGCAGGCTACGGGATGTATCCCATAAGCGTAATGGAGTACAAACAGATGAGTGGTCGCGCCGGCCGCCCCCAATACGACCCCTTCGGAGAAGCAGTTCTAATCGCATCTAGCGGCGATGAACAAGATAAACTAATGAGTGATTACATTTTAGCGGATACAGAAAGACTGTACAGCCGCTTAGCTCAGGAATCAGCACTCCGAGGACATACCCTTGCCGCTTTTGCTTCAGACTATGCTCATACCGAAGAGGGTCTGCTGGATTTCCTAGGAGGCACTTTCTATGGGTATAACTACCCAGCGACGAGCATAAAAATGATCACTAGCGGCGTCATTCGGTACCTCCTGAAAGAAGAAATGTTGGAAGAGAAAGAAAACTACATTTACGCAACTGATTTTGGCCGCCGCGTTTCTGAGCTCTATATCGATCCATTATCAGCGGTTGTCCTCCGCGATGGACTCCGCCATGGTGCGGAGGATATCGCTGACTTTACATGGCTCCACCTCATATGCCACACCCCTGATATGAAACCCATCCTACGTCCACGCCGCCAAGACATGGAAGCTATTGAAACCTATGCAGAAGAACGTGCAGAACAGATAGCAGTTCTTCCTGATGAGGGTGGAGATTGGATGGATCGAGAGCAGATGCTCGGAGAGGTTAAGACCGCGATGATTTTGGAAGCATGGATCAACGAAAAGTCAGAGAATGATATACTCGAACAGTACGGGGTTCAGCCCGGTGACAGGTTCAGTGCAGCCCATAACTCTGAATGGCTGCTATTTGCTGCACACGAGCTCACAGACATCATCGGTTCACCTGAACATAAGCGACATCTCGGGGAGCTCAATGAACGCATCAAACATGGCGTGACGCGGAAACTTCTCCCCCTAGTACGCCTCAAAGGAATAGGGCGTATACGGGCGCGTCTCCTCTACAAGAACGGGTTCACCGGTGTAGCTGAGTTGAAACGTGCTCAACTTGAAAAACTCGTCTCTATACCTACTATCGGTTCAAAACTCGCAAAGAGTATTAAAGAGCAGGTTGGAGGTCTTGTTGATGAGGATGAATGGAAGAACCTCATTAAAGTTAAGCCAGAGCAATCCAGTCTTGGTGAATGGATCGAAGATGAACCAACGAAAGACAATGACCAAGATTTCAGAGATAATACCTAACGAAATTTATAGATTTTATTCAATTCCTTATTAATATTAAATAGCTATTTTCTAAGTTTTCTCATAGTCAACTTAAAACGCAGAGAGGTAGATAAGGTATCGATGAGTCAGCTTGCCGGCTTGATCGATCTAGACAAAGGAGACGTCACCGATAAGCTCGTAACGATGCTCACTTATTCGTCACCAATCAAAGCGGATGGCTACGGTTTTTCTACTCATAATAATATAGAGCATTCAACAAGGATTCCAGACTTCCTATCGCAAGCTGCGCATGCAGCTATAGGATTTAAGCTCGTAAAGATCGAGCCTCAGGATTCTATGCAACCACTGCCGGCGAGTCGTGGATCCCTAGCTTTCATTGGGAGGTTGTGGCAGAGAGATAAACCGCAGATTCTTGCCTTCACTGAGTTTTTTTCTGAAGAAACTGTAATGGGAATAAAGGAGCTTCTTAGATTCAACGGTTCATATTCAGTGGTGATAGTTGAAGATCACAGGATCCTTCTCTCGAGAGATTCACTGGGCGTCGCTCCGCTATACGTTGGGCGCTCTGGGAATCTCCTTGGGGTAGCCTCGAATATCCGTATGTTAAAATCAGTTGGATTAGATGCGATATCGGTTCAACCAGGATCTATCAATGAGTTATCAAATTCTGGAGTAAAACTCCTCTACAACCACCCCTTCACCACAAAAACAGCCAATCCAAGTGATATGCAAGATGCTGCAGATCAGCTTCACGAACTTCTATCAGCGTCCGTAGCAATCAGATCTCATGGCTTTCAAAATCCTGCGGTCGCGTTCAGCGGAGGTATAGACAGCACAATGATCGCTGCACTCCTATCTGAAATTGGTATTAAACCTCACCTCATCTGCGTTGGCCTTGAGGGATCAGGCGATTTTGAAGCTGCAGAGATCTCTGCTAATGCTTTGGGCCTTAAAGCCGATGTACACTCCTTTACCGCAAGCGACCTTGAGGATGAAATCCCGGGGCTTCTTCTAAGTGTTGAAGAACCCGACCCGATGAAGATTGCTGTAGCTGCGCTACTTCGTTGGGTAGCTACAAATTTAAGAAGTAAAGTTGTTTTTTCAGGGAATGGGAGCGACGAGCTTCTGGGAGGATACGCCAAGTATAATCGTTTTTACTCGGTAAACCCAGAGAAAGCTAAGGAGGCAATCCAATACGATGTATGTAACTCATATGCCGTTAACTACGAGCGAGACTGGAAAACCTGCGCGGATGTCGGGGTAGAACTGAGACTCCCATTCGCAGATGCATTTATTACCGATTGGGGTCTTTCACTCCCATTAGAGTATAAGCTCACACCTATACCTGAAGGATCGAGGAAACTTGTACTTCGAGCTCTCGCTAAACAATTAGGATTACCGACCATCGTTGCCGATAGACCGAAAAAAGCTGCGCAATACTCATCTGGAACAGCTAAAGCGATTGATAGATTCGCTAAGAAAATGGATTTGACTCCTCAAATGTATCTAAAAAAGCGCCTAGATGAGGTTCTGAGAATTGATAAAAGAAAGAGCGGATAGAATTTTCCGAAAACTCCAGCAAGCATACCCGGAGTTACTTAATCTTAACTATTCAGAATCACCTCTAAGAGCATTAATCGGAGGGATTCTATCACAAAGAACACGGGATGCGAATGGAGCTAAAGCAACAGAGAAGCTTTTCCGAAGAGCTGCAACCGTGGGCGATATTTTAGCGCTAGAGGAGAAAGAGCTCCATGATCGTATTAGGTGCTCAGGTTTCTATAAACTGAAAGCTGCGTACATTCAAGCTAGCTGTCGAAAAATTATTGAGAACCATTCTGGTAGAGTTCCATCTAATAGACAGGAGCTTATAGACCTCCCAGGTGTAGGACCGAAGACTGCCGATATAGTTCTCAGCTATGGCTTCGGTAAGCCAGCTATAGCAGTTGATGTGCATATTCACCGTCTTGCTCGTCGAGTTGGGTATGCACCGCCTGAAGCAACGCCAGAGGAAACAAAAAAAGCGATTGAAAAAGCTCATAGGGAGAAAGAGTGGCAGTTCATTGACTCCGCTTTTTTAAAACATGGTAAAAAAGTTTGCAAGGCTAGGAATCCGCTTTGTCGAGAATGCTCACTCTACGAGGAATGTTCTCGTGTAGGTGTCATCGGAGATTAATGTATCCTCTTGCTAGGTCGTCACAGAACTCTGACAGGTGTTCGAACTCGTAATCAATTATCTCTTGGATACTTGGTTGAAGAGTCCTTAGATCCACACTCTTCTCAGGGATTACTTGGGCTGATACAACGCTGGGATCATTTATTGGGCGGCCAATTTGACTCAATAACCAGACGTAGACTTCTTTGCATCCGCTTACCTCGTCAATGATCCTGTCGGCTATTCTATAGGAGAGGAGATTGTAGATCTTTCCAACGTGGCTGACAGGGTTTTTCCCTGCTGCTGCTTCACTACTCATTGGGCGGAGGAGTGCGATGACACCTCGCACGTTATTACCTCGGCCGACTTGACCAGAGTCTCCTGCTTCAACGCTCGATCCTAGCACAGTTAAATATAGGCCATCTAAACCCCGACCATGAACGTCTAAAGCGTTGAGACTTACATTCACTTTTTTGAATCCTCCTTTGTCGTCGATGAATGTGTTGATCGAGTCAATTATCTCGGAGCGTCTCTTGAAGTATTCATCCTCACTTGAGATGTATCGGTCGACCATAGCCATGGCCACTGTAAGGTCGACTTCTTTCTCCTTCCTGAGAGCCATTAATTTGACATCTTCCCCACTCTCTGGATGCTCTTTCTTGAACTCAGCTGAATTAAGATATTTTTCTAGATTGACTATGAGTTTCTCTTGCTCAGTATATGGAGCAAATCCTACGGCTGCGGAGGTGTCGTTGCTTCCTAGGAACTCCCCCTTCTTTTTTCGGCTGAAAATGTCTTGAAGAGCAGCGGAGCCGGGTTTAATCTCGCTTTGGTACTTTACATGCTGGTCTGGATCAATGAATCGGAGGTTTTTTCGTAGCCATTTCTTGGTGCTATTTACCGCGATATCGTTAACAGGTACCTCCTCATCCCCAACCTTGAAGGTCGCACGATCACCGTAAACGACGAGTATTGGCTTAACGACCTTACCACCACCGAATGCTACTTGAGTTTCACCGGCTGCAATCAAGCCCTTATCGAGGTTATGATGGTAGATGTTCCCAAATCGTTTCATGTACTCGATACTTAGGTCGATACTGACTTGGTTCATTATATTATCACACATAGTATCCGGATGACCAAGCCCTTTGCGCTCAGTGATTTCAAGGGACCGTTCTTCAAGCGGTACTTGAGCAAGTTGACTAATGAAAACGTTCTTCACGCTATGCCACCATCACTTAAGATATTCCACCAATTCCGTGCGTAATATAAAACTGTTATCGATATTCCCTTAGGGGTTACTTAAATGGTGGGGGAGTTAAACAGAAATATTTTTAAGATTGTTACTGCTGGAAAAGTTTGAAGTATTCTAAACTTTTCAACCTGAGATTTCACAGAGGAGAGAAAAGGCTAAAAACAGAGAACCCGCTAACCCTACATCAGTGCAACACTTATGGACGATAAATCTCTAGGATACACCATCATGATCGTAACCGGTCTAATTATGATCGGGTACTTCATCT
>JBFYNP010000055.1:0-5418 GCA_041304325.1 Candidatus Bathyarchaeota archaeon
ATTATATGATACTCTTCCAACTGATTTTAGATGAATTTGAGAATATTGGCATAACTTGGAAAACCGAGCCACGGGATAAAGTGGAGAAAAAAATTAAAGCTCCCAACACGCCTCTCATAACTCTAAAAGACGAGTCACAGGTACGGCTTCTGATTGAGAAAAAAGGGCTGACTACCCATAAACACCCCCCACTCAAACCCGATGACAAAAGTGAAGATGATGATGACTCAGAAGGTAGAGAAGATGAGTGAGGTTGAGCTATCGGAGAACTATCCAAACACTGACAATTGGATAAATTGGCATGGCTATAAAGTTAAGGTAGGAGGCGGCTATGGACCGCATCTACTCAACGAAATTCAGGCGAAGAGGAACAACATAGAAGCCTGTATTATTGTGGTTACAGGTTCGGGTGGAAAAGGTAAGACCTATTTCTGTTTAAGGCTCGCGGAGATTCTTGACCGAAAATTCGATGTAGAGTTACAGGTTCCTTTTGGGGCTGATGAGCTTCTTAACCTCATTTCTTCTGAAAGCCCACTCGGGATGGGTAGGGTAATCATTATTGATGAAAGTCAGTTTTCTATAAGTAGCCGTGACTGGTACACTAATATTCAAAAAGTATTAATGAAACAGCTGGAGGCTATTCGCTCAAAAGGTTTTATAATTTTTATTGTTGCGTTAAGCGAAGCTACTCTGGACAATATCGCGAGGAGCTTCGTAATCACGCATAAAATTCATCTAGTTAAACGCGGCCACGCGAAGGTTTACCGATATACGTTAGGTCCGTTTTCAACTAAACCTTATCCAACTACCATTTCGTCTGATTGTGAGATGGCGTTACCGGGTGCTGAGTACTGTGAAGGATCATCCTGCTTAAAATGCCCCTACAGTGGATTAGGTAAGACTCTATGGGGTAGAAGAGACAGTTGGGTAGAAAATAACGATATTATCTGCCAAACAATCCGAGCTAAATACGAACGGAAAAAGAAGCATTTCCTGGAAACCATGGTGGATGAAGCTACATCTAAGAGGACTGGAAATAAGGTTGTGGCCGGGATTAAGCTAACGATCGATGATGTCGTAGCCTCATTGAGGGAGAACTCGGGTGAGCTTAGGTTATCGAATCAAGGAAATATCAGTAGGGCTTCAGCTGAGACTCTTCTAAGAAAACGGTTCCCAGGGGTCAGTGAGAGACTCATAATCAGGGCTGTAGGGGTTTTAAGTCAGGATGAAGATTTCTGTCTAAAGTTGAGTACTAACAAGTGACACCTTTTTTTCACAATTGGATAAATATCTGTTTTCTTTATTATTTCATTCATATTAGATCGTATTGATTATTACTGGTGAGTGTGACAAATTATCTACCTCACAGAGAAGCAGTCTATTACGTTTATTGACGTAACTCTATTCATCAATAATTAACTTATATGGAAACAGTGTTTAGAGAGAAAAGAGTTGCGCGGTTTACATCTAATATTATTCTATGGGGGTACGTGATTTTAGGCACTATCGCAAAACTTTATTCACCAATACCGCACTCGCGCGCGCGATGGACTTTATCTGCCTGTGAATCTGCTATAGCCGGAGTGGGTGAACCGCTCCGGATCCGAATGGTGGATCCCACCCAACGCCACTTCCTGAAACCTACACACATTGGAAAAGAAGTTCAAGCGGCTCACTATAGGATGGAACGGATCATAGTCGCATGAGCACGGAAGAGGCGCTGAAGCGATACCTGTGCTAATTCATTGGATGAGAAACTGATAGAGAAATTTAAGTGCATGTGCATGCATTGATATTATTATGGGAACAACGACGATTTCACTGAGCAATGAAGCGTATAGGATACTTAAATCCCAGAAGAGGGAGGGAGAGTCGTTTTCTGATTTGATATTACGTAAGTTTGGCAGAGGGAACCCGGCCGCTGTCTTGACCTACCTTAACGAAGTGGGTCCGAACTTGGATTTGGCGGACTCGGTTGAAGTAGCATTCGGAGAGCTCCGTCGCGGTTTAAAGCTGGAGAAGGTTGAGGCCTAGAGTTGGTTTGCGTCGATACCTGTTTTCTCGTCGCTCTTGAGCGTCGTGAGGGTGGTGCGCTTGAGAAGATGCGAGAGTTGGCTGATCGTGGCGAGGTGGTTTACATCACGACTGTGAGTGTTGCTGAGTTCTATCGCGGCGCTTATGGATCTAGAGATAGGACGAAGGCGTTAAGGGATGCTAAGGAGTTGCTTGCGCTTTTCGCGGTTCTAAGCCTTGACTATGAGTCAGCTAGGTTATGGGGTGAGTTGGCGGAGGCGTTAAAGTCGGGTGGGATCGGTGATAGGGATCTATTTGTAGCGAGTATCGCTCTCGTTAACAGGCAGACGATTATAACAGGGAACAGGAAGCATTTTGAGAGGGTACCGGGGCTTGTGGTTGAGGGTTGGTAGATTGAGCGTGCACGTGTACTAGCAACAGTGAAAGTTCACCGTTTTAATCTGCCTCTAAGTCCTCCCCCTGACCGCGCGCGCTTATGCGTTCCCAGTTAAACGGTTTTCTGGAGACGTAGATTGTAGTCGCCTTAGATTGAGTTACGATAAACTTTTCACCCTGCATGGCATCGGCTTGTTTCCTGATCTCTTCGAGTTCCCCGAAGTGAAGTGCATTAGTCAGGCAGTTACCTACGCAGGCTGGTTTCTTACCTTCAATCTGCAGCTGTGGGCATAGTGTACACCCACCTGCGTCTCTTCTATCGAGGGCGAAGGCGGGTACAAAGAACCTGTTGAATTCACCGGCATCAACGATTTTCACCTTTACACGCGCGCCTATAATCCCTTTCTCTTGCGCACGATTCATTTGTCTTATCTAGGTTAATATCAAATGCGAAGAAGTTTCTCCCAAATTTATGTACGGGTCTACACTTGCTTCACGTAGTTTAATTGAATATCTGCTAACATAGCCCTCATCATTCTAGCTTCATCGACTGAGAGGCTTGGAATTATTTTTTCAGTCAAAAACACGGTGCAATCTATAGCTACTTTTGCTTTAACCATATCTTTCTCCAGCTCACTTTTACCGGGGATGAGTCTAAAACCCATATGTTGCCATGCTTTCTCGGATAATATGCCTACGAAGAACCCGAGGAGGTCATTGACTTCGATTGCTGTGAGGTCTAGATTCGTTGGTTTTTCTCTATCTTCCGACATTTATTCACCTTTCAGTTGCTATTAAAATCATGTTTTTTTAGGATATAAAAGAGCATGATGTTATCTCCCTACTCGCGCATTCACTTATATTATTCATGAGAGCTAAGCTATTTCTTCGCAACATATTTTTTACCAGGTAAACTCTATCCCACCACATGATAGACGTAGCCGCTGAGAACCTCCGTAAACTCAGGGCGCTGCACCACTCGGAGGCTCAGCGACTTGGCTTAAATGAAGTTCAGGGTGTAGCCAGCTTCAAAAAACTCCAGTCCTCACTCCTCGCGGTTCAGAAGAAGCGTCTCACTGAATTATCTGGCAATGAATACGATAACCTCTTGCGAAATGGTTCGGCCATAAGCATCGCTTACGCTTACCCTGAAGAGGCGATAGAGTCCATAGCCAACGGGCAAGAAGGTGCTTGGGATAAGAAGAAGTGGGATGTTTACGCTCAAGCATATAAAAGACTGAACGCAGCACTTAATGAGACATCAAGCAAAATAGCTGCCGAATTCTCTGGAGTAGCCGTAACCGCTACAACTACAGGCATGACTTCCACTGTAACGCATGTAGAAGATTATTACCCGACCTTGGTCTCGCATCGTGTCGCCGCAGAGCTCTCCGGTGTCGGATGGAGAGGAAAAAACGAGTTAATCGTGAACCCTCGATTCAGCTGCGCAATAAGGTTAGCAACAATCCTTACGACAACCCCCATTGAGCGTACTCCTCCATCACCTATGAGTTGCGGTGAGTGCCGAGCATGCCTCGACTCCTGCAAATTCCTCGCACACAAAGACAAACTCGATAATTACCGTGAGCAGTGCAGACGTTACATGCTCAACCTGAACCTGTATGATGAGGTATGCGGCAAATGCATCAAAGCCTGCTATACGAAAAGTATCTTTAAAGATCAGTTCCAACTGTAACGCATTTTATTGAACCACTCGCGCGCGCGAGGGTTGGGAGGTAACCGGCTGGCCTACAATCACCGTTCGACGAGGCGAAGTAGTCTATGAAGAGGGCAAGATCAGGGGATCCCCTGGCAGTGGTAAACTGCTGAAAAGAGATCCGTGGACGGTAAAAGCAGTTAACGACTAGCCTAAATCGAACCCAAGTTATTGTAGAGTTTTCTGTTTCTTGCTTTCATCGATCCTGAACAAGAATCCCAGAATCAAGCCCTTAACCTCAGGCCACCTCTCCTCGGAGAGGACGTGGCCAGCTCTCTCAAACATCAACAACTCGGAATCAGATATATGATCAGCTAAGAATCGCGCAGACTCAGGGAAGATTAAAAGATCATCCCAGCCATGCAGGATCAGCGTCTTCGACTTGATCAAACCTAACCTACCCGTAGAGTCAAACCTCATAATGGCATTGTACTGCCGCTCCAAAGTCGAGGAGGGGGTAGGATACTCCACCACAGCTGATTTTAGCTTAACCTTGTTCAAAGTCAAATAATCCTTGTAGTACGCTAGACGCAGAATCTCATCCGTAACATCCTCTGGGCTCATCCCAACTGGTGGCTTAAAACTCCAGCTAAGCTTCCTAAGACTCTCCCGTTGCCTAGGCAGATCATAAAGGTGCCCGCCGGGGCTCGTGTATAACAGAAGCAACCCATCCACCTTTTCGGGGTATTTGATCGCTAGCTCTTGAGCGATCATGCCACCCATAGAAGTTCCAAGGACGTGAGCTCTAGGAAGTCCAAGCTGGTCGAGGAGATCTGCGGCATCATCCGCCATTGCTTCGATCGTGTATTCTTCCGTGGATGCGCTACTTCTTCCTGTTCCACGGCTGTCGATGAGTATCACTTTGTAGTGTTTGGAGAGTTCCGTTGCGCGTGGTTCCTGGCTGTTCCAGTCTTCGCTGCTTCCCCCGTATCCTTGGATCATGAGCAGAGGGTAGCCTTCTCCATGGATCTCGAAGTATATTTTCACCTCTTTTATGTCAACCGTCGGCATTAATTGACGCCTAGTTTATTTTAGTTGCAATCGGTATTTATGATCTTTCACCGACTGCTTTCCTAACTCGTAAGTCTAGTCGACTTGTATTAATTGAGCAGAAACAGAAGGGGATGTTTTTATCCACAACTCCCCGTAACACAGTGAACGGAGTTTTCATAAATGAGTCAGAGAGATACAAAACATATTCAGATTACACGGATATCCGAAGAACATGTTGAGAGCTTCCACCGGTGCCTTGACTCAGTAGCTCGTGAAAGACGTTATCTCGGATTAGTGAA
>JBFYNP010000056.1:0-6435 GCA_041304325.1 Candidatus Bathyarchaeota archaeon
ATAGAGAGATGTTAATTGCTCGTTAACGATTATAGTTTCGTTAAGACTTTTAGATAAAGTCTGATAATTCGTTGTTAGGACAGCAAATTCTCCACCAATAAATTCAGCGGGTGAAATTATCTTGACATTACAGCCGGAGGTAGCTACTGAGATCGATGCCCCAGATTCATCTATTAGTCTTGCATTCAATAAAATTATTTGAGTTGAACCGGTTTTGATTGCTTTAAACCAGTATCTGAAAACGGTTCCATGACCATTAAAAGCTTCATTTAAAACCCCATTTAGTTCGTTGCCTGTCCATCCTCCGGTTCTAGTACTAAAAATAGAATCAATTTTTCCGTTGAGATATTCTACATAATTGGGGTCATATCCGAAGGTTACATGCAACTCTTTCAACAGTTCAACGTCAGAAATCTTTAGTTCGAGCGTAAAAATTGAGCCCTGAGATGCTTTTAACAGGGGTAGCTCAAGTGATTTCGGTTCAAGAGATAGTGTCACTTCATTTACCGCGTAAACGTTTGATATGCCTGAGCATATGATTAGTGTCAACAATCCGAATGTTATTCTAAATTTAATGTTTTTGAGATCAGTCATATAATCGGGATATAAATAATCTGTTGCAGAGATAAAATTATTGAATAATGCTTCTGCGCGCGCTGAAGATCGTTAAACTTTTTCCTAATCGTGTTCGATGATCTACTGAAATTTAGTCAAGATTCTCGTACTGAAAGATATTGAGTTGGATTCTTGAATGTGAACGTGGCAAATATGGTTAGAATATTATACTCTCTTGGGAATTGGTAGACCTCTACTCTTGCGCCTTTCAGCCCAAGACACATAAGTGGATCCTGAATCCTCGTACGAGGCATAGCCTGATTTTTTCTCATCCCCCTTAACAAATGAGGCATCGATGGGAACCTTGACAAATTCCCTCAGCTCGTTCGGTGGGTCCTCCTGGAACATGTGTTTACCTCGATCACGCCAGAGTTCAAGGTTCTGACACATGGTAGGCATCAACTCACATGGTACACTGAGTGTTAATTCATTGGGGTCGAGGCCCATGCTACCAAATACGCCGTGACAGCCGAGCGTAAATCTGGGTTCCCCTTTAAGGTAGGCAGCAGCCCAACTTGAGGAGCATGTTCCAGGGCCTGTTAACCCGTGGAGGGCTTTACCAGAGAAGTACATGAGTGCACGGGCAGCCATGGTTAACTGTCTTGCGTTTCCGAATAGAACAACAACATCCGGATCAAAATTGCATTCACTTAAGGGGGCTATTCCCAGGTGCTTGATGTCCGGCGGTATTATACTGTATGCTTCATGTAAATCCCTGCGACTAGCGATTGGGCTACCATAAATCTGTAGATTTGCCTCTGCTCCTTGTGGGCTTCGTGAGTTGGTCACACCGGGTGTGAGGTTAGAGAAGACGGGCGTGAGGCCTTGGTAGGCGTCTCCATTGCAAACCGGGGGAGGTGGTCTGCTTGTAACTCCATCAAGAATGTAGGTTTCTCCTCGGAAACGCGCTCTCTGCATAAATTGGCAGTGTAAAAGCTTCAGGGGACCCCTGTAGATATGTTTTTCAAGCCTTGTAGGGAGTGCGTTCTGAGGCCACCATGCAAGGGCTACTGGGTCGCCGTGGAGATGTAGTTCTCGTATTAGGAGTTCACCCATCATCGATGGTTCGTAGCCATGCCAGTCTCTCTCGTAGATAGACCAGTTATAATCCATAATTGTGTTGGAAGCTTTTCATCTAATAAACTTTGTAATCATTTGCGATATAATCAAGTCGAGCGCGCGATCCAGAACAACCCTGAGAAGGAGTACCCCCTGAAACACGTGATTCCCCTAAAATGGCTTCTGAGACTTGTGTTTAGCGGAATATGTGCAACTACAAATCAATGTTCGAGTTGTTATTCCAAAAAAAGGGGGAAGAGGGTTTCATTATTTATTTTTAGTCTTCATGTATAATTGAATCATCTTTGATGCGGTCATTATGGGTTCGAAAGTCCAATTCATCGTATCTTTGAAGTGGAAGGCAACGTTCGCTAGTTGGTCCTCACTTGTATCATCGCTGTAAATTATGAATCCTCTATACTCGCCAGGGAATGCAAAGTTATCGGATAATGGGTTTAGAGGAAACTTTGAATCTTTTTTCTCTCTTGCTGCAAGTAGCTCTTGGTATTTCTTGATGTTCACGTCGAAATCTTTAGAGTCCATCTCCCAATGCGCTAACCATTTCACAGCTTTTACTCTCCTAATATTCTGGTTGTAGGGCTTCTCGTGTCGAAGCTCAGGTTCGACTTAGCTTTCACAATAAGTAGAACCCTGATCAGGATTAATGGTTACTATTATAAGACACTTTTGGGCAAACGGGGTGTATACTAAATCAGAGATTTGAAAAGTGTGTTCCAAAAATAGCTATTGTGTTTATAAACTGCTCTTTGTTTCTTCCCTGAAGTATTTTATCCAGAGGGGGAGAATGTTGAAGAGGTTTGAGATGACTTTTTTGGTGGCTTCGAACCAGACGTTTGCAGTGCCATCGTAGGCTTCGCCTCCACTAGGGTCAACCAGATCGGAAACGCCTCGTAGAATTAGCACTTTAGTTTTGTTTCGAGCGCAGACCCATGCTGTTGGGGCGGACTCATAGTCACAGACGCTGCCGCCGAATTTCTCCCTTAGGCGAGGTATGTCTTCCGGTATGAGGTCTCTGTCGCCGCTGAGGATTGACACTATCTTCACGGGGGTGGGTGGCTTCTTAATCCAGTCGAGGTCAATGTCTGATGTGAATTTTTTTATACCTTCATCGGGGGGCCCTATGAGGCTGATGAAGTCGTAGACTATCGCCTTCTTAACGAGGACTGTGTCATATTGGTTGACTTGGCCTTTGAATCCGCCGCAGGTACCGAAGTTGATGATGAGGTCTGGGCGCCATTTCTCGATGACGTACTCTGCGCTAGCTGCGGCGTGTACTTTCCCCCAACCCCCGTGAAATACTATTATCTCTTCCCCCGCAATGGGTGTGGTGAACCACTCGCCAAGAGGAGAGTAATTCACCTCTACTCCAGGGAAAAGAGGGGTTGTTGCCCTCCACTCGCCGTCTGCTGAGACAATTATGATTATCTGACCCAATTCTTTTCGGGTGAGTTTGAGCCTTCGGAGGGATAAGAGTTCGCATATTAATCTTAATCGTGTTTCATTTTTTCATTAGTTTTTTTCCAATTATTTTTAGGGTTGCTTATAATTTGTTTTTCATTTGCATGCGTGAGAGTTGGTTAATTTTTATAAGCATCGTAAATGCTTTTCTCCCGGATTTTTTCCGGGTTTATATTAGTTTTAAATTTTAAGGTTTTTTCTTTTGTTGTTATTATTAGCTCAAAATTAGGTACCGATCCGCTGTCTTCTGTATCCCAGCTCTCATTTTTTATCTGTATGTCAACGATGTCGCTGTTATTGATGGCGTAGTTTCCGGGGGTCTCGTTCAGGATCTCTTGGGGGTTCTTATCAATGTACCAGTCTATGTAAGCACCGTAGTCGATACGTTTAGCCATCATCTTAAACAATGGATTAATTTTCATTTTATCGACTTTATTCTTCCTCATTTTCTGGGATTGCTCTTTGATGTTTTTTGTGAGTTTTGCGAATATGCTTCTATGGGTGGTAATTGCCAGGTTGAATGTATCTGATTTTCCAAAGCTATAGATCATTAAAAGATCGGGGACAATCATTTTAAGGGTTTCAACAGATGGCGGCGATTTTCCTGAAGAATAAAACGCTATTGGCTTTGGGGGCTCCAAGTTACTACTAGTAGCTCCTTCTTGAGTCTTTATTTCGGGAGTTACTTGTTGATTAACTGCTGTGGTCACGGCTGTTTGAGAACTTTTTATAGCGTTACCGCATAAACCACAGAATTTTGCTGTAGGATCAACCGGTTTTCCGCAGTGGGTGCAGAAAAGCATGTTTATTGATTAAACGATTGTGAATAAGAGTTTTTCCAGCTACTACTATATGCTTCCATCGCTGGTTCGAGAGAAATTTCTATATAATCTAACTAATACATCCATTTTCTTTAATAATAAAATAATACGTTTCTATAGAGTAGAGAGGTATAACCCTTAAAATGGCCACCATTGAGAGTTATAAAATAGTTAATTTAAGTCGAATCATTCTTAGAGAAAATAAAATTAACTTATCCTGCGCGAGAAATATCCTGCTCATATTTATTCTAGTTACGTCACTCTCAATCGGAGATACAAACCGTTATGCTGCACTGGCAGATGACTCGTATACAGATAATGAACAATTCAACCCTCCATTTAATGCGGTAGTGGCCTCGATTCAAAATGCGACGGGTTTGAAAGAACCTGGCCCAGAGCAGACTAGATGGATGCAGGAGAATTTTCCAGTTGTCGTAGAAGTTAAACTAAACAGTATAGCCATGGATCGCATAAACCAGGAGAGGCTTTTAAGAGGCTTTGAGATAAATAACGATGAAATAAGTCTGGCTGCAGTTGGGAGTGAGCTAGTATTTAGTGGGCAGAAATCATCAGATATAGTTGGGTTGCCATCTATTGTGGATAACAGCAAATTACCTTTTTTCCCTCCGATAAGAAGCCAGGGAGGTATCGGCTCCTGCGCGGCGTGGTGTACAACATATTATCAGTTTACCTATGAGACCAATCTCGCTCGAACCAGAACTGCGTCAGATGGTAATAATGCTAACATCTTCTCGCCGAAATGGACATATGATTTCATCAACTTTGGTCAAGATAGTGGAGCTTATTTCTCAGATGCTTTCCAGCTTCTATTGAAGCACGGCGCAGCCTCTTGGGCTGAGTTCCCATACGATACCAACTACCTAGCCTGGCCTACTAACTCGGAAATCTATAGAAACGCGATAAATTACCGCCCAGAGAGCTGGGGGCAGATCTATAACAGCGATGTGAATCAATTAATCTCAGATATTAAAACCCAGATTGCGAATGGCCACATCCTCGTAATCGGCACATACGTAAATTCCTGGACTCAATCAACCGTTAGTAATAATCCAAGCACCACAGCCGACGATCTATATGTAGGCCAAAAGATCGCGAGTTATATGAGAAATACAGCTCAAGGTGCCCACGGGATGACGGTTGTAGGATATAATGATGAAATCTGGTGCGACATGAATGGAAACGGCGTCTCGGAGTCGCAGGAGAGGGGAGCCTTTAAGATAGCTAATTCCTGGGGTACAAGTGATTGGAACGCGGGGTACCGATGGGTTACATATGACTCCCTTAGAGGAACCTCGGTCGTGCCAAGTTCATCTTCATGGCCAACTAGCGATAGATCTAGCGGCATATTCTGGAATAGCGCTGTTTACACAATCACAGCTCGCCAAATCTATCAACCTAAAATGGTTGCAGAGTTCACCCTTAGTCAATCTAAACGAAGCCAAATATCGGTTTCACTTGGCATAGGTGACCAAGGAGCAATATCTCCTAGCTCCACATGGTCAAGCGAGGCACTATACTACTCTGGAGGTAATTGGGCGTTCGATGGAACATCGACACTTTGTGATACTACTTTTTACTTTGACTTCACCGACATCACTCCAGTGATTAGCGAAGAGAAGCGTTGGTTCCTAACCGTAACAGACAATTCCGCGGGATACCCGACGGTTATAAAGAGGTATAATCTATATGAAGCCTCAGTCTCTGGTGACGTCCTAGTAGGCTCCACCTCAGAGACACCAAAGACGGTGGATGGTTCAACAGGTAGTCTCTGGATTGAATATGACGCTAATCCACCCCTAATCATATCTCTTGAATCTAGGGAGGACACTGGTGCAACGAGTAACTTGGGGGCAATTATTTTTGATGGAACTTCACATGCCCTGCCAGGCACAATCTCGAAAGGTTCAGATGCTTATTCGGTTTCATACACTCCTGCGCCAGGATGTGCTTTCGATCACTGGGAGACTAGTGGCAGCGTACTCTTATCAAGCATCACAAGTAACCCTACAACTGTTACCGTTGACGGAGAATGCATATTAAAGGGCATTTACAGAGTCATTGGATCCTTAACAGTCACTTATCCTAATGGTGGAGAGAACTTGGTGGGAGGGACAACCCAAGAGATTACATGGTCCTCAACAGGAATCCCGGGAGCGTATGTCAAGATTGAGCTGATTAAAGCTGGGGTGGTTAACCGAGTGCTCTCCTCCCGCACAGTTAACGTAGGCTCCTTCAACTGGAAGATACCCTTGACTCAGGCTCTCGGAGAAGACTACAGTGTGCGAGTATCCAGTACAAATATTCAGGTAGGCATGTCTCCAGCTACGGACTCCAGCGACACATACTTTTCAGTGATCCCAGAGGTCTTAACAGTAACTTCACCGAACGGTGGAGAGAACTGGGTAGGTGGCACAACCCAAACCATAACCTGGGAATCAAC
>JBFYNP010000057.1:0-13148 GCA_041304325.1 Candidatus Bathyarchaeota archaeon
CTTGATGGTAACCATTGCGGGTGGAAACCATCTTGATTTCTCCCATGTCAGATAAGCCAATAACGGTTTCTGGGAGATATTCAACTCCGAATTTGGTTGCCTGACGTTTAAACAGCTCCATCAACGCATGTCCATCAATGCCATCAGGGAACCCTGGGTAGTTTTCGATCCAGTGAGCCTCATAAGCCCGTCCGCCAATCTGACTTCCCTCCAAAAGAAGCGTCTTTAGGCCATGCCTAGCCGTGTAGATACCAGCGGTAAGTCCGGCAGGCCCTCCGCCAATGATGATGACGTCCCAGACAGTCTCCATCTAGTACCGTAGAAACATGTGTGAGCTTAAAGAAAAAGGGTGTGATTCCTCTAGTTAACGTCCCAACCTCGAATTTTCTCAGCCATTTCAGTTAGCTTTTCCTGAACGAGATTATTGATCACATCAACAGAGATACCGGTAAGAACTTCAATACCTTCATCGATCTTTTTAATCGGGTAGATATGGAACTTCCCTGCTTTTATGGCATCAACAACCTCTTGCTTAAGCATCAAGTTCTTTACGTTTGTCCCCGGAATTAATATTCCGTGGCTCCCATCGAGACCCCTGCTCTTGCAGAGCTCGTAAAAACCCTCAATCTTCCAGTTAACTCCTCCGATGGCTTGAACCTCTCCCTTCTGATTTACAGAACCGGTAACTGCAAGATTTTGTTTGATTGGTTTCCCGCTTAGAGCAGAAAGAATACAATACAACTCGGTGCTTGATGCACTGTCTCCATCTACGCCACCATAATTCTGCTCGAAAACAAGACGGCAATTCAAGCTTAGGGGAGTATCCTTTGCATAACGCTCGTTAAGGAATCCGCTTAATATATGAACTCCTTTGCTATGGCTTGGTCCACCCATCTCAACCTCCCGTTCAATATCTATGATTCCTTTCTTACCAAGGCCTACGCTAGCTGTTATTCTACTTGGCTTTCCGAAAGTAAAATCCCCAATCCCCATGACACTGAGACCGTTAATCTGCCCTACTTTTTCTCCGGAGGTATCTACGAGGATGGTTCCCTCTAAAATCATCTTTTCCATCTTCTGCTCAATTAGGTTGCTCCGATAGATACGCTCCTCAAGTGCCTTCTCGATATGACTTCCCGAAGTGAAACTGCTACCTTCATCGTCAGCATATTGACTCGCCTCACGAATGATGTCGGCGATCTGACTGAACCATGTTGACAGCTTCTCTTGATCTTCAGCTAAACGACTACTATACTCAATGACCTCAGCAATTCCCTCTGAGTCAAGATGTCTAAGCCCTTCTTTAGCACATAATGTACTTATAAAACTCGCATAAATCTTCACGTTTTCATTTGTTCTCTCCATCGAAGTATCGAAGTCAGCCTTCACTTTGAAGACCTCTTTAAAGTCGCGGTCAAGCTGGTAAAGAGCATAGTAAAGGTCAGGACTACCAATGATGATAACCTTACCTTCCCACGGAATAGGTTCCGGTGAGAGAGTTTTAGTCGCAACATATCCTAGACGCTGAGCAAGATCCTCAAGAGTTAGCTTTTTCGTCACTATCATCTTTTTCAGGCTATCCCAAGCCAGCATGTCCATAAGAAGATCCTCAACAGGGATGATCAGGAATCCTCCATTGGCTTTATGGGCGGAACCGGCTCGGATCATAGTGTAATCTGTAAATAGAGCGCCAAATCTAGCCTCCTTCTGGACAGTACCAAAAAGGTGAGGATGACTTGGACTCATCTCAGTGATAACTGGAGCTCCTTTAAGCGATGAGTTATCAACTATCAGGTTAACCCTGTAGCTTTGGGTTGGATCACGAACCTGAGCTCCGAATGGGAAAGGCATCTGCTGCTGGGGTTGTTGCTGAGTTGGAGCGAGGATCGCTTCAAGATTTTCAAGAATATCTTTCTCTACTTCCTTTAGGAAATCCAATACCTCTGTTATTACCCCGTACCCTTCTTTCAGTAAATCCAGAAGGTTATCCATAGCGAACTTGGCGACCTCTTTATTAAACGCCTTAATAGCAGCCTCTGCTCCTCGGTCGATGTCCCGGAACTGACGGAAAGCGCTCCTGAAATCCTCTTGAAGTGTCTCTCGACGCTCACTTATCTGTTCGCGAATTTTCGGGGGAAGCGCCAGAATCTGTTCATCAGATATTGGCTGACCATTCATTACAGGGATTAACGCAATACCGATCTGGCTTCGCTGGAGAACGAAACCAACTCTACCAGCTTTATCGTTTAACTGCTGCCAGAGCATGTTCCTCTCATCTTCATACTTTTTTAAAGTGCTCTGTCGACGCGTTGAATAGTCATCACTCTCGAAAGCCTTCTGTAGAGCTTTTTTTACGTCATCTACGAACTTATCCATAGCTTCTTTGAAGCCTTTTCCTTTTCCAGCGGGCAGTTTTAATGCATTAGGTTGGCTTGGGTCCGTAAAGTTGTTTACATAACACCAATCTGATGGAATGGGCATCGACTTTGCTTTTTCCTCGAGGAAGTTTACAACAGCGGTTTTTCTACCCGTTCCAGACATCCCAGAAACATAGATGTTGAAGCCCCCGTCCTTAATTTTCAATCCAAACTGAAGAGCTTTGACCGCGCGGTCCTGGCCTATAATCTGATCGAGCGGTGTGAGCTCTGCTGTAGATTGGCATGGAGGAATCTCTTTTCCACACTTTTTCCTAGCTTTAGTGTATGGTAATTCAATAACCATAAGGTTTCGCCTTTAACTAGAATTTAATTGAAAGGCCCAGTATTTAAAGGAGGTCAAGTTATCTTAGCTACAAGCTCTGTGAGGCTGAGACCCTCGCCTGGTTTCAGAGTATAGTCTCCAAGCTTTTCTACTACCATAAATCGCCAACCTTTATATTTATATTTTCCAGCCAGAACCGCGTAGCGGCGTGGATAAATCCTGTGAATCTCAAGGTATTTGAGGAGTTTATCGACTTGGCTAGCTTTATAGTAACTGTACCTAAGCTGGCTCTTGACCTCAAAGGCTACAATGGCTTTGTCTTTAACAGCAAATACATCGGGCAGAGCCTCGTTACTTGGAGCACTAACAGGAACACGTATAGCGTCAAAACCGTTGTCACGCATCATTCCAACGAGTTCCCGCTCCGCGTCGTAACCTCGCTTCTTCATAGCGCGGACCTGCCTACCAGTTAAAGTCCGCGTAAATTTTGAGTGTATTAGTTTTGGCTTTGCTAGATCCCTTAAGGACACAGCTACTCAGCTTCCTCGGGCTCTTCCGGGAGCTTTAGAGTACCGGACTCCAACGGCTCAAGGGCAAGCTTGATTAAATCTCTAAGCCAACTGCTAAAATATTGTGCGTTAGGATATTTTTGATACATTCTTTTATGAGGGACCTTAGCGACAAGCCTCAGCTCCACCATTTTTCCAACATAAAATTTAGCGCTGCTCCGGCTAATATCGCAGATTCTAGCAAGGTCCCCGCTCGTGAAGACGTTATCTAGGTTTTTGTATCCCACCACAACCCTGGGAGGGAGTGGAAGCGCTGCCTTAATGATTTCTATCAGTGACTCTTCCCGAGACATAATGATTAAAGATACATTAAACGAGCTTATTAAAAGCGCGGAGGGGGAGGATTTTTAGCCAAAGATTTCTGGTTAAGCTGCCGATTAATTTTCCAGTCTGCTTATATATATGGAACTGTAATGCCATATTTATGAGTAATATTGCAACAGATGGAGCAAGATCAGTTGCTCAACGGGTCAGAGAGGCAATACAGGTTAGACCAAGCCTTATTGATGCCCTCAAACTTGGCATCGTCAACTACTCGGCACTAGCCAGACTTCTTCAAATTGAGATAAATGACGGAAGCATAGAAGCTGTAAAGGCAGCGGTTATTCGTGTCGCTGAAGATCTAGGAGAGGAACATAGACTTCAAGAAGAGGAGGTTCGCAGCATTCTACGTGAATCCAAAGTAAAACTTCAGGACAAGATCGCAGTCCTAATATCACCGATAAAGATTGATATTCCTTCCCTATTTACCACAGCCCTTACAGACAGCTACGTCTACATTGTGGACCAGACAGCTATACGCATAGAACTACCTAAACAAGTCCAGGTTATGAGCAATCTTGTTGCTATGATCTTGCTCAGCCCCGATAAAGTTGAAACTACACCAGGATTTGTAGCTTTCATAACTCAACTTTTAGGTAGTCGAAACATCAACATTATCGAATTTATCAGTTGCTTTACAAATACGGTTATTATTCTTAGCCCAAAAGACGCTTTAACAGCATTTAGCTTACTACAAAATTACACTTAAAATAAAAACATGTTAAAAACTCACTTTTCTCTGCCAAGTATAAAATTTCAACTTTTATACGATATAACAAAAACTGATTTTCATATTTTGATAAGTCGTTTTTTTTTAGAATTATTATCGCTAAATGTGACCCTAGGAAATATTTCGGATAAAAGCAGAAGAAAAATGGTATGTAAAACAGCAAAGCTTTTAGTGTAAGAGATAATCAATCAACTTGAACAATGGCGGAGATTTGTACAGTATGCGGACTCCCGAAAGACCTTTGTGTCTGTGAGGAGATGAGCCGGGAGGAACAGCGGATTCGTATTCGGTTAGAGAACCGGAAATGGAGTAAAACTTGGACCATAATCGATGGAATAGATTCCAAGGGAGAACAGCTCAAGAAAATCGCTACTCAATTGAAAAATAAATGCGCTTGCGGTGGAACAGCAAAAAACGAGCAAATAATGCTTATGGGAGACCACCGCGATGAAGTAAAATTGGTTCTCTTAGGTTTAGGTTTCCCTGAGGAAAATATAGAGGTTCAGTAAGATGCCCCTTATTGAGGGGATTAAGGATACCCTTAAACAGCTAAAGTATAGGGCACCTCAGGCAAGTTACTGTCCAAAATGTAGAAGCTCCAACATGCATCAGACAGCTACCTTTGGTATCCTCCCTGCAAAGTATAGATGCAGTAACTGTGGTTACGAAGGATCCTTTGTACTTGAATTAGATGAGGAGTCATCAGATTCTCCCGAGTCTGATAAACCAGAGGACGCATCTTAAATAGCAACCTGTTTCATCTCAGAGATGGTCTAGATGGTTGACGAGTCGACGGATTACTACAAGGCGAAGTATCAGTCGATAGAGGATCTACCAAATATTGGCCCTGCGACTACTGCGAAACTCAGGGAGATAGGATTTAAGACTGTGGAATCAATCGCCATGGCCACGGTTCCTGAACTAGTTGTGACTGGTCTTAGCGAGGAAGCAGCGGGAAAGATCATCGATACGGCTCGTAAGAGTATAGCTATCGCCTTCGTGCGCGGGGACGAACTTGTTGAAATAAGAAAACAGATCAAGCACTTAACGACAGGCTGCCCCAGTCTCGATTCACTCCTAAATAAGGGTCTTGAGACTCAAAGCCTTACTGAGTTCTATGGAGAGTTTGGAACCGGTAAGAGTCAAATATGTCATCAGCTTTGCGTTACAGTTCAGCTCCCAGAAGAACAAGGGGGGCTTGACGGTGGAGCGTTATACGTTGACACCGAAAATACATTTCGTCCTGAAAGAATCACACAGATGGCACCGAGGTTCGGCCTCGACCCAGATGAGGTGCTGAAAAAAATCATTTTCGCTGAAGCCTACACAAGCGATCATCAGATGGTTCTACTGGATAACGCCGATGAAATCATCAAAAAGAATAACATAAGGCTGATCATAGTTGACAGCCTTACTAGTCACTTCAGGAGCGAGTATATCGGTAGGGAGCTCCTGGCCAGTAGGCAGCAGAACCTGAATAAACATATGCACAAGTTGATGAGATTGAGCCGAGCTTTTAATACCGTAGCCGTCATCACCAACCAAGTTATGGCTCAACCCGACGCTTTCTTTACGAAAGGAGTCTCTCCTGTTGGAGGACATATCGTGGGACATATGAGTCATAGCAGAATATATCTCAGGAAAGGAAGAGAAAACATCAGGATAGCACGTCTAATAGTTAGTCCAAGTCTCCCTGAAGGAGAGGTACCCATAAGAATCACTGAGAATGGAGTAGAGAGCGATGAAGAAATCTGAAGCAACTAAAGCTATGACTGCGACTGGGAAGACCCGTGAGGCTGTCATTGTATTCTTTGACTCGATCATTGAAAGACGCTTCAGCGATGCTGAGAAATCATTAGAGGAAGTAAAAGGTCGTAAATATAGCAACCCCGACTGGCAGGAAGGCTACAATAGAGCGTTGGAAGGTATGTTAACTAGTTCAAGAAGTGGAGACGAAAGAGATTTTCTCAACAAAGCAGTTTACACACAGGAAGGAATGAATAAATATCTTCAAGATTTTAGAGGTATCTTAAAAAATGGTTTCCCGAAACCCTTTGATCTTGGCTTCTTCGCGGCATGGAGTGACCTCATGCATTATCGGGAAGCTTCCAAGAAATTTATCAAACAGTAGGTCTGTAGACGGTGTAAAGAAGAGTCCACAACGTTACCCACACAAAAATAAAGGATCCGATCCCAATCTTAAGTCCGTGATTTCGTTCTAACTTCATGAGTGTGGAAAGGAGATCGGAGAAAGCAAGGTACACAAGAGCTCCAATCATGAATATCAGTGAGCCGTCTACGCTAAAATATTGCTGAAGCGTAAAGCTAAGCGCTGCTGAAACGAGAGCAAAACCAGTCTTTATCCAATAGACCTTCTCAGACGTTTTCAATTATATTCACCGCATCTTACTGTTAACCCGTATAAGGGTGTATCGCTAACTGATGTATTCTAACTTTTTCTCAGAGACAGGAGTCAGTTCAACGTCCTCTTCATACATCTCTAATCGTCTCTTGATGGATGCGTCGATTCGGCGAGCACGCTTCTCTAGTAGTGTAGTATCAAGGTCTATTTTGAGTAGGGATGAGAGTTTTGTGAGAACAGCTTTTGAGCTAAGGTGCTGTGGGACGTTTGCATATTTAATATCTCCCATCAAGCATATTCCCTCAATCCCATAAATCTTCGCCACACCGATGACTATACCGTTAAGCCCGTTTACTATCCCTTCATCGGTAAGGATCTTTACACCTACATTCTCAAGAATAGATTTGAGGTGATCGTGGGTACATATACCATATACCTGAGGCTCACTGTTATGTTCACTCGGATAGGCAGCTAAACTGTAGACCCGTTTAACTCCGTACTTCTTCGCAACTTCGATTACCTCTAGTGCTAGTTTCATGGACTCCTCAGGAGTAGAAGGTTGAGCATCTCCTGTAACTATAATTAGGTTTGATTCAGGTACAGCGTAGAACTTGTGTTTTATAGGGGCGAGTTCACCGATGCCATTGTTATAAACAAGCATATTATAGTAATAATCGATCTCGGCGAATTGCTTTGCTTGAAGTCTCCTGCGAAGATAGTCAGCGGAGATCTTGGCGATGAATCCCATGCCAGGCCAAGCTGCAATCATGCTGGGTTCATTGAACACGGGTTCATCAGTGTAACGCACTGCCAAATAGAGTCGTTAAACGGTAACGTAGTTTTAGATTAAACCTTTCGTTTTCTGAATCGATTTTTACCAATTAATTAGCTATCTATATTCCAACTGGGTTTTTTATATGATCCTGTTAATATCTTTCAATGTTACGGGTCTAGTTACTTAGTCCCGATTAAACAAGTATCGTCTCTCCTATGTGAGACGATATTCACATAGAAAAGGCAAAAGCAATATCTATCTTTTGAAGGCCACCCCATACAAGTTGTCCTATTCTGCAACAGAACTATGAAATAGTTTTACAGGCGAACATGAGGATGTAGCATAATAAGGCGTCTGCTGAAGGAGAGAACCCAACCCAGAGAGGAGGACATCACTCATGGCTTGGATGGAACTTCGAAGTGCGCCTTGAATACCCCAGAACGCATCGTAAATAAAAATCGACGCGCTCTCAAGGTTGATCCGAGCGGGTCGGAGCCGTGCTAAATGTAATTACAAGAGGTAGCTGATACTAATAATGAAGATCAAAGAATGGACAAACCAGGAAAGGGAGTTACTCAAATTACTTTACACATCTGAGACAACTTTTAACAAGATAATTGAAGAGTTACCAGGCAGAACTCCAAACTCCATCAGGCTTATGGCTTCTAGAATGGGACTTAAAAGACCAAATCTCCTAGATAAAATACACCCGATGACATCAATCGCATACTCGAACGGAGACAAGATGAAAGGCTATCTTCTTAGATGCAGCGAATGCAATTCATGGGTACATGTTGAAGAGATATTTATCAACAGCACTGTGACCTGCGAAAAGTGCGGTACCCTCTGCATACTCACCGCATAACTGCACCAAATTACGTTTTCTTCCTATGATGAGTATATACACTCTTTATAAACAGCAAGAGGTTTCTTCACAACAGAGATCGAGGGTTATGAGTCTGGATCTGTCACCAAAGATGATTGTACGTGAGGCGATGTCTAGCCCCGTGGTAACCATTCCAGAGGATGGGGATGTAATCGCTGCAGCGAACCTCATGAAGGATCACAGGATCGGTGCCGTTGTAGTTGTAAGCTCCGATGGTCAACCGGTAGGCATAGTTACAGAGAGGGATATTGTGGTCCGACTTGTTGCTCTTGGTAAACTCAAAGGAGTTAATGTTAAAGAGATAATGTCAAGTCCTCTTAGAGTCGTTAAAGGGGATACGACACTCATCACCGCAATGCAGCTCATGGATAAGATGAATATCCGCCGCCTTGGAGTCACCTACAAAGGCAATCTCGTTGGCATAATAAGTGATATGGATTTGATCAGGATTATGCCTACGATTGTTGAGATTGCCCGTGAAGTTTCGATGATAAACAACAATGATAGCATTAGTAATGAATCCATTGTCGGGTATTGTGATAAATGTGAGCTCTACTCAACTCGTCTTAAGGCAGTAGATGGTCAGTTCTTGTGTGAAGACTGCTTGGCGGACGAGGAAGAGCAATAAACCCTCTGATCATAATATAATATGTGGATCGTCTTTTTCTTTTAGACGCGATGCTCGGGTCTCTTGCTAGGTGGCTCAGAATAGGAGGAGTCGATACCGAGTACAGGCGAGATATAGTTGATGAGGAGCTCATTAAAGAAGCACAGAATACTGGAAGAATTCTTCTTACACGAGATGCGGTTCTTGTTCAACGCGCGAAAAAATATTCTGTAGATGCGTTTCTGATCCCTTTCATAGAAGATCGTGAAATTCTTAGATTACTGGTCAAGGTTTATGGTTTAGATTTGGATGCTGAGAAGTCGAGATGCCCTAAATGTAACGGGTCTCTTCGCAGCATCCAACGGGAAGATGTAAAATCACGGATTCCTGAAGGAACATGGAAAAATGCTATCGATTTCTGGGAGTGCCGTTTATGCGGTAGCCTATACTGGCGTGGAAGCCACTGGGAGAACATTTCCTCCACCATAAGTTATGCGATGCATCCTCGTAAGCTGTGATGCTTTATATTTCCTTGGAGAAGCTCCATTAGATGGAGTGTGGAAGAAATGGCCTTCGACTTGACCCTTACGGATGGAACATACCTCGTAAAGCTTGCGAGGAGATCCATTGAAGCAAAGTTCAATGAAGGCGATGCGGATATCTCTGATGCACCTGAGGTAATAAAGCAAAAATGCGGCGTTTTCGTCACACTAAACAGTTTGAAAAAAACCGGAGGAACATTACGAGGCTGCATAGGATATCCAACTCCAATCCGACCTCTCGCACAAGCTGTTAGGGAGGTAGCGCAAGCAGCGGCCTTCGAAGACCCTCGATTTCCCGAGCTAAAACGAGGTGAATTACCAAACACAACTATTGAGGTAAGTGTCTTGACACCACCCGAAACAATTAGAGTAGTTAAACCGGATCAGTATCCTAGTATGGTGCGGATTGGGATTGACGGATTGATCGTGAAGAAAGGTTATCAGAGTGGGCTTCTCCTCCCACAAGTCGCTCCTGAGTGGGGTTGGGGCCCGGAGGAGCTTCTTTCCCAATGTTGCGTCAAAGCTGGACTTCCCCCGAATAGCTGGCTACTCAAAGGCACAGAGATCAGTAGGTTCCAAGCCATTATCTTTACTGAGGTTAAACCTGGAGAAGATGTAGTTCGTGAAAAGTTAGATAAATGAGGATAAAAAAAATTGGGCTTCTCAGGTTCTCGAGTGTATTTCGCGGCCAATGGGATAGGATTCGGTCATGTGAGCCGAGACTCACCAATAGCTGCTGAAGTAAAGCAGCGAGGAGGAGAAGTCTTATTTTCAACATTTCTCGAAGGAGTGGATTATGCAAGACAGCAAGGATTCAATGTAATATCAGCACCGCCTTTGACACTATTGCATGACGAGTTTGGAGGAATAGATCTAAAGGGTTCAGGTATTAATCAAGGAATCGTAGCCCCAAAGATCTTCTTCAGTCAAGTAAGGTTTGAACTTCGCGCTATGCAGCGGTTCAAACCAGGTATTGTTGTATCTGACTCAAGGCTCTCCTCGATCTATGCAGCAAAATTATTGGGTATTCCTGTTATCTCAATTCTTAACCAGTTCTCACCATTAGTGCCGAAGCAAGATAATAATTACACTCTTAGGTTAGCAGATGCTTCCATTATGACGCTCCTTGGATGGATGTGGGGTTGGAGCGATCTCATACTTATTCCCGATTATGAGGATCCCTATACGCTAAGTATTGAAAATCTGAGAATACCTAAGCGATATAAAAAGAAGGTTAGATTCATTGGAGCTATACTCAAAATAAAGCCGGAAGAGTGTGTGTCTAGAACTATTACTCGGAGAAACCTTGGATTATCCGATGATCAGGATATGGTTTTCGCAGGGATAAGTGGTCCAAAAGCAGAGAGAATTCCTCTCATTCGGATCCTGGAGCCTTTATTCGAGAGTTTCCCCGACAGTATTCGGGTAGTCATGTCTTTAGGGACTCCAATTGGAGGATCAAAACCGATTGAAAAAGGGAGCCTCATCAAAGTTCCTTGGATTGAGGATAGGTTCAGTGTCCTCAATGCTTCTGATGTAGTCGTAAGTAGGGGAGGCCATGAAACAATAATGCAGAGTATAAGCTTCCAAAAACCTGCGCTCGTTATCCCAGTGCCAAATCACCCTGAGCAGTATGGAAATGCACGGACGTGTAAGCGACTTGGTGTAGCTGAGGTAATACATCAGAAAGATATAACTTATGAAAGACTTTTAAAAATAATTAATGATTTGATCTATGAGAAATCATATCAAAATAAATTAGATGAAGTAGCGAAACATACTCACCTCGGAGAAGGAGTTGAGGAAACCATGCGTGCTTTAGCATTATTTATATAATATGCAGAGTCGTTTCGTCTCAAAGGATTCTCGTTTACCTCAATTTGATGATATTAGTACTTAAAAAAATTTAAATGAACTCTATTGTCGATACAGGTTTCTTCTTTATTAAACTATGTTTACTTTAGTTAATATATTATTAAAACATCTCTATGAGCTAAAACCCTATATATTCATAGTTAATAATCAGGTTAGCTAAGAGATGAAAACATATGACTGATGATGGAAAAGAACAGAGCACTCATTATTACCAAAAAAAGCGAAGCCCCAACTACATGAAATACTTTGATAAATCTGCGGTTGAAGGTTTCTCAGACTGGAATAAAGAGGTTTTCAAACCCGGTAAGCTAGATGTCAAGACTAAAGAGCTCATAGCTATCGCTGCTACATACATTACACGGTGTCCTTGGTGTATCGAATCTCACACCAAGAAGGCGATAAGAGCCGGAGCGACTAAAGAGGAAATAGCTGAAGCGATTCAAATCGCGGCTGCATTAAACGCTGGCGCCTGTATTGCTCACGCTTCAATCGCTCTTGAGACCGAGATCGATGAGAAGAAGTAGTTACTATTTCATCCTTTCACTTCTTTCAGCCCAGTATTGGCGTGTACGCATGTACTGGATCTTTGCTTTTAATAGATCATTATATAGGGTTTTATCGTTGGGCTGCATGCGGCTAAGGATCTGGTAGGCTGTAACTGGACCAACACCGTGAACACTGAGAGCCTCCATAGCTTTTCGACCATAGCTTAGAACAAGATCAGCGGATTTTCTACCTCGGCTGATGGTTTCCAGTTCATCAGAGTTTAATGTATCCCCCTCACGATGTCTCTTGAGGATAGTAAAGAACTCCTGTGAGTTCTGGCTTCGCTCAAGTACCGCTAGGAGACCAGAGCCGCATCTCTCACACTTTGGCCGATCTGAAAATTGACTTAATCGAGCCTCATGACTCCAATCTCCACAGTCGATGCAGGCGACTCTTATTGGGCGAGCCTGGATGCTTTTTCGCATATAATCTAACTGGTCATCAGCTCCAGCACCCTTGAGCATGATCTCCTCAATGTCACCGTAGGCTTCGAGGATATGGCGGGCGAGAGGGCTCGGTTCAATGCTCCTGTGGGTCTGAACTGTAACTGCGCCAGAGTTGACTCTTGAAAGAAGTTGCTTCACTGATTGTAAATCTAATTTAGTTCCATAGACCTCGCGGAGAGTCTCTTGGTAGATGGGTGTGTTTCTGTAGCGTCGATAGATCCGGTGAAGTTGCTCGGGGCCAATTGATTTTCCCCGAGGGATAGCGCCGAAGCGCTCTGCTATGAATTTGAGGTTATATGCGTAGGGAAATCGTGCATCAAGATATTGACTTAACCGTTTTTCAGCCTCATCAGGTGTAAGTGAACGAAGCGTGGACCCGATTTCCTCGAGCTCATTTTTTCCAACCTTATGCGGTGTTTCTATTAGGATCCGGTATGTGTCAGCCCACCAACTGATTATTTGGTCCCTATCGCTTAGAATAGCATCCATGACTGTACCGAGCGTGGTGTTAACTTGACTTCCATAACCTGAATGAATGATGAGCCACCGCTCATAGGATTCTAAAATAATCCTATCTTTTCCAGGTAGAGGTGCGCCAACTTCTTCCTGAGATTGTATCTCGGCCGCTGCGATTCGAACCGCGGCTTGAGATACTCCAAGACGCGTGGAGATAGACTTTACTGTTTCATCTATACCTTTCTCGTGAATCTCACTACTAATCTCCTCTCTAAGATCGTCCACATGCTCCGCAATAGTCTGAGGAACGCCAATGAGTTCACCATCCCAACC
>JBFYNP010000058.1:0-8974 GCA_041304325.1 Candidatus Bathyarchaeota archaeon
GCTGCAATACTACTTCACTGGTTCGGAGAGCCCGTTAATGAGGATGGCATCAGGTATCTGGAAGGGTTCATGATACAGTCCCGTGAAAAAGATCTCACATTATACCTTGGTGGAAGAAAGGTTTTAGCTGAATATCCTTATTGGTGGAGCCAGCTTTAAAGCCCGTTTCTAGACATAAAATGGAACACTCTGATTAATATTCTTACTAATTTTTAAAATTTGTAAAAACAGGTGTTAATTTTTCTTATGCTTAGAGAAGTTAATGTTAGCAATCTCAATGTAATCAGCTGTGTCATATACCATTGATAGCATTTGTCTTTTTGCTACTGTAGTATCCTCCTCAGACCAAGAGGCACTAGCTTTTAATCGTTTTACAGCAGCGAGATCCTTGAGACGTTTCATTTTACTCAAAATATTTGCCAATTTTTTATGTACTGATGTTATTTAAAGACTTAATCGAGTGATGAACAGTATGAATAATTAATGTCCTACGAGGGAGATATTTTGCGGTTATGTGGAGTAGATTGAGCTATGCCTGAGATGAGCCTTCATAACCAGCTAAAGGAGTGGCTCCGCGAGCCTGGTGACCAGTTGGAGGCTCAGGTATGGGGCTACAAGGCAGATATTATTCGAGGTGACCATATTATCGAGATCCAGACAGGGAATTTTTCCGCGATCCGAGAAAAACTGCGCAGGCTTCTTAGAGGTTATGATGTTACTCTTGTGTATCCAATCCCGGAGCAGAGGTGGGTTCTGCGTATTGATGGTGAAAAGAGAACTAGGCGAATTTCACCAAAGCATAGTCGCATCGAGGATATTTTCTCAGAACTAGTGTACTGCCCTGAACTTCCATTGAGTTCTCGTTTTCAGCTTATGGTTATTTTCGTTCGAGAGGAGGAGGTGCTTGTTAATGACGGAGTGGGTAGCTGGCGCCGTAAAAGGTGGAGCATTTTGGATCGAAGATTACTGAGTGTCACGGAGCACCGTGTTTTTACAAGCTTAAACGACTATTTGGCACTTCTACCCGTAGATATATCTGCGGAGTTTACTGTACAAGATCTCGTCAAAGCCTCCGGTCTCCGTGTCGTCCTCGCTCGCCGGATGATCTATACCCTAACAAAGATGTGTGTCACTGAAGAGGTTGGGAAAAAGGGACGAGCGAAGCTATATCGGAAAAAATTTTTGATATGATTATTTTTAGGCTTAAGACTAGCCTCTCTTTGAGGGATCATCCAGGTTTCTTGGATTGGTGTATTAGATGAATCCTGACCTTCTTTTTTTGTTTCTGGGTATTATTAATGACCGATAGGCTCAAAGTATTCTATTGCTCGTAATCTATAACGAATGTAAGGAGCGGTGGACTATGGTGGGAGAAAACCTAATACTAACTGTGATACGGTATAACGAGACATTTTATGATGAGTATAATGCCTCTACAGTTGAGGAATGTTTCAAAGTAAAGGATTTTAATGGTGTAACCTGGATCAATATTGAGGGCAATCCTTCGCTACCATTCATTGAATCCCTCGCCGAACCCATGGGAGTTCATCCACTATTTATTGAGGATATTAGAAATACCGAGCAGCGCCCTAAAGTAGACGAGCATGAAGATTATCTCTTCATTTTGATGAAGATGCTTGAATTAAATCAAGCCGAGGTAGTCACTGAGGAGCAGGTAAGTCTATTACTCAATAAAAATACGGTTTTAAGCTTCCAAGAGACTCCGGGTGACGTATTTGATAACGTTAGGGATAGATTAAGGAACTCCAGAGGGATGGTCAGAACTCTTGGGGCAGATTATTTAGCTTACAGCCTAATTGACGCTGTTGTTGACAACTACTTTACGGTCCTTGAGAAGATTGGTGAAAAAATTGAGGTTCTAGAGGAGAACCTTATGGATAACCCGAGGACGGAGGTACTTAATGAGCTTCATAAAGCGAGGAGAGAGATGATCACTCTTCGCCGGAGTGTCTGGCCTCTAAGGTCAGTAATCAGTTTCCTACAACAGTGTTGCCACCCGGTACTTGGTAGTCATATGAACATTTACTTTAGGGACATTTACGATCATACAATTCAGATAATTGATGCCGTAGAGACTAACAGAGACATCATTTCAAGCATCCTTGATATCTATCTCACTAGCGTGAACAACAAGTTGAATGAGATAATGAAGTTTCTTACAATAATCGGCACTATTTTTATGCCACTTAGCTTTATAGCTAGTCTCTACGGAATGAACTTTCGTTACATGCCTGAGATAGAACAGATCTGGGGGTACCCCTACGCTCTTGCGTTAATGTTAATCACTTCAGCTCTTTTGTTATTCTACTTCAGAAGAAAAAAGTGGATTTAAAAAAAGGCATGAAATAACTATTTCCAATAAGTCGATTAACGTTTTTTTAGCTGCGATGTCTCAGCGGTAGGCAATATCTCGAAATAGTGCAAGAAGAGTAGCTCACAATATTTTATGGGGGAGGATGTAAAGATAGTTTACAAAAGCATTCCTAGTTAATTGGATAAGCTGAGTTATTTGACTAAATTATTAGAAAGTAATCAAGCATTAAGGCCTCCATTTCCCCTCCGCAACTTTCGGTTTGTAACCACGAACAGCTTCTTTATTGAATTTTATTGCTCTCCTTTCCTCCGCTGATTTGTACGCGAGCATCATCAGTTGGGTTATGAGGAGGCCATCATGCCAGTTTTCCCTAGGCATTACACCGAGATTGAATGCTTCCACCATATGCTTGCACTCCGCGACATAACCATAAGTGGTGGCTTCGTCAGCGATCACTGGGATTAAGCCCTGCTCCGCGGCCTGCTTTTCAATAAAGTCCTCAGATGCTTCCGCAGCGACGTTTCTACCGAGAAAAATGTTAAGCTCTTGTTGTAGACTGTTGCTGGAAACTGAATAATCAGGACCTAAAAGCTCAAAGCTGAGCCTAAGCCCGGGTCCTGTGTAGCACCACGACATGCGGGCTTCGCCGATGACCTCCTCGCCTTCTGCGTTGTACCTAACAAGTACAGAAGCGTAGTCTTCGGCGGCTGCTTTAGAGTAGTCTACTCCGAACTTCACTCGAAGCTGTGTGATCCCCGGCTCCTTACTCCACTTTAACCCAGCGATAGTGGCCTGTACTTCTAGAGGTTCAAGGCTGGATTTTAATTTCTTCGGATCTGTGAGCATGAAACGCCCAGCCTCAATGCTGTGACACCCCATGTCTAACAGAACTCCTCCCCCAGACCTAATCGGATCCCAGAACCAGGGCATATGAGGGCCACTATGCTCCTCAGCAGCACGAGCAAGGTAAGGTCGCCCAGTTGCTTTTGCACCGTAGCTCCAGGCTGAGTATCTACCCTTAACAAGACCGGGGGCGAATACCTGGTTCTCAAGGTAACCGTGTAAGAGCCCAGCGCCTTCAACCAGCCTAAGCAGTTCTTCAGCCTCATCAGCCGTTCTCGCAAGGGGCTTCTCACAGCAAACGCCTACGAGATCATGTCTCCCCTGCTTCGCCTCCTCAACCACAGCTCGGATGGTCTCAAGACGCATATTGTTAGGATTTAATACCCAAACAGCATCAACTGAGCCGCTAGAGATCATATCATAGATGCTATCATAAACCAGCGGGTTTCCAAGGCCGAGTGCTTCACATCTAGTCGCCAGAAGTTTAGCCCCATCCGTATTAGGGTTGCATATTGCAGTAATATCCACACCGCGAACATTCGTCATAGCCTGTGTCATAAAACCCGCAATGAATCCCGAACCAATGAAGCCAACCCTAAGAATACCCATTCAGCGACACCACTGAATACTCCTATCTTGAGAATAAAGAATACTCGTCACTTAAATGCACGTTTTTGTTGGAATGGACTTAAAACGGGTGAATGTGGTTATCTGTTTATGGTTCGAAGTGTATTGATTGGATTCCCTGAATTAGGAGTTGAGCTTGAGGCAGGGCTCCAAGAACAGGATGAGCCGGAGCTCTCGCAGATTCTTTGGGAGAACTTGGCGCAACCTTTGAATATGGTTTGCAGGCACCCGGTGAGCAGTGGAGAGGAGTTCAGCGCAGAGGCTCGTCCTCCAAGACACCCTGTAAAATCAGGTATGGGAGTAGGGAGAAGAAAATGGCTTTACACAACAGTGCCACTCGGGGGAGTAATCTATGCGGTAACCGGAGGTTTCGGAGGATTAAGTCTGTATTATGGAGTGTGTACTGAACCATTACAGATCCGAGGTAGCCTCGTGGCTTTGGTTCCTCCGAATCAGCATAATGAGATGAAGCGTGCCGGAAAAGCAGTTTGGGAGGCACAGGCGTTCAAGCATAAACCAATGGTGATAACTGTTCGGAGGGGTAACGAATGAAAGACTGGAGACAAGTGAAAGAAGAGATCGAAACAGACCTCGATCGGATCTTCTGGGTCGAACCAGAAGAGGTTGAGATGTCACGGAGAGGCGTCTTCCCCAGTGGTGCAAATGTACATGGACAGATACTTGGAAATCTCCTATTCCTCGTGGGGGATACTTCAGCGATGGGGTGGAAATGCGCACAACCCACAATAAACGCAGCTTTAAAGGATCAGTCTTTCAACGTTGACCACTGTAAGGCGCTATGGAAGTACAGCACGATGAGCATAGCGCAACTCGTTGGCGAAATTGACCCCCCTCGGTGCCCTGCAGCGTGGCTAAACCTTCCGAAGGTCTTAGCATTCGCCCGGGACATAGAATCGAGCCTCCCAACGATTAACACAAAGGAGGAGCTTGAGGATCTTTTATGGAGCTGGTTCAATTATATCAACACACTTAACCGATGGCTAACAGTCGCCTTCCCCTTCCAGCTTGGCCCCTTGTTTCCTCTCGTTACAGCAGCGGATGGGGACCAGATCAGGCAACTTCACGATAAAGGCTTGAAAAATAGCAGAAATATACTCTAGTTTTTCTTCAACTTCATCTCATTGAGGATCTGGCTGAGCTTCACTCGATCTTCCTAAGTCAGCGGTACACGTGGACTTCGACTCGTCGCGTTCCCGATAACGTTCCGATACCTGAGTGTTTCCTTCTCTATCTCGGCGGTAGCTCCCGGATGACCGTGAAAGAAGTCAACCCACGGCTTGTACCTCGCGTACCCGGTATCTGCTACTCCATTATTACCCTTCTTCGCCTCACTCCACATCTCCTTGATAACGTCGGTGAGACAAGCGCTGGGAATAGTTCCATCCGCACCGAGCTTAGCCTCTTGGAGAATTAGCTTTGCAGCCATTCCCCCAAAGACGCTAACTCGCCCAAGCATTAACCGTCCAATGTCTCGAAGCTTATCAAGTGTACCTGGTCCCTCCAGTTTAATCGAAGCTAAGTTGCTATTTTTCTCCGAAAGATCAATGTATAAAGTTGGGCAGATGTGAATTCCCGTTGCATCTTCAGCGTCTTGTAACATCACCGGCAGATTCGTCGCTTCACAGATCGCTGAGATGTGTCCCTCAACAATAGCCCTGCTCGGGTTATGGCTAAAGTATGGAACCATAGCGATGATGCCATCAGCACCCATCTCCTCGGCATGCCTTGCGAGCCGAACCGCAAGTTCAGTACCGCTATGGCTAACTCCCACAAGAACAGGAATTTTACCCCGGACCTCATCGATGACAGACTCTGCAATACGCATTCTCTCATCTTCGCTGAACTTGTAAAACTCCCCCGCAATGATGGTGGAGCAAACCCCATCAGCACCCCAATCGATGTTAGCTCTGACCTGAGCCCTCATGCCCTCCTCATCAAAATCACCGTCGCCATTTGTGACGGTACATAGCGCGGGGAAAACACCTGTCCAATTCGGTTTAATCATAGCATCAAATTACTTTTACCACCCTTAAAAGTTGTCAATGTACTATCAAGTACTAATTATGACCTTGTTGGTAGGTAAGCTCTTGACGATAACGCTCGACTCCGATGGTAGTCAATTCCAGTAATACGATTTGGCAGAACTCAGGGACAACGTAACCCCATCCCGGTGATTCGAAGAGATTGTACGGAAAAGTGCGGCAAACCTCTGGCCGGACAGGGTATATCCTGCAGTTGGAGCCATCGAGGAAGGGACATGGGCTTGCGATCAAGCTGTAGCCTTCACCATCGTAAGGAAGGGAGCGCAGGCTATTACTTACATCGATTCTGCGTTCAGTTAGATACTTGATCAGTGGATCCAACTCCTTTTCTCTGATATAGATAGGCGAGCAGCGCCTACAACACTCCCCACAACGCGCACATTGCAACTCCAACCTACTGGTGATCATCTTCATCTCGGCGGGAAGTAACACGGATAAACTCATTATAGTCCTCCTCAAAGTCGATTTCTCAACATCTCCTCCCAGCCTTTCCCGGATTAGAGGAATTAATGCCTTCATCTTCCCTTCTGACAATGGTTTGAAGCCAGGTAAGCTGAAGACTTCATCGAGAAGCAAGAGCACAGACAGATAATTGTTAGTTGAACAATATCCAGCTTTCTAGATGACGCTTAATCTACACTTATTCCAGCTCGCTAGTGGCAAGTGTTTTCTAATTCTCCAATAGACGTCTCATTAGTGGTTACATGGCAAGGCGACTTTATTCCAAGAAGGTTCTGAGAAAACCTGGACCTCAGAGAAGCTTTTCGGGAGAAGCGCGTGAGGTAGCTTTTCCTTTAGGAGGGATAGGAACTGGAAATGTTAGCATTGGTGCTCGGGGAGAGCTCCGAGACTGGGAAATTTGGAACCGGTCGGCGAAGGGGCAGCGAATGCCTTACGGCTTCTTCAGCGTCGCTGTTAAGCGTGGTTCCAAAGTAGAGACACGGGTTCTGGAGTCTCGTCTCACACCTCCCTTCACGGAAAGTCACGGCTTCCACCCAAGCACAGCTGCTGGACTCCCACGATTCAAAAGCAGCAGCCTACGAGGCGAGTACCCCTTTTGCTGGGTTAACCTAGAGGATCCAGAGATGCCTATCACCGTCAATCTTGAGGCGTATACGCCCCTCATCCCTCATGAACCTGAAGACTCAAGCATCCCATGCGGAGTGCTTACCTATACTATCAAGAACATTTGCGGTGAACCCGTTGATGTCACGGTAGTTGGAAATCTTACCAACTTAGTTGGGTTCACCGGCGTTGATCAGTTTGGTGCTCTTAAGCCAGAGGGCCTTGGGGGTAACGTAAACGAGTTCCGAGAAGAGCCTGAAGTTAGGGGTCTCTACCTCTGGTCTAGGAAGTATAAGGGGGAAGATGTTCTTCGAGGGAGTCTAGCTCTCGCCACCACAAATCCTCATGTCACAAGCAAGCGCCACTGGCTAAGAAGCGGTTGGTGGGACCTCCTCCGAGAGTTCTGGGACGACCTGCAAGATGGGAAGCTCACTGATCTAGGCTACACTGACCCGTCGCTGGAAGGTAAGACAGACGTCGCCAGTCTTGCCGCTGTGGAGACTATTAAGTCGGGGGAGGAGAAGGTATTCAGGTTTATTCTTGCATGGCATTTCCCTAACCGCGTTCATAACTGGAATCAGAGGAAATGTGATTGTGTGGGGGAGTGCGAGACAGTACGGAATCGTTATGCTGCTCGGTTCGATGATGCTTGGGATGTTGCGCGCTATGTCGTAGACACATGGTCTCATCTCGACGGTATGACTCGCGCTTTCCACGACGCTTTTTTCAACAGCACTCTTCCACCCTATGTCCTCGACGCCGCCTCTGCCAACATCGCTACTCTCCGCAGCAACACATGTTTTTGGCTCGAGGATGGATCCTTCCTTGCGTACGAGGGATGCTTCGACAACGCCGGCTGCTGTAGCGGGAGTTGTACTCATGTATGGAATTATGAGCAGACTCTGGCTTACCTCTTCCCGAGTCTTGAGAGAAGCATGAGGGAAACAGAGTTTAGGCTTGAATCTGAACCGGATGGCCGTATGAGCTTTCGTGCGTACCGTGTCTTCCCGGGTGAGCATAGCTGGGATGCTGTTGACCCCGCAAGTGACGGGCAGCTTGGTTCTATTATGCGAGTGTACAGGGAATGGGTTATCAGCGGTGATACTGGGTGGGTGGGAGGTTTATGGCCAGCTGTCAAACGGGGCATGGAGTACAGTATCCGTACCTGGGACTCTGATGAGGATGGCGTCACCGATGGTCGACAACATAACACATATGATATACAATTTTTCGGTCCAAACCCCCTTACAGGTATCCTGTACCTAGGAGCGTTAAAGGCGGCTAAAAGAATCGCGGAAGCCTCCGGAGACTACTCAGCCGCTGATAGGTACAATACCCTTCTCGCTAAAGGTTCCCGAAACTTGAATAGGTTGCTATGGAACGGGGAATACTATGAGCAACGCCTCACTGATGTCGACGCCTACAAGTATCAGCATGGCGTCGGATGCCTCGCAGACCAACTGCTTGGCCAGACAAATGCCCACCTAAGCGGTCTCGGCTACCTTCTCCCCCCGGGACGAGTCAAGAAAGCGGTGGCCGCCATCTACAAGTATAATCTTCTCACAGGATTCACGCACCACGACAACTGCCAGCGTACATATGCGCTGAACGACGAAGCGGGGCTCCTCGCCTGTACTTGGCCACATGGAGGCCGACCCATGATACCCTTCCCATACAGCCACGAGGTATGGACAGGGATCGAGTACCATGTAGCCTCCAACCTTATTTTGGAGGGGCTTATCGATGAGGGGCTCACTCTGGTAAAGGCGGTTCGTGACAGGCATGATGGAATCAGCAGGAACCCATGGAACGAGGTCGAGTGTGGTCACCACTACGTGCGAAGCATGTCTAGCTGGGGAACCCTCCTCGCCCTCAGCGGCTTCCAATGCAACATGGTGGAGAGAAAGATCAGCTTCAACCCAAAGCTCTCTGGAGACTTCCGCTGTTTCTGGAGTACAGGCACCGCCTGGGGCACATACACACTAAAGGTGACCAGCGAAACAAAAACAAAAGAGGAGAAAATCGAGGTTATTCACGGCTC
>JBFYNP010000059.1:0-17683 GCA_041304325.1 Candidatus Bathyarchaeota archaeon
CACTGCTTACTACGGGATTAGTGTTTAAGCGGGCGATCTTACTGAAAAGATAGCTTCCTGCTATACATGCATGATGGCTTGTGCCAGCTCCTACAAGGAAGACGTCTCTTCCTCGGTCAAGGAATGTTGTCGCTAAATTTACATATTTTTCTTGTAAGAGTAAACAATTAACGAGGCTACTCGGTTGTTGGAGGATTTCTTTTAGCATGAAGTGGGGGTGATTATTTTTTTCAGAGGATTCTAACGTCCAGGTGATAGTCTCGGGGGTATAGTGGAGTACTTCTCCTGTCTTTATTCTATTAATCTTGTATTCATCTTGAGTGAGTGTTGCCATTTCTCCATTTCGAAGGTAGATTACTTTGTTCGTGTAAGGGAGGATTGCAGGAACATCACTTGCACAGTAATTGCCTTCATCGCTAACGCCGATTATCAAGGGGCTCTCGTTTCGGGCGCATATGAGTTTTTCTTCGTATGTGCTTATGATGACTACTGCATAACTCCCTTTGATGTGGAGAAGAGCTCGTCGAGTTGCTTCTTGAAGGCCAACGTCGGCTTTCATCTCCTCTTCAATAAGATGGGGTATAACTTCGGTATCTGTGCGGGAGAGGAATCTATGTCCTTTTTGCAGAAGCTCGTCTTTAATCTGCATAAAGTTCGCTATTACACCGTTATGGATGACAGCGATGTTGCCTTTGCTGTCGGTGTGGGGATGGGCATTTTCCATATTTGGAGCACCATGTGTTGCCCATCGGGTATGACCCAAACCAATTCTACTGTTTAATTCAATAATTTTCTGAGAAGCTACGACTTCGCCGAGCTTACCTTTATCTTTTCTAACAATTAGTTTTCCATTATCAAGAACTGCGATTCCCATCGAGTCATAGCCACGATATTCTAGACGAGTGAGACCGTCGATTATCTGAGGTACTACATTACCTTCCTTTAAAATACCACCAAAGATCCCGCACACTTTTCTTCGGAAATATATAGAGATTGAAATAAAAAAGGATGATGGATAGAAATCCCCTTTTTACAAAATTAATTAGCAATGTGTTCTCAAATATAATATTTGAATGATTAATAGGAACTATGTTTTAATCCAGCGCCTTACCCCTTGAACGTTATTCAGGTGTATGAAAACTTTGAAAAATGAGAATTTCAGTTATCTCGGCTACCTGGCAGGAAGCCACTTTATAATCCATGTTTACACAACCCTTCTACCAGTCCTCCTTCTTCCGTTTCAAGATGAGCTTGGTGTTAGTCTTGTTCAACTCAGCCTTCTTGCTAGTATTCCTCGGATCCTGAATGTTCTTATCTATATACCTGCAGGGATGGTCGCAGATAGGCATCCCGCTATGGTTCTTACAGCGAGTTTGGCGGTTACTGCCCTAGGGGCTTTCATTATCCCTCTATCCAGTGGATTCGAGATGCTGCTCATCGGGTTCACGCTTCTGAGCGTGGGTTCAACTCTATATCATCCTCCAAGCCTAAGGATGGCGAGCGAGTATAGTACAAAAAAAGTGAGTTTGTCCATGGGCATCCATAATATGGGGTCGAGTCTCGGTTTTGCTTCTGGTCCTCTCCTTCTGGGATTACTTCTTACAGGATGGGGTTGGAGATCCAGTTTTTTCATTTGGGGAGTTCTTACGGTTATTGCGACGGGCATGAGTTGGTTCTACACGACACGAACTCTTCGATTAGTGGGAGCATCTAACAAGAAGTTAGATGTCTTTAAAGGACTGAAACTAATCATTACTCGAAATTTTTTATTAGTTGTGGCAATGTCAGCTATAATTGAAGCATCCATGAATAACATTGCAACATTCGCACCTGTATACTTTACAAAATCACTGGGAATGAGTTATAGTCTAACAAGTATAGTTAGTGGACTTGCTCCTCTAGCTGGTATTGTGGGAAGCTTCACCGGAGGATTCGCAGGTGACCGTTTCGGGAAATATCGAATGGGAATTATTTGTATCCTCAGCATGGGTGTAATGCTTTTAATTATGCCTGCGACCTCTATGTTTCTTCTCGTAGTGGGGTTATATGCGGTATATCGTTTCCTTCAGGCAGCCTTTATGCCAGTTATGAATAGCATGATCGCTTCCCAAGCGAACCGAGAGAACCTGAGCCTCTGTTTTAGCTTCAACTTCGTAATTGTAAACCTCTTCGGGTCGCTTGCGACCACGGGAGTATCGATGCTTATAGAATCTAATGCTACTTCAATTATTTTTCCAATTTCGATAATTGGCTTTATCCCTTGCTTAGCGCTTGTATATATTCTTTGGAAAGGTTACAACAAGATTGAATGATTTATATATATTCTTTAAAATTTGAGGGAGATCGGTTTCAGGATTCGAGGTAGATCGCTCAATTTTTCAATAATAGCGTAAGGGTTCATGAGTTTGAGAAAATCATTTTCATACCTCTTAGTATTTATCAGGATAAAATTGCCTTTAGCGGCAACTGTCGCCTCGGCATCGTAATCAGAATCCCCCACATAAACAAACTTCGATTGACGGAATAGTTGGAGAGCTCTAAAAATTGGTTCTGGATCAGGTTTGATGTAAATACAATCATCTCGAGTAATAGATATTTGAAAATATTTACCGAAACATCCAAACTTTGGACTAGTTGAAATTATATCATATCCAGACCTTGAAGCTGAGGTAACCAATCCTAGTTCATATCCATCTCTCTTCAAAGTCTCTAAAACAGGGATAGTGTCGGGGAGAAGAATACTATTGGCATGTTCCATCAATTCTTGCTGTTTGAAGGGTTTAACCATCTCTCTAACCATGACATCGATTGCTGCTTGATCAAATTTATGAACTTCAGCATATTTCCTCGCTTTATTCAAGATATGAGTCATTCTTCTGAGACCCACAACCTCACTCGGTGGAATCCCATGACTTATAACAATAATTTTCATTTCTTCTTGCAATAAAGCTGAACTATGTTCGAATCTTTCTTTTGTAAGAATTAATGTTCCATCCATGTCAAATAGGAGTAAGGGTTTTTCCGCCATATCTGATTCAGTTGAGGTCGGATTATAATAATTCATCTACCTATAGCTAGAATGATGAATTCTGTCATTATTCTATTCATGTCACAAATTTAAAGAAGGTTAAAACATATAATCCCTTTAAGGTTATGTCCGGATTCAATGGAGCTAAATATTGCTGGATGAACGGCTCTGTCGTTGCGACAGATAGGGCACTCGTTTCTGCAATGGAACCTATACACCTAGGCATATTTGAGGGAATCAAAGCTTACCTGGAAGGTGATTTAGGAGGACGAGGATATCAAAACATATTTGCTTGGAGTCAGCATGTTAACCGCTTATTCAGAAGTGCTCAGGTTAATGGCCTTGTAATTCCATACTCAAAAGACCAGTTACTTGAGGCTGTTAAAACTACCATTAAAGTAAATGAATTTACAGGTAACGTTTACATACAGCCAAGAATCTGGCCTAAAGCTGGTATCCCTCGAAACATGCAGCCGGAGAGTCATGTTGTAATCCCTACATGGGAGATGTCTACAATACTTGGGGTAGGCAACCCCAATTACAAGAAGCAGCGTCGATTCAATGTGAGCAGTTGGCGACGTATTGCAACCGATGCATTACCTCCGCAAGCAAAAAGTTGGGCTAATTATGGTAACAGTGGATTGGCAGAGAGGGAGTCAAAGCGCTTAGGTTTCGATGGAGCAATCCTCCTTGATAACCGGGGGTATGTTTCCGAATCTACAGGGGCCTGTATAATGTTAGTTAAGGATGGAACTGTTGTTAGCCCACCGGTGACGGCAAGCATCCTCGAATCAGTCACAAGAGATTATCTTCTGAAATATCTTCCATTAGATATTGAGATACCTACAGAGATACGAGATTTAACCCGTCTCGACCTTTACGCTTGTGAAGAGGCGTTCCTTTGTGGCACAGGTGGAGAGGTCACTCCCATTACAAGTATTGACGATATCAAGCTTGGGGATAATTACCCGGGTCCAATTACCACACGGATTCACGAGTATTATAGTCGGGTCGTTTCGGGAGATATTGAAAAACGTCGCAACTGGCTAACACCAGTATAATTTATCAAACGAACAATGTTATCTTTGAAAAATAATTCAGTCCACTAATATAACGGTCTTTCTAGTATATTCAATACAGATTATATCTCCACAAATTACTATAGTCTAATACTTTGAACTTAAACCGAGCTGAAATGAAAGCTACTGGCCTAAGTAAGATGAGATGTCTCGCCTGTGGTGGCGAGCTTCGCATCATAGATATGAATGAACATTATGAGTGTCAAGAGTGCGGCGAAAGCATCGATTTAAAAGGATTTATGGATATTGAGGTTGAATTAGAAGCATTTGATAAGCTTCTACTATACTCCTTAAAGAATAAGAGTGGTTTCACAGGCAGAGGAAATAAGAGAAAACGTGTAAACACACGAAATACTTTACTTTAAGTAAATTTGGCATAAGCAAACCAAAACAAGAAAAATCTACGGATATTATTGCATTTAAATTTTTAAATCTTGAGCTTTTTTGAGGATTATTGGAACTTGGTTAACGGTGGGGGCTACCGCGTCAGCTCCTGCGGAAAGGAACATGTTTCTAGTTGCTTCAGATGATTCTGCGGTGTTGTATACCCCTATGAAGCTGAATTTTCGACTCTTTTTAACAGCATCTCGAGCAGTGAGGAGGTCAGCCATGGTATCTCCAACGTAAACCACTCGATGATAGGGTTTGAATGATGAAGCAGCGCGAAGCAGGGAGTATCCATGAGGTTTATGTAGCTTCGTTTTCCCGGCCTCTGCTAAGTCAATGTCCTCATGCCAAACCTGTGCTTCTCGAGGAAACAAATCTATAGCTATACCGAGTGCGTGGTGAGCAGAGTTCATGAGGCTGCCTGAGGCTATACCTAATCTTCTACCTCCAAATTGCTTTGTAAGTTTATGTACAGTATCAAGTGTTAGAATTACTTTCTCTTTTTCAATATAGCCTATTTGACTTTTTGTGAATTGGGCAGGATATCCAAATGTTTCCCTGAACAGATCCACTCCACCAAATACCTCTTCGAAGAGTGTGGAGATTATACTTTGACCTACCTTACCTCGGAGTAAAAGTCTCTTTTTCAATTCAGTTCCTATTCGAGGAAGAAGACTATCAATTGATTCAACGCCACCGATGTCAATTGATTCAGAGAGCCAAAGAAGTTGCTCTGTAATTAGGTTCATTTTTAATTGACATGGTTTTCGTAACTCAATAAAGTTGTTCAGTCGCTTTGAAAGAGACTCTTCGTTTATTTTTTTTGCGGAGATTTCAAGTGATTCTAATTCCTGATCAGATAAGGTAGAGAGGGCACCCAAAATATATGCGTAAGTAATATCCCAATCATTATTGAAGGAACCTATCTTTTTGAAAGCAAAAAACAAATCCTTCCCGAATATTGATGGATCAACTTGAGAGCCGGTAAGAGCTTCAAGAAAGATGGATGCAGTCTCTGCGACTGCTCCTCTATAAGATTCTCGAACGTCGAGTAGAACACCGTCACAGTCAAAAACAGCTACATCAACACCTGTGAATTGATTCACGCGATCCTTTCTAATATAACAAATACCTGCCGGGGTGCTGAACTCAATGTAAACAGGTTTCACATCTCAATCTCCTTGAGGTCTTGGAGAAACGTTGTGTGTGGGTAATCAAAAACCTATTTGAGTGCGATGTACATAATTTTTCTGTGCTTGGTTTATGGTAGTACTAAATCAAAGAAAAGCGGTTGTTAGAGATCTGGGAGACATGTACAAGAACTGTATTTCAACGCATCCTCTCCACAATACATTAAATATTGTTAAGGCACGCGAACAACATGCGAGATATTGTGAAATTCTTGAAGAATTTGGGTTAGAGGTAATTAGAGTTCCTAGAGACGACGATCATCCAGATTCATGTTTCGTTGAAGATAACGCAGTGGTTCATAACGGGAAAGCATTGATTTGTAGAATGGCTAAACAAAGTCGTCGAGGGGAGGAGTTAGGAATAGAATCGGTTCTTAAGCAATATATGCCTGTGAAGAGGGCTATAGCTCCTGCTACGGTAGAAGGAGGTGATGTTGTGCATCTCCCGCATAAACTCATAAGTGGTTTAAGTCAACGAACGAATTATGAGGGTATCGCTCAAATGCAGGAGTGGCTGAGTGTGCCAGTGTCGACTGTTTTTGATCCTTCAATTATGCATTTAAAGAGTTATGTTACTTATTTGGGAAAAGGGATCATAATGGCTACTGAAAAGTTTGCTAAACATCCGGCGTTAGAGGGATACAATATTATAATCACTCCAGGAAATGAGGAATATGCATCAGATACTCTTTCGGTAGGCGATACGGTGTTAATGGCTGAAGGTTATCCTGAGGCACAGAAGATGGTGAGAGAGGAAGGTTTCAACGTCATTAGTTTGAATGTATCTGAAATCCAGAAGTGTGATGGAGCTCTAACCTGTCTTTCGATTCTGTTTTAGGGATCAAAAAGCATTTGGGTAGTTGTTGGATTTTTTCGATTCTGGATAAAGTTAAACTAAGCTAGAGTAACTAATCTCTGAGTCCAGTAGAGGTTTTACATTGATTGAAATTAGGTTTCGCGCGTGCCATGAGAAAGGAAGCTAAGCCTGTAAAGGAATTATCTTAACGCACAACAAAGATTCAAAGACATGTCGGAAGACCAGGTGGAGTGGCTTCAGAGAGAGACAAGCCGTAAGAAAGATGATCTAAACAAGTTCAACGGGAAGCAGTTATTCCCATAGCGAGTATCTTTAATTGGGAGTACAAGCAGTTCATCCTCCAATGCTCGATACGTTATGTAGGAAACAAGGGGAATAATTTAATGGGTTTTCACAACTATCTAGAAACGATTAAAGAGGTTTTCAGCAACAAAAACATCCTCGCTATCAGTGTTACGAATGGTATGTATTCTCTAATTCAAATGATGTGGAGCCCCTTTTGGGCAAAGTATATGAAGGATTACCTTGGAGCCACGGCAACAATAATTGGGATGTTTAGCATGATAAGCACAGCCGAGGGGCTGCTTTTTCAGCTCCCCGGTGGAATGCTCGCTGACAGATATGGACGTCGAAAAATTATTCTATTTGGCACCTTTCTACGTTCTATTAGCCCTATAGTCTATTTTCTAGCACCTAGTTGGGAGTGGATCATTCTTGGAGCATTAGCTAATGGAACAATGAGTCTCTATATGCCTGCATTCAACGCTATCATTGCTGATAGTCTTCCTCAAAAGAACAGAGGTGCAGGCTATGGAGCTTACAGCACCATAACGAGTCTCCCGATGATGATTAGCCCTATTTTTGGTGGCTTGGCAATAGAAAAATTCGGTTACTATGATGGGGTTAGAATGTTTCTAATCGCGCAGGTGTTAGTAAGTATACTAGTTACGTATATTCGCTGGAAAATGATCAAAGAAACGGTTAATGTTAAACCCAAGAGCAATCGACCAAGTCTTATTCCTAAAATGTCAATGATTAAGGAACTCCCGAAGCAGATCAAAGTAATGATGTTGGTCGCGATAATAGGTAGTTTCAGTAGTCGCCTTGTTTTTGATTTCACGAGTCTTTATGCATTGGATGTGATTAAAGTGACACCTAGTCAGTTCGGTATTATAAGCACTGTCTGTGGGGGTATTACTGTCCTCTTAGCACTTCCAGGGGGTATGATGAGTGACAAGTTCGGACGTAAAAATAACATAATGCTCGGTCGGACAATATCTCCAATTAGCCAGGGACTTATATCTGCTGCAACAGGGTATGAATCCTTATTTGCAGTTCGTGCTTTTAATTCAGCTGCGATGGCTATAGGTGGAAGTGGCATGGAGGCAGGGGGTCCAAGCTGGAATGCCCTCATTGCTGATCTGGTGCCTCCGGAGAAACGGGCTACAGTTCTGGGTACTATGGGTACTCTGACAGCGGTTGTCGCAGCTCCTAGTAGCGTTATTGGAGGTATTCTTTATGGAGTTAACCCTCCAATTCCCTTTCAGCTTAGTATGGTTGTAGGGTTAGTTTCTGCAGTTATTTTCTGGATTGGCGTAAAGGAACCAGCTAATGTAGATACGAATGGCAACTAGAAAATCTTCTAACACGTATGTATGAGAATCGTGTATGATACTAATCTTCAGGCACCTCAGGCTCTCGGAGAAGCACCAGGAATAGGATACCAGTGACAACTAAGCCAGTCGCCATAATAAGCCAAGGAAGACTGGGTTCTAATCGATAAATGTAGCCGCTAAGGAGGCTCCCAAGGGTTATGCTTAACATAGCGACAACACCGAGACCCCAAGCACCACCCATCAACCAGATACCTCCACCTCCTAGTGCAGCGATCATTCTTCCTCTCGTGTCCTTAGGTACCATATCTGTAAAGAGCGCTTGCATAGCTGGGTTGATAAAGCTGTTAATTACTGCGGTTATTACGGCTAATACGGCTACTCCGGTGAAGTCAGTGACGTATAGGAATGCGGTAACTGGCGCTGCTCCAGCGATCAAGCATAAGCCGACGACGGTTTTCCTGTTTACTTTGTCGACTATTCGTCCTGCAGGTATGCTTAAGATAACGTAGATTACACCGCTTATCATAGCTATTAGCCCCCATTCTTGGGTTGAGAGTCCTATGACTTCTTTTGCTCTGATTATCCAGAAGGGTGTTCCCAGGCTTACGAAAAATATAGCTGAGGTTGTTAGGGTGCTGAGAAAGATAAGCTGCTTTGGTGCTTGCTTTACTACTTGAAAGACATCTCGATAGGCATCAATTAATAATTGGGGGATTCCTTTAGCAGTGATTTTTAAAACCTGACCCGGTTTCAGGGTCTCTTTAAGGAATTTAAGGCGTAGTGTTGCTACAATTAAGGCGATGAAGAAGCTGTAGAGGTATAGGTTTTTTATGGCAGGTATTACTCCGAGTCTGTCGATAAGCCATCCTCCTATCACGGGGCTAGCAATACCAAAGGCGCTAGGTATAGCAAACGTCGCTGCGAAACCTAAACCTCTCTTTCCTACAGGTAAGCTGTCAGCCATTAATGCCTGCATTGCGGGAAGATAGAACGTAACGAGGCTCTGAGCGAACATACCAATGGCAACCCATCGCCAACCATCAGTGAATACGAAAATGAGGAAGGTAAAGGCGTAGGCGTATGTCATGTATCCCATAACTTTTATTCTGCCTTGTTTATCAGCGATGTAACCTCCAAGAGGGTAGAGAAGTGTACTGGCAAGGTTTCCTATAGCCATTACAAGACCTACCGTCTCATATTCTCCTCCGAGAGCGAGTATGTAAAGGCCAACGAAGGGCCAGATCACGTCCTGACTTAGGCGCCAGAGTATGTTGCATATGGTGAGTACGAGGATGTTACCCCGGAAGAAGCTGAGAAAAGACACTACTACTCCTCGATAGGTTGAACCGGGGCAATCGTACGTTTAAGCATACCGAGGAAATAACTTTGGCACACGTTTAGTAGTATTCATCCATAATTGATATCTATCAGAAAAACCGCTTGAATCCAGATGGAGAAATATTAATGAATCGAAAAATATTCTCGATTACCCTAGTAATTTTTCTTTTTCTAAGCTCCGCGAGATTATCATCGGTAGAGGCAAGTGAAACATTAACTTCTAACGATTTTACTCAAGGGAGCTGGTCTAAAACTATAGACCTTTTCGATTACGCACGTAAAAACGTGGAGAACATAAAAGGTCCTCCACCTCCTGCTGAATGGACTAGTAACCTGGAGATTAATTACATCAATGAGAAGGGAGTGAAACTTCTCTATATGGGGTTTGCAGGAGTTGATTTCGGGAAAGCTGAATTTCAGTTACCTTTACAGTCATTCGTTGAACGCTTCACAACAGCAAATGGAGATGAGGCTATGACAGCGTCTTCTTTTCTTATGTTAATGGCTTTCAGTGACTCAGCTAAGTCACTTTATTCAGGATCTCCTGATAAAGGAGACGATCTTTGGGCTTCTTTTACTATGGGAACCGACTTTAGTGAATTATTTCCTGCAGGGAAGACACCTAAACTTCAATCTAAGGTCGAAGTTACGTCGATGAAAAATTCTCCAGATAAGAACGAGTGGACATGGGGAATGAAATACAAGGACCTTGGAGCAATATGGTGGAGAGTTGGAGAAAATGGTCCAAATATTCTACCTGCAGCCTACTGCATATACAACGAGTTAGGTTTTAACTATAAATTAGTAATCATTCCGGCTGATGGAAAAGCTAAGCTATTCGTGACGTACACCATAGGAGAGATACGTGACCTTTGGACATTGGACCACATCGGGTTTTTACCTGTTATCAAGCACTATAATGACACGGGTACATACAATTTTAAAGAGAGAATCAGCACCGAAAATGTGCATGCATACCTTGAGAATAACAAGATCAGCATGAGCATTGTAATGACACAGAGAAGCTGGGTTGCCGATAAGGCAACAGAAAACAAGCTTAACGGCGCAGTTATTGCTGAAGGCGTTGATACCAGCTCAGGAACAATTCAAACTTCAACGTTAAATGGACAAAAGGTACTCGACGTCTCTTTCGGTGAAAAGAAAACCTATAAACTCGACACAGTTAAAGGACAAAAAACTTATGACGCTGTGACAAGAACTGCTGATGTTACCTACTATGCAAATAATCCTTTGTTAAAGCTTCAAAACTCTCTCCTCTTTTACGGAAATTCACTTATGGCAAAAATGTTTAATGAAAAATATTCAGAAAATGCAAAAACATGGTTGGATTCAACAAAAGCAGACTACCTTTTCATTACATCGTATCCAACTTATTCAGGCTACAAAGTGACTCATGACCCAGTTTATACAGCCTATATCCCTCAAGTGAAAGCATCTGCAATAGAGGGCATTCCGGTACTTGGTGCAACACTTGCTATTGGGTTAACAATCGCGTTGTTTATTATGATCAAACGTCGAAACTAAGCACTAAAATTTCCCAAAAAGAATTCTTTTTAGTTAAAATTATTTATCATCCGTGCAACTCTCAGAGTTACCCATGCCTTCTCAACTGATTCTTTTTTTATGGTTAGAGTTTTTTCAGGAAAGTAGTGGGTTCTCCATGATCCATCTGTTTCCTGATTTTCTTGAAACCATTTTAAGGCTTTCCAGATATCTGGGTCATCTGCTTTGAATCCAAGCTGATTTAGGGATTCAAGGCTCGTGAGGAGGTTTGGCCACCATCCCCGGAATCGTACCCAATAATTTGGGTTACGGTAACTGGCATAAGAGTCAGGCATAAAAAACTGAGATTTAAGTAGAGTAGCTGAGTAATGTGCTTCCGAGTTTTTTCTCCAATATGGGTGAGCTGCAAAAGCACGAAGCACCATATCAGTCCAATTGTGGCTAAATGGCTTCGACCGATCTGGCTCTATTAATTTAGCTGGGGCCGCGGTTAAGGTTACTAATCTATGAATTCCCCCACCGGGAGGAAGAGTAAGAATTGGGATAGTCCAACCACCATCGTTCTGACGCATCGAAAGAAGCCATCGAAAAGCACGGTTAATACGTTCATCTTCACCGTATCCTGCTTTTACAAGCTGTGCAGTAAACTCACCTGTGTAATATGTGGCATATTGGTCGCCGATCATTCCCCTGAAATCTCCTTCAATATTCTGAGTGCTGAATAGAAACTCGGATCCTGCTTCAACTTGAGGGTGATTTCTATCAAGTTCGTATCTACTTATTAGTAGACGGAGTCTCTTGAAAGTCTCAACCATTGGCTTATGGTGAGGAGGGTACCCTCCAGGTTTCCCCCAGGAACCATCCTTATTTTGCCCTCGAAGTATTTTAGAGACTTCTGGCATCTCCCAGACTTGGCTTATATCATCCATTTGTTTCACCCATTAAATCCCTCCGGGTAAAGTAACTGACTGAGGAACCCGAGTTCAAAAGATAGGGTAAAGGATTATTCTTAAACTGAATCACCAAGGTGATTCAACATTTTTTTTAATCAGTATAAAGATTCATCGTTAATTATTTCGTGAAATGAAAAAGGATAGCGGTATTTGTGAATTAATTTTTTAAGGTTACATATATCGATTTAATGAAACATAAGTTAAAGTTATAGCTTAACTGAACAAATTGAAGTTAGGGTTATTGTGATGGAAACATCGCTGATAGACAGCCTTGTTTTTTATTTCTCAATTATTTTTTATGCACTTTTATTTATCATATATATCCTTCGTGCACATGAACTCTCAGAAATTGAATGGAAATTGAGCCCTGTATTTAGTGCTCAGTTAGTTCCTTTTGCTTCTCTTTGGGTATTAAATTATCTATTTGGTAATGATCCTTTGCGTCTGCTAGCTGTGTTACCCATTATAATCTATTTAATCTATGATCTCTGGTATAGAGCGGTTTCTGGAAAGAAACCATATCATCATCCGGACCGTTGGCCATCAGGTCTCATTCTCTACATTTTACTCCTTCTTATTGGCTGCGTTGGATTGAATTGGTATGGATACCTAATATCAAAATTCTTTGGAAATATACTTGTAATCTCATTCTTCGTAATGATGACTTCATTTAGTTACTATCAATATCGATACAATAAGAGGGATAAAACTGTGCACTAAGCCTCATTGAACCATTCGGTTGTGTACTTCGAAGCTAGGTTTACCATATCTCGCGGATACTCGTGGAAGATTTGTTCTGCTAAATTTAGGTATCCAACTTTAGTGATATCAACTTTAATTAAGCCCGAGACGATCGCGTCGAGTTCCAAAAGACTCTTTCCACATGCTACGAATCCATGTCCTTTACCTATTCTATAATTGCCCCAAGGCGTTTTTACTTCACCTGTTGGATCTGGGATTGTGAAACTGTTGATAGCTTCAACGATGCCTATGAGCGGAAAATAAGCTGCGTAGAGTTTTGTTGTGTCTACGATGCTTTGACTCAACTGGTTATCTTTTGGTCCATGCCACCAGCTCCTTAGGGGATCAGGAATTAATCCAAACATGTTTTTTAAGGATAGACTTGGGAAGTCTCCACCATATCCTTTGACATGTCCGAAGCTGATGAATGGTGCACCTGCTAGTTCTGCGAGGCGACTAGGCATGTACCCATAGAGCTTCGGGTGTTGTACTGGGGAGTAAAGTGACTCGACTCTATTCTTTATGTCTTGAATAGGTTCTACCCTGCCTGCAAGAACCTCTTCAGTGATACTGAGATACTCAGCACCATGCTTCTCAAGCACCTTAGTTAAACCTAGGTTATCTCTAAACCACTGGTCCCAAAAGCGCATCGTCTCGAGATTCGCGTCATACAGCCAATTCGAGGTTGGATTCTTTAGGAGCCATCTCCAATCCACTTTAGCTCCAGCAAAATTATAAACAATTGAACCATCCTGTCTGTCAATAGAGAAGCCTTCTACCACTATTTTCCTTCCGGGAAGAGCTGATAGAAGAAGGTCTAAGGATTTTGCGTCCGTATAGCCACCTTTTAAGGGGCTATACCAGTTAGGTTTAACAATATAAACATCAGAGTCGGGTATTATTCCGCGAATCAGCTTTTTTAATCCCCCGGATGTTCTGATTCTTGCAACTTTCACTCCTCCGAAGATACTATTCAAGAAATTCTCCTCAATCGTCTATTGTTGAGTGAAGATTAATTCATAAAACTTCTCTTCATAACAATGTCTTTTTTTGAGATCAATCGAGTTAACTGGTAACCTAGTTAAAGATGAAGGATATTCATTAATTGGATTTAATAGGATGCATTTACCACCAAAGCTCATAACGCATCTGTTTCCTCCGAACACCTAGACTTCTAAGAACGTCAACCATCTCATGGATCATATCAGGGAGCCCACAAATGTAGTAAAGGGCATCCAAATCCACGCCTGCATCTCGTATCATCATAGCATCCAGTTTACCGGTTCTACCCGTCCAACCATAAGTCGCGTTATCGACAGTGTATATGGATCGCATTCTACTATTTCGCTTTACGATAGCATCGATCTCATCTTTGAAGACAAGTTCCTCGGGGCTGCTAGCATTATAAAGTAAGGTCGCTGATGCATTCAAATCACCCTCGTCGATAAAACGAAATATGCTCATATGGGGAGCGATACCGATCCCGCTCGCTATCAGGTATACAGCTTTAGTGATGCCGGAGTCATAAAAAACGTCGCCATGCCCCCCATCGACAAATAGAGTCTCACCTATCTTTGCGGAGGAGTGGATGTATCGAGTAACCGGGTTCTCACCAACGTTTTTTATTGCGAGATCAAAATAATCTTTTGTGAGAGGTGACGAAGTCATGGAATACCCGGCAACTTTTCGATGACCTTCAATTTCTGCAAAGCAGTCAATCCATTGACCGGCCTTAAACCTAAATTCCCCTTCAGGTTTAATCCTGAGAGTCTTTATGGTAGGTGTAGCTGATTTAATTGAAGAGATAACTGCAGAGATTACAGTTGACATATATATCCTGATCTGAAAGTCGGTTAAAGCACTGTCGTAGTTACCATGACTCTTCGATTAAGTTTTAACCATAAAAAAGTTAAACCAATAACTGCAACGACTCCTATAAGGCTCATTCCAGCTGTATTATCGGTTCTAGATTTGTCAAATTCCTGTAAGATAGATAAGATAATAAAAAGAAAAAGAGGCCCTGAGGAAATAGCGAACCGATGAAGTGGGGTTGAATTTTTCCAGTTGTAACTTATTAAAAGTTTGATTATGCTAAAGATTACTCCGAACCCACATATGATGACGAAGAGAGGAAATAGTATAAAATCTGATAGGTTTGGAAATATCCAAAAAACTACGCCAGAGCTGAGAGCTCCTAGCGCGGTGATAACAACATAGAAAAAGGGTTGTCTTATAGGCTTAACACCTTTCCGAGCCCAGTTAGAGGGGAGCTTATACGCCATATACGAGAAAAAAGCGGTTGCAGCGAAGGCAAGTGAGTATTGCGGTAGAGGTGGAAAATAATTTAATAGATATCCGAAAAGGATGAAGCCAACTATGACGTCAATTGCAAGTGCAACTGTAAACGCTTTCATCCACCAATCACTTAGCCAGGTGTCTTTTTTCTTCTCAGGATACGCTAGCTCTACAAGCATCACTGGTATTGTAATGCTTACTATTGCGTGGTACATAGTAAGTTCTGCTGCCCATACCCAATTAACGCCAAGCCATCTTCCGAATACTCCTAGTGTTCCAAGGTCAGGCCAAAATGGGCTTGACCAGCTTGCCACCATTATACCTTCTTCAAGGGCTCCATACGCGGCTCCAAGAAGTAAGAGGCTTCCCATGCCCTTTCTCCAGCGGACCTTAAGTTCTCGTGCAAGGACGGCCCCACACCCATATAATCCAAGAAGCATAGTTAGTCCGAAAGGCGTGAAAAACTCTGATGGAGGAGAAGAGCCAGAAAGAAGCTCACCGATCGCTGGGGCAAGGAGAAATAATATTAATGCAGGGTTTTCACGTATATTGAACTTTGGGATTTTAAAATTATTTTTCACTTTTATATCAACACTCTACATTTGGAGATTGTGATGCAAGCATAACTTCTTGTTGTGCAGTAATTAACAGATGGCTGTAATAATAACATGCGTATGAGCGAGAGTTTTTTAACTAAACTAGCCCTAGAGTAGTGTATGTTTCGTGATCTATTTGGTAGCTTAAAGAAGGAAGCTGAAAAAGTCCTAGCTGACCAAGAGGAAGCGCGGAAACGAGAAGAGCAAAATCGAAAGTCATCGCAACAACCACACGCACAAACTCATCAGAGGAACAGACGCAACGGAAAATATGGTAGACTCGCCGCTTGGATTAAAAGCAATTATGGAAACAACTTTAGAAATGGACAAACCAGCGATGAAGTCAAAAACCAGTTGGATGTAATCTTCAGAGAACTTGATTCAAAGGGCGATCTAAGCGGCGACGCAAAAAGAGGTTTTAGAACGTTTATTGATACCAGAAAATATGGTGACCTGGTTAAGATTCGCGAATGAGCAAAATAGCTGCGACTAAGGAGTCGACCAATCTACTAAGTGAATCCTTGGAACTTTATTACAATTCAAATCTTCTAGACCTGAAGCCGGTCCCAAACCTCAAATTTCGTCACTTTCGCCTACGATTATTAGATGGATACTTCTATAAAGTCAAACGTAAATTACGCAGCTCAGAAGACCTGCGCAAATGCCTTGTAGAGAATACTCCTTTAGATGTCTACTATTCTACAGCAACATGGTTAAACCCCCATCTCATCGCGAGTAGACTAGATAGTAATATTCTGAGAAACATCTACTTATCATGCGATTTATCCTTTGACATTGATGTATCTAATAAAATCAAGACGTTAACAGAGGCGAAAGCACAGGCAGTTGCGGTTAACGACTTTATAGAATCAAAAGGCTTCGATGTACGATACATAGCGTTCTCGGGAAGCAAAGGGTTTCACATTGTCTGCGATGATCCCTGGAAATTAGAAGAAAGCGAATTAGAGCCCCATAAACGGGAGATGAAAGCTATCTCGGATAGAAAAAAGTTGGTTCAGGAAGCATCTAGTGCGAAAATTCTCTTCGACGAAAAAGTTACTGTCGATACTCGAAGAATAATAAGGTTACCGGGTACAATAAATTCTAAAACAGGTTATGTATGCACTATTCTTTCAAAAAAAGACCTAGAATCCGATATCGAGACAATACTTAAATTAACTAATCATTTAGATTCATATGCTCCCAGGATCCCGCAACAACGGGAAATGACGGCCCCTTCGGCCAGCAATATCCCTGGGTTCTCGGGCCGATTGGGAGTTAGGCCCAGACCCGAACAAAACATTTGTTATTCTTTATATTACACTAATAACATACCTGAAACTCAGCTAAAAATTCCGATATTGGAGTTTGAAGGATGGACTCCAAAAGAGAGGCTCAACCAAATCATTGAGAGAACTCAACGTCAATACCGTTTAGGTTCAATCTACCTTTTTGGTGATGGAGAAAAATTTTGGGCTGTGAGCTTAAAAGCACTAACCAGAAGAAGAGTGGAGAAAATACTGGGCTTTTCAAGCTCAACAAACCTCTATCAGTGTAAGAAATATGGATGTACTTACACACGCATTGGAAAAAGCATCGATGTTGAAGGAAATACTATCCAATATGAGCCGAAGCTTATCAAAATCATCGAGTCTAATATATCAGCGCAGGTGAGCAGAACTCACCATGAATTTTTTTCATCATTAGGAATTAATCTCAAAGATGATGGTAGTGTATTATGTGGAGCTGGTATAGACAAGCTCGAACTTGTACACGCAATAATTGAATAGAGGTATAAAATGAGTGTGTATGCACCTAGACTTGTGGTTGATGTGATGAAGGTGCCGGGAATGGGAATTGAACCCATGGGATTGATACCGATCACCTTATCACTATTCATTTCATACCCAGTTCTACTAAGTGCGCTATGGTAATAAGACCTGCTATCGATGGTGATGCTACTTAGGTGTATGCTACTACGTTTAATCCATGATTGGAATAATGCTATATTAATTACTAATATACTGTACATTGATGTTTACTTATTATTTACAAGGAAAAGAGGGTGAGGGAATAGTGAATGGGGTGTATGGGTGGAGTCTTTTTGATTTCACTATCC
>JBFYNP010000060.1:0-9018 GCA_041304325.1 Candidatus Bathyarchaeota archaeon
GTAGGTGTACGAGTTGGTTGCTTCTAACCCAGGTCTGATGTCCTTATATTCTTATTTACTGAGAGTAACCGCATAAAAACCCAATCAGAGTTATTCTAGAGCTTCTAGTATCTGTTGCTTGCTCACTAAACCTCGTAGAGGTTTCCCCCTGATTAAAAGGGAGGGTACCGAGAAGAGACCATATTTATGTGCTAAAAGCAAGTTAGTAGCTAGACTTAGCTCTTTAATTGCTAGTTCTGGTATCTCAGCATTGATCTCTCTGAGAGTTTTCGATACCGCCGCGCACTTACCACAGAAAGGTACCCTGAAAAGGATTATATCAGGTTGCATTTCCATGCGTGTAACTGATCATAATTAGAATATATGTTCTATCATAAGTAAGCCTAAGATCTCTGTTACTGATGTTTGTTATGGATAAATTTGCCCAATCCTTTTGATGTTTATATTCAAAATAAAATATTAGAATAAGCTTACTTTGTGGTAACTGATTTTGGTTGATAAGTATACCTGAGATCATCTGAGGCCCCATGCTCGCCTTTAACTGCCTCTTCTTAGGGTTGACACCTGAAGGGTTTTTATTTTAATGGGCGTATCGGTGAGGCATCGCTGGCACCTAATATGCTGGAGCTACTTGGTCTTCTGGTTGCTTTTTTTTTAATTTTTGTTCTACGTTTCCGTGGGGTAGATTTTGCATTAACCATACTTTCCGCTTGCGTTATTATCGGGTTAACTTGTGGGCAGCCGTTGACAATATTAACCGACTCAGCAATGAAGACGGTTCTTGATCCGACCACATGGGATCTCGTCGCTGCTGTGGCTTTCATCACAGTGTTAGGTTATGTTCTGAAGGAGACTGGTCTCATGGTTGATCTTATTGGAAGTCTCCGGAGCTTTATGCCTGGAAAGGCGCTTCTTGCTATAATACCTGCCCTCTTTGGGATTCTCAGTATGCCCGGTGGAGCCCTTATGTCCGCGCCTTTCAATGAGGCGGAAGCAGATCGCTTGAAGCTCAATCCTGAGCAGAAGACATTTACAAATGTCTGGTTCCGACATGTCTGGTTTTGGGCTAGCCCAATTTCCTCGACGACTATTATCTTATGTAAGCTCGCTGAGATTGATCTTCGGAGCTTTATACTTTGGAATATTCCCATATTCTTAGCCTCATGGTTGATCGGCTGGGTTGTGATTAGCCGTTTTATTAAAGAAGAGTTCTTTGAGTCAGCGAAAGAGAGACATCTTGGAGAGGTAATAAAATGGATCTCCCCAATTCTAATTACAGTTGTTCTAACTTTAATTAGCATCCCTATTTGGCTCAGTGTCCTTGTAGGTATCCTATTTACATACTTTTTGAAGCGTGTACCAATCGATAAGGGTCTAACCTATATCTGGAAGGGGATAAAATGGGACACCGTGAGCGCTGTTATTGCTACCCTCTATTTCCGTTATCTATTATCAGATTCAGGTGCTGTAACTAGCCTCTTCAAAGTGATTATGCAGGTTGGGCTTCCACTTCTCATCTTGGTGCTTTTTGCACCAATAATTATAGGTTCTATCTCTGGTCAACCCCAGATGGGAATAGGTATAATATTACCGCTTCTTTTGCCTCTTTTAGGTCAAACCACCATATCTAATGTCACAATTATTTTTGCTGGGATCGTTTTCGGCTACACTATGAGCCCGATGCACCTTTGTCTTATCCTCACAAACCAGTATTACCGATCTGACCTAAACAAAGTATATCCCTACTTAGTTCCGCCTCTTTTTATACTCTATATCTTCGCAGTTATCTACCATCTAATGATCGGTGGTATCTAGGTATCGCATTAACCAATATTGATTAAACTTAACCTGATCCAGCTGGACGCAGACATAACTCTCTATAAGCTTTTTTATGTTCGTAATGATCTAAATGAGAGAATCTTTGCGATGGACATTTTCATAGTATTATTTCCGGTCCTCGCTTGCGCAGAAGTGATTTATGGCTTCATTCGAAAGTGGGTTATAAAAATCATTCACCAATACATGTTTCTAGAAAATATTTTTTATGAATATCTGGATCAACTTCCAAATAGCGGTGAGGCGATCGTTAGCAACTTCGCTGAGATAAAGATCGATGATACATATACTAACCCGATCAGGGAACTCGATGAAAACAGGTTTTTAAATTTCACATACTATAAGCAAATCTACAGAGATCGTCAAGGCCAGATGAAAGAATGGGGGATGGAGAAGATAATAAATTTTTAATCCATTTGATGGGGTGTTGACGATGCCAACTTCTTTCAGCAAACTAACAGAGCTTTGTAGAGCACTTGAAGCTACGAAGAAACATACCGAGAAGAGTCATCTCATAGCGGATTTCCTCCTAATCTTAGATGCGGAGGAAATCGCTCCTGCAGTGCTCCTCATTGTTGGTCAAGTATTCCCCGAGTTTGACAGTAGAACTCTCGAAGTTGGATGGAGTACTATGAAGCGGGTTCTGGAAAAGAAGAGACAGACTACACTTCTTAGAGAACCTCTAACGTTACGTCGTGTACACTCGATTTTAACCGAAATCGCAGAGATTCGAGGGGTCAGCAGTAGAACGTTAAAGGAGAGACTTCTAGTCGGTCTAATCAGCGATGCAGGCCCCAGAGATGTAGAGGTACTCGTCAGGATCATATTCGGGGAGATGCGAATAGGTGTAAATGAGGGTTTGATGCTTGAAGCGCTTGCAAGGTCATCTGGGGCATCTCTATCCCTCGTCCGAAGAGCGTTAATGCTTACTGGAAATCTAGGAGAGGTTGCTTTGATAGCTGTAACTCAAGGGCCTAGGGGGCTCTCAGGTATCGAGCCAGAGCTTTTCGTGCCTCTCAAACCTATGCTCGCTGAGACTGCTGACAACGTTACAGGGGCACTCCAAGAACACGGTGGAGAAACAGTATTCGAATACAAGTTCGACGGTGCACGAGTTCAGATCCATAGAATAGGCGATGAGATCCGGATCTACAGTCGGAGACTCACTGACGTAACCGAGAGCGTTCCTGACATCGTAGAGCGGGTTAGGAATAGCCTTCCGAAGACGAGCATGATCGTGGAAGGTGAGGTTATAGCAATGGGGCAAGATAACAAACCACTTCCGTTTCAGGATCTAATGCGCCGTTTCACAAGAGTCAACAATGTAGCTTCAACCGCATTAACGGTACCCCTAAAGCTTCACCTCTTTGACCTCCTGTATCTAAATGGAGTTCTTTTGATCGATCAACCCTATTCAGTGCGTTGGGGGCTTCTCCTTAAGATTGCTCCTACTGAACTTCTCGCGGAACATTTTTTAACTCGAAGTCCTGAGGAGGCAGAACAGTTCCTAAAAGCGGCGATGCAAGCAGGTCATGAAGGACTTATTGCAAAGCGGTTGGACTCTTTCTATGTTCCTGGTGCTAGAGGGAGGGGGTGGCTTAAGCTTAAGCCCTCCGATACTCTTGACTTGGTTATAATTGCAGCGGATTGGGGTACTGGTAGAAGGAAGGGTTGGTTGAGTAATTATCACCTAGCGGTCCGAAATGGTGATGAATGGCGTGTCATTGGTAAGACGTTTAAAGGTCTTACTGATGAAGAGTTCAAATGGATTACACTTCGACTTCAAAATCTGAAGATTAGTGAATTAGATAACACTGTGAATGTAAAACCAGAGATCGTTGTCGAGGTTGCTTATAATGAGATTCAGCAGAGCTCAAAATATAAGTCAGGTTTTGCTCTTCGGTTCGCTCGAATAAAACGAATCCGAGTTGATAAAGGACCTCTCGATACCGACACCTTAGATAAGATCAGAGAAATCTATAAAAAACAGTTCACTTTCAAAGATCAACTCTAATAAAAAAACCCAAATATCTTGGGAAAAAAGAATCAGAACTGCTTGAGCGGAGGCTTAAGATCAAGGGGAATTGGAGACCTGTATTTTTTACCGTCTAGTCTCTTTTTGAACTCCAACTTACAAGCCTTTAATGTCTTAGCCTGGGTAATAAGATCCAATCCTGCGCCTGCGAATGTTTTACTAGCGAAAATAAGTCCTTTATGCCCTATACTCATGCCTGTTTGAGCTGTATACTGCCAATTATGACCAGGTGTACCGAGCATTGTGCAAGTGGTTGTGAACTCCTTGGTAGGTACAACCCAGCTGACATCCGCCACATCGGTGCTTCCTGTTCCAATTTCACCTGCTTGATAGTCCTCTAGGATCCTCTCATCAAATAGCTCATCCCCAAGCTTTTCCCATCCAGGGCGTTTTGACTTTTTAAGTCCCTCTCTCTTTTGGCGTTGGTCAATATTCTTATTGAGTTCAATCGCAAACTTTCTGTCTATATCATCGAACTTTGGTGCCCCAATCTCACGCATATTAGCGACAATGACATCACAAAGTACCTTGTTTGGTAGAACGTTGTAGCACCCAGTTAGGAACTCAACTTTATGGGTTGTTCGAGCCATCTTATCTGCCCCTTCTGCGATCTGAAGAACCCAGTTGTAGATGTACTCGACCTGTTCACGTTCCGGTGCTCTAACATAATACCAAACACGCGCGTAGTCAGGGACAACATTGGGTTGGCCCCCTCCATACTCCGTGACACAATGGATGCGAGCTTTGTCGATGATGTGCTCTCGCATGAAGTTCACACCAACGCTCATGAGTTCAACGGCATCAAGAGCGCTTATTCCGTTCTCAGGAGAACCTCCAGCGTGGCTGGACTTGCCGAAAAAATGAAGTTTAAAACTATTAAGCGCGACAGCGCTTCCGGTGCCTGCAGTATTCACAGATCCGGGGTGATGACTGAGAACCGCATCTACCCCTTTGAAGAGGCCATGTCTTGCCATCCAGACCTTCCCCACAAGAGTCTCCTCTGCAGGGCAGCCGTAGAATTTTACTGTAGCATTAATCTTCTTCTCTTGAAGTGCCTTAACGAGTGCAATTGCCCCCGCCATACCTCCTGTACCATGAATATTATGACCACAAGCGTGACCTGGAGCCCCTTCCTTCATTGGTTCCCTATAAGGAACAGCCTTCTGGCTAAGACCTGCAAGAGCATCTAATTCACCTAGGATGCCTATTGTAGGACCATTTTCCCCACTATTCCAAGTCGCAACGAATGCAGTTGGCATGTCCGCAACACCACGCTCCACCTTGAAGCCCTGCTTTTCAATGAAATCAGCGAGAAGCTTACTCGTCTTCTCCTCCTTAAGTCCGACCTCGGCGTACTCCCACACTTTGTCAGATAATTCTATGATCTTTTTCTGGTTCTGGTCGATCCAGTCCCAAGCAACCTGTTTACTCAAAAGGGATCGCTCTAGATTAGCGCTTATAGAGCTTAAAACCTGCGACTGACATTTACCTGCCTATTCGACGCCCAACGGCTTCATGAAGGAAGGAAGCTAGGATAATTCCTAGGCTCCCTTGGAGCAGGTTAAAAGCTGCTGTAAGAGGAATAGAAGCATACACGAATTCTTGGGACATCCCATAGAAAATTGGTAATACGATTAAATTTGCTACACCCATAACGATGATCCGTAATGTAACCCCGAAAAACCAACTAAGTCCCCTCTCCTGAATGATCGGTAGACTGAACTTATTACATACCCAAACACCCGAAGCAAATCCGAGAACCGTAGTGAACTCGGATAAAGCTTTCATCGATGCGCTTACAAAATCTCCACTTCTAACTACTATTGCGAATAACGCAATTAGACTCGTCGTAAATGCCGCTGGAAGACCATACATGAGGAAGCTTAGCAATATTGGAATGCCTGTGAAATCAAATTTGAGGGTCGGCATCCAAGGAAATGGTATCTTGAGACCGCTAAATTTGAGTGCATAATCGAAAACAACTACAAGAGCGGCGAGGATCGCAGTTCCTGTGATAACCGCAGTTTTACCTCCTTGGCGGGACATAGACGATTCGTTTGAGAGGGTTCTATCAGAAAAGCGTTGCCTTGTGTATCCTTGTAGGGTAGATAAAATTGTCCAAAGGTTTTTTAATTATCTTAATGCGTATTCGAGATGGTGTAGAGTGTGACCACCCTCCAATATCCAAGGACGGCGTAGCTGATCTACGTCGTATCCTTTTAAGGACGCTCAACGATAACCAGCTTCTAATTCTCTCTAGAGTAGCTGTTATGCAGCGTAGTCTAACAAGCATTGTTCGGGAGTTGAATAAGTCGCATAGCGTACCCTTGTCCACATTGAAACTGAATGCGCGGATCCTCCGCGAGTTTAACCTAATAAGTTATGGTGAGAAAAGACGGGGGGTTAACGCGGAGGTTCTCCCCCTAGGGAGATTTGTGCTTAAACTCATTCAGGAGGAGCAGGGTAGAGTAACCGTGAGATATGATGATTAGAGGATTTCAACGGTTCCCTTCCCTGTATCTACCCGGAGTTTCATTCCTGTTTCTATAACTTTTACCGGATCCTTATCGAGTTTATCGACAAGAGGGATACTACCGATTACGCATCCAGTGGCAATAATTGCTTCAGTTTCACGGTTGATGATAGCTAATGGGGCGGTACCCTGTTTAGCCATCCTGTAAATTATGTAACTACCGACGGTACTCCCCTTCCCAGTGGGAAAGATGAAAACCTTACCAGATATTTTCTGTCCATAAAGAATATGGCCTGATTCCGCAATTTTTCCAGTGTCAGGATCAATTCCACCATAAAAGCTAACCGGGTCACTACAAACCAGAGCCTCGCCTTCTGCAATGCCTGAAACGATTTTACGACCTTTTAGTATCATTTTTTCGCTTCCTCTAAGAGTCCCTCAACTGTAGCCATACTCGTTTTCAGCCCCATGTTAGCACAGTATTGAGCACCTTTGAAACTATTCAAGGCAACCTCCTTCCACCCCATCTCCTTGAGAGGGGCAACCACCATACAGGTATCAACGTAAACATGACCTCCCGCATCCTCTATGCTTCGAACAAAGCCTTCTCTCCGAGCGTGTGAGTATACACCTCTACTGGTGAATACCATAGTTCTTTTCCTTAGTTTGCCCCCTTTCACAAGTTTTGCAACTTGCTCAACCTCTCTAAGACTACAATGGGGACATCCTATACAGACAACCGGATCTGAGAGTTCGCAAGTGAACTTTTCCTTCGCTTCCCGAATGGCTTTATCATCTATGATAACTTTTTCTAACCCTGGAAGGTAAGATTCCACTTCTTTCGCTTCAGGTGTAACCCCCTCACCATGCCATAAGGCGATCCCACCACTTGTAGCGCAGGCAGCTCCCAACGTTTTCAACGACTCCAGATCAGGGTGAACAAAACCTCGAAAGTATGGAACAGTATTTCCGAGGAGTTTACCTGTAACATAACCCAAGGCACTATAGTCGAGAGGGGTGTTAAGATCAGCGTTGACCTCTACGATCTTGCCGGGACGCCGATTTTCTGTTAAGCGATACTCATAAAGGGGTGTAAGTCCAGTGACTGCAGAAGCTATTGTAGTTGGGCCAGACTCTCTATTGGTCCGAGCGCCTATAACACTATTCGAGTAGCATATTGCACTACTTTCAGCCCAAGCGATCTGGGCACCGAACCTCGGGATGTGTCCCACAAGATACGGTGTACAGGTACACGTTGGTTCGATTCCTAACGCCTCAAAGGCCCGGATGGTTCGGTTCTGTCCAACTGCGAACTCTTCCGGAACACCCATCTCCCTCCATTTTTCCATATCCATCCCTGCGGGATTGAGTGTAGCCCTAACTTTACACTTGGCTCCATACTTGACCTGATCCTCAAGCCACTCGACTCCCGCATCACCTAGATTCTTGAAGCTAACACCGCTAACATGTGCACTTTCAACAGGCACTAATTTCTTGGCGCCGAAGACATCGCCAAGGGTGACAAGTAGTTCAAGAGATTTTGCGATACCAGTACCATGCTCGCCTGCAAGCATCCGCTCCTCTTCACGGGTAAGATACATCCTAATCAAAAGAGAAGAAAAACCGGGGGATAAAAGCTGTTCTAAGAATATTTGTCAAGGATTGCTTTGACGCGGTTATCAACCTTGATTTCAGCTTTCATAAACTTCTCCTTAGGTTTGCTTAAGGGGCGTGTTGCGTCGACTCCAACCTTACATCCAAGTTCTGTCTGTTGGTCTGCGGTTGGATCAAGGCTGCTTACTCGAACATTCGGAATTACTAGAAGATCCTCGTCACCTTTGAACCTTGTAGCGATCGCCCATTCGACCTCCTGCATGTTATATGGGTTGATGTCTCCGTCGACTACGATGGCGTGTTTAAGACTGGGGTGAGCAGCAAATATTGCCATAAGCATGTTTTTTGGGTCACCTTCCCTTACTTTATCGAATGCGATGACGCAGTGAAGCCATCCATTACCTCCAAGAGTCATGTTTACGCCTTTTACAGTTGGTACAACATTCTGGCAGTATTCCCAGATTCGGACTTCAGGAGGCATCCCCATCAATAACATGTGTTCTGATCCGCTTGGGAGCAATGCTTGGTAGATGTAATTACTTCTGTGCATAACTCCCACGAGCTCCATCACTGGCTGCTGCCTCTTCACGTCGAAAGTTCCACTCAGGTCCACGAATGGTCCCTCCATTGAATCTTGATCTAGGTTAAGTTTACACTCAAGTACCAACTCTGCGTCTGCAGGAGCTAGAGCGTCAATATGGGCACATTTTATGAGTTTGAGATTACCTCCGAGAAGGTTGTTAGCTATGTCATACTCACATACACCGAAGGCTGCAGGGAGGCTAGCTGCTAACAATACTGCGGGGTGAAGACCGATGCTAACACTAACATCCATTTTTTTCAATCCAGCTTTCTTCGCAAGCTGAGTTAACCTGTATAGGTGTCTTGGCACTATCCGGATTGTCATTTTCTTCTCGTCGAGTACAAGTATCCTATGGAAACTGACGTTCTCTACACTCCCATCCGGGCTTTTTGCGTAGAGTATTCCACTGGTGATATAGGGTCCTGGGTCGCCGGTAAAGTGCGTTAAAATTGGGATCTTCCCTAGATCCCCCTCTTC